>SWDS01000006.1:845221-993946 GCA_005116745.1 Nitrospira sp. | reverse complement strand
AGATGGGGCTGATGTAGCTACGACTTGTTAATTTCGGATTGATACCAGGATTTCAGCTGATTTAACAGCGCGCGATGACCGGATCCGTTGAAGCGCCACTCGCATTCTTTCAAGAACCAATAGAAGCTGTTTTTCGGGATGCCGTTGAAGCGTCGCAAATGCCGCTTCGCTTGGTTCCAAAAGTTCTCAATGCCATTGATCTGGTGACCACGTTTTGACACGAAGGTCTTGCTGTGATTGACACGCTTGTGATGGAACTCCGAGACAGCCAGCACGTCGTACACCCGAAAGCTATCGGTGTAGACGATGCTGTCCGGTGTCACGTTCTCTCGAATGATGGGGATCAATGTCTTGGCGTTGGCATCCGGGATGATCGCCGTGTACACCGTGCCGCCTCGTGTTAACAACCCAAAGACAGGCACTTTTCCTGCCGCACCCCGCCCGCGCCGTCCTTTCCGCACCCCACCCAAATAGCTTTCATCGGCTTCGATCTCACCGGACAGAAGAAAGCTCTCTTGTGTAGTGGCAATTACCTGACGGAGCCGCTGGAAAAATACGACGACCCTCCGTCCCTGCACCCCGACCAACTGGGCAGTGGCTCGTGCCGTGGTGCCCGCGACAAAATGTTCCAGCAACCGCTGCCGTACCCGGACGGGCATCCGGCTCTTTCTTGGGAAGATCAGTCGCTAAACGTAACCCTCTCTGGGCTCGCTTAGCTACATCAGCCCCTTAATCAGACGTTCCCTAAGAATGTGCTGGGTCTGCAGTCACTCAGATTCAGTTCCAATGCTCTGCCAATTTCTTCTAAACGGATAGAGATTGGTATGTCTGCGTGTTGCGACGCCACCCGCGGCGGCCGTGGTCTGGTACCGCTCAACAGCGAGACCAGTGAAGCCCTCAGGCTGCCTGAACATGGCCGGTCGCAACACGTTCACAGTACGTACGTCCTTACAGCAAACTCGATCCCGAGCTGGGTCCAGCACACCGAAGACATCGGGCGGTGTTCCGATTGTACGTACTTTCAACAAGATAAGATCTGACCATCGAGTTGTACGTAGACCAACACTCGTGCTAATCACCGATGGGTGTATCTGAATAGATTCAGTGGAGAGAGTTCGTGGAGGCATCCCATTCACGAGGCAGGCCATCCTATTCGTCGTCTGGTGGTACAACGAACGCGAGGTCGAACAGAGTCTGTATTTACCGAGATTGCAGCCTCCTCCATTTTTGTCGTGGGCCATAAGTCCACATGGTGTGTAGGAGCTTTCGGTGACGCAGACAGGCCATGCACGGTAGCGCGGGCGAGGAAGGGGAGCGGTCTCGGGAGGTGTGTGAAATCACTATTCGCATCTGCCTCTGTATTGAACTCTAGGTATTGACAGGACTCACTTCTGTACGTAGCCTCGCGTCAACGAGGCGTTGTGAGCATCTTTCTTCAGATCGTTGTCGGGCTGATGCTTGGGTATGCCGTGGTGTCACTCCTGGAATCTCTCATTCACCGAGTGATCTACCATGCGGGACCTCGAACCCGTCGGCTCTGGGCACACCATCCACGGATCAGTGGACCCTTCCGGCACGCTTACTTCTCCCATGGCATCGTCCATCATCGATGGACCTTTCGCCGAGATTTCGTGACGCAATTTACTAGTGCACACGAGAGAGAACGGCTTGATCAGAGCTTGCAGGGTCCTCGGGGCTTATTGATTCGGCGAGAGCACTACGGCATGTCGCTGCGTGGCGTGGGGATTGTCTGGTTCAATCTGCCGATGGTCCCCGTTCTGCTGCTGATCGGATTGGTGTGTGGCCCATGGGTGCTGGTGGGGGCGCTTCCGGCCTTGGCGGGCTATTCCTGCTTGGCCATGTTCGTGCATCCCTATTTACATCGACCGCATGATGCGGTTGTTGGGGCGTCCCCTGTCTTACGGTGGATGCTCACGACAGGCTATATCCGGTTTCTGAGGCAACATCACTATCTTCACCATCGATACGTGGACTGCAATTTCAATTTACTGTTGGGCGGTGATTTCATACTTGGTCGATGTCGAGCGCCGACTGCACAGGATTGGGAAGAGATGCGCGGGCTTGGGCTGGTCGTGAATGAAAGTGGGAAACCAGCGTACTCTCACCCTAGTCATAGCGCATGAGAAGTCCAAGAGCTAACAGACTCTTAAAATTCCCGCTGAGCATGGACGTCACGAGCGAAGAGGGGAGTCGTATTCTGGCCGTATGGTGAGTTTCTGAGCGATGCGAGAACGCCGCTGGATAGCCTTTTTGCGTGTCCTGTCAGGTAGGCGCGAGGAACGATCATGCTGACAGGCGTCGGGAATGGTGGATCGCAAGATACAACAACTCTACGTTTTGAAGTGCCACGCCACACACGAACTCGATTCCCTGTCCCTTATGTGGATCGCATTTCCCACTGATTGCCCATCATGCCGAGCCGGTTGCGGTGTCGGCTTGGGTCGTCATGGGGAACCCCATCGATACTCATGCGGATGTCGGCATTGACGTGTCCCACGAGATAGTAACTGTGTTCGACCAGACCCTTGACGATCGGGGTGCAGTCGACCTGGTGTACCTTGTTATGCACGTGAGCTGGTCGCGCCGGGCCGTTTGACCCCAGTCGATCCGGATTGCCTTTCGTGAAATCAGATATGACGAGGGCGGCATCGCCGCGATTGTGGTAGACGCTCACGCTTCTGGCCAATTCGTGTACTCTGGCCAACGGGTGCCCCTGTTCTAGTGCAGTATCGTCCACGTCGGGTGAACAGAGAAAGATGTGTTCGAAGATGCGGGGTAGCGCATTACCAGGGGTGAAGGCATCGCACCGTTCGAGGGCGTTCTCTAAGAGGTAGTTGCCCATCGAGTGACAGAGGAGATGGAGATCTTGTTTGCAGAGCGCTTCTTCTGCTCGACGCAGGCTGGCGAGAAAGTCCCGTACCTTTAGAATGCCACGGCCGATGGCGTTGCCGGACCCGGCCGCTTCCGACCGATCTGATTTGTAGGAGACGAAGGGGAGTGCCATTCCGTCGGAGGGCCAGGTGAAGAGTACGACCTGCACCTGCTGTTCCGGGTCTCTCTCCGGACTGGAATTCAGCATGGTCTGCAGCGAGAGAGCCGTGCCGACGGCGTCGGTCCAGGAGACGTTGTAGCCATGGATAAGCAGCAGCACGTCCGAATTCTTCCGCATGATGGTTTGCAGATCTGAGAACGCTGCCTGCGAGCCTAGCTTAATATTCTCTTGTTGGTCTTCGGCGACTGACCGGTTGATCTTTTCCCGATAGGCGACGATGTCGGCGGACTCGGCGCATTTGGCCAGGTACTTGATGAGCCCCTCGCCGTCACCCTGTCCCATGTTGCCACAGTCCTTCTCGAGAAATTTGGCCATCTTGGATTCATCAACCTTGACGAGGAGTCGGCCGAAACGAAGATTCTCGACACCGTCGTCGCTGAATTTTTTGCCATAGCCATCCGGGTGCCAGCGATCGTTGCCGAGGTGGTTGCGGTTGGTCGCGTAGAAGAGTTGTAAGTCAGTCATGGTCAGACTCCTTCTGTCACGAACGTGAGGTCCTGTGGCGGTGTCGGGCAGTGGATGCGTAGATCTGCTTATCGGCTTCGATGAGGAAAGTCAAGGATGGGTAGACGGTCCATGGGCGAATCAACGGGCTTGAAGACTCTCGAGTAATTCCGTCAGGAGAAACCGCCGAACTCGTGCGCGCGCGTCTCGGGAAGATTGTCCAGCCTCGTCCTGCTTCTTCCACGAACCAATCAAGGTGCTGTGGGCGTTGGTCGGTTTTCCCTCATGCTGGTATTCGTCAGCGGGGATTTCGCCGCTGAGAAACCGTTCGCCAAACTCTTTGCGTAGTGTGTGTTGTTTCGCGGGATCTGACATACAGTCTGCTTCAAATCTCAGTCCATAAATCTTCGCAGCACTCCCACGTGCGCCCTGAAGGTCGTCAGCGGAGAGACCGAGTGATTGTTTGTCCGCATCAGTGGACCACCAAAAGGACAGAGGCAACGCCGGTTGGGCGACCACCGCAGCGCCAACGTGCGGATTGTCCAGCAGTGCTACAGGGAGGGGGCCGGTCATGCAGTTCCCGATAACGCCCAGTCGCTGCGCTTGGTGGCGCTCTCCAGTCTTCCGCACGACACCGCGTAGCCATTCAACAAGGGGAGTGCTTCCATGAGAGGGAATGCCCCATTCGCCACCAGGAAAGAAATCAACCACACCTCGAAACCAATAGGCCAACAATCCGCTGGTAAGGGAGAACTTTCCTTTCTCGCCGAACAACAGTGGCACGTAGACGGTGAAATCTTTGGAGAGTTCTTCCGCATAGGCGAGTGTTCCTGGCGTCAGCCCCGTCAGCTCGTGGAGCAGGAGTACAGGCGGTTTCGAAGTGCCGTCATTGAGACAGAACACCGAATGCATTATTCCAGCATGTGTGAAGGGAGCCTCGAAGCATTCGGTCCAATTCAGTGTCGGAGTGCCTTCTTCTTTTGTATGTGGCGCACATGTTCCCAACTGCGCGGCTCCACAGCCGGCCTGCAGTAAGAGCAAGACTGCTGCAATTGCGCGAAAGAGAGAACGGCGAGGTGTTTTCATAGTTGTTGTACGCCACCAGGGATTACGATGTGTGCGGTCACAAGTCGCAGGTGACCCTGCCGAAGCTTGCCAGCCTTGACGCGCCAAGACAAGCCCGATGTTGGTGGGGCGTATGCAACAAGAGAGACTCGATGGCTCTCATAACTGCCAAGTAGGACGCACGTCAGTTGTACAGTGGCCCACAATAGGAACCGTGATGTAATCATCAGCAGCGAGGGCCTGTCGGCCAACGCACTGACTCTTACTGAATCGACCTCAGTACTTCTCGTGCGGCTGGCGTCTGTAGTTTGCGAAGTGCGTGAGCCTCGATCTGGCGAACCCGTTCCCGGCTTAAGTCCAACTGTTCGCCGACCTCGACCAAAGTCATCATCTTGTCGTACCCCAGGCCGAAGCGCATGCGAATCACGGCGTTTTCTCTCGGGCTGAGCGGTCTCAGGAGGCGTTCGAGTTCCTTTTCTCGTTCGAGCCGATGGATAGAGCTGTCCGGCGGGGCTGTCTGATGATCGGGGAGAAGGTCGCCTAAGACCGTCTGACCCTCACCGACCGGTGTCTCCAGTCCGAGTGGTTGTTGAATGGCGGCCAACGTGGTGCGTACTCGTTCTGGACGGAGTCCAAGGGTTCGAGCGATGTCCTCTATCCGAGGCGCTTCTCCGAGTTGCAGCTCCAATCGTCGCGTGGCGCGGGCGATGCGACTGGCGGCCTCGCATTGGTGAACGGGCACACGGATCACTCGGGATTGCTCGGCGAGCGCCCGCGTGATGCCTTGACGGATCCACCAGGTTGCGTAAGTGCTGAACTTGAATCCCTTGCGGTATTGAAAGCGTTCCGCCGCCTTCATCAAGCCAATATTTCCTTCCTGGACCAGATCGAGCAGCGTGAGGCCGTGTGTGATGTACCGTTTTGCGACATCGACTACCAGGCGCAAGTTGCGCCGGACGAGCTCCTCTTTCGCGTCTTCCAGCTGGCGGCCTGCCGTTCGTATCTCCGTCAGCATCGTGAGGAGTTGCTGACGGACCTGCGGTTCCACGAGGCTGCCATCTGCGGGTGATCCAGCCCACGCACTGAGAAGGGTGTCGGCTCGATCCAGGGCAATGGCAGAGAGACCGCTCAGACGCCGGATGGCACTGAGCTCTTGAATCGTCTCTTTACGGGAGGTTGGGGAGACAGCGTGAGCCAGTATGGCCGTGGCGTTCTTCAGGGACATCCTGATGCGGCGGGTTCCTTCGTCGATTCGTTTGGCAAGGTGGAGTTCCTCCTTCTTGGTCAACAGGGCTGTACCACGGAAGGAACGGAAATAGAGAGATTCGAGTAGAAAGGGATTCTGTTGGCTTCGACCCTCTGTGTCAGGCCTGACGGGTGGGTCAGAGTCTCCGTCGGGCTCTTGGTCCCATGCGATCTGGTTGATGAGTACTCCGGAAGTGGCCTCGTCTTGATCGATAACCTCCAGCTCAATTTTTTCCTCGAAGTGAATACTTTCAGAGATTCCTCTTAATCCGTCATCCTTCATCGCGAACCTCCCTTCAGCCATCAGACCTAAAGCGAAGGTCTGATGGCTCACCTGCATAGTGGTGGTGGGCAAAGGCTGATTGATGTGTATCATGATGTCCATTGTTTGTCAAATGAATTAGAGCTAAACAATAGACGAACTGAATAAGATGAAGTATCGAAAATTAAAATTAAGTATCATTAATTTAGCAAATAACGCTCTTGTATAAACATTCATAAATGTCCAATGTTATTGCTGATTGTTTCTGAATTGATACTGATGGTGTTTTGTCTCAGCAACGGGTCAAGCGGAGAAATATTCGCCAGCGAGAAACAGGTGCGTGCACGATCGCTGTCACCACTCGACAGCTTTCGTCTCCCCGATATTGATGGTCGTCCTGTTAATCTCAAGGCGTTCAACGCTAAGGAGTTGTTGATTGTAAACACGCCGAGTATGCCAGTCTTCGGGAAATGTACGGGCGATATCGTGACCGTCAGGCTTGCTCCACTACTCTGACCGTGGGGCCCAATATTGTGCCCAGGCCTATCAAGATCAGCTGCAGCAGTTCGGCATGACTGCGTCTATGCGTCGGAAGGGCAACTGCTATGACAACGCACCGATGGAGAGTGTCTGGGGAAGCCTGAAGAATGAGCTGGGGCACCACCAGCGTTACGGCACGCGCAAGCAGGCTCGGTGTGAGGCTGCTACTCATGGCGTCCACTACTGACAACCGAGGTCAGTGTACTTCGAGGCAGTATTCGGCAACAGACTGCCATCTCTCATCGGCTTGACCTTCGTTTCCATCGGCACCTATAATCCCGCAGCGTGCTGGTTATAAGTTGCTGATTCAAAGGGCAAAATGGACGAATTTACGCATTTCAATGAATCAGGTCGAGCTCGGATGGTCGACATCAGTGCCAAGGGCTCGACGGAGCGTCTCGCAACTGCGCAGGCCAAGGTCTTTCTACTTCCTGAAACCCTTCAAAAGATTCAACGAGGTAAGATCGCGAAGGGGGACGTGCTGGCTGTTGCTCAGATTGCAGGCGTGATGGGTGCGAAGAAGACACCGGACCTCATTCCCATGTGCCATCCGATTCTCCTGACGAGTGTCGATATCTCTTTCAAGGAGGAGTCTCAGCCGAGTTCAGAAGGCCGCTGCTCCATCACCATTACAGCGACTGCCAAGACAACAGGACCAACGGGGGTCGAAATGGAAGCCATGACGGCAGCGTCGGTCGCGGCGTTGACCATTTACGATATGTGCAAAGCTGTGGATCGTGGGATGAGTTTTGGCGAGGTCTGTCTGCTTTCCAAATCGGGCGGGAAGTCAGGGTTGTATACCAAGAATGGTTAAGGGTAGGGGCTAGGGACGATGATTACGGTGAAATTGTTCGGTATGACGAAGATGCTGGCTGGAAATCAGGGGTTCCTGTCGTTGAATGTGGCGAATGGCCGGCAGGTCAAGGATCTTGTCGGCGCAATCGTGGCTAGCCATCCCGCAATCGGGGAACTGATTCAGAAAAGGAAGGTGCTCGTGTCCGTGAATCAGGACGTTGCGCACGAAGAGACGATCATCAATGACGGTGATGAGATTGCGCTGTTACCTCCCTTCGCCGGAGGATCAGGGCAGGAACCGATAGACCTGGGGCAGTTCGCCCGTATCCAGCGAGAGAACTTCTCTCTCGATCTGGAGCTTGATCGGGTACGCAGTCGATCGAAACGGATCGGTGGAATCGCAACATTTTTGGGCATTGCACGTGACCGATCACGCGGGCGAGATGTGGATGGGATTACGTTCGAGCATTACGAAGGGATGGCAGAGAAGAAGCTGCGGGAGATTCGAGAACGGGCGTTGAAAGATTTCGCTATCCTAGAGTTGCTCATCATCCACCGGTATGGCGACATCACGATCGGTGAAAATATTGTGTTGATCATCGCCGGTGCAGAGCACCGAGCCGACGCGTTCAATGCCTGTCGGTGGGCGATTGATGAGCTGAAACAGATCACTCCGATTTGGAAGCTGGAACATACTCCTGAAGGGGAAGTCTGGGTGGAGGAGCATCCCTAAATTCGTGAAGCGTGAAACGTAAGAGAACCTGAGTGTTGAAGCATTGAAAGTAATGGTCGGCTGCAAGTGATGGATGAATTCACGGAAAATATAGCGCCTGTGGCAGCACAGGACATGTTCGGGCGGTCGTTGAAGAGTGTGCGGCTGTCCGTGACCGATCGCTGCAATCTTCGTTGCCGGTACTGCATGCCCGAGCCGGAGTATGTCTGGCTGCCGCGAGAAGACCTCCTGAGCTTCGAAGAAATGTCGACGCTCGTCGGCTATTTTGCCGACTTGGGGGTGGATAAGGTCAGGCTGACAGGGGGAGAGCCCCTGTTGCGTCGGGATCTGGCGCGGCTGGTTCGGCTGCTTCGACAGGACCGACGCATTACCGAAGTGGCCCTGACGACGAATGGTGTGCTACTGGCCGAGTCTGTCCAGGACCTCTACTATGCTGGACTCGACCGCATCACCGTCAGTCTCGATACCCTGAAGCCTGAGCGGTTTCGTCAACTGACGGGGCGTGATGAATTTTCGCGCGTTCTAGAGGGCATTGAATCGGTCGGGAAGGCGGGCTTTACCAATCTGAAGCTCGACACGGTCGCGATTCGAGGGTTCAATGATGATGAACTGAACGAGTTGATCGAATGGGGCAAGCGTTATCAGGCCGAGGTGCGTTTTATCGAATACATGGATGTTGGTGGGGCCAACGAGTGGAAGATGGACAAGGTCCTGTCTCAGGACATGATCCTCGATACCCTCGCGCGACGGTACGGTCGAATCACGGCGCTTCCAGAACGGGGAGCCGCTCCCGCCCAACGATTTTGCTTGCCGGACGGCACGATCTTTGGGATTATCCCCTCGACGACCACACCATTTTGCGCGCAGTGTGATCGCAGTCGTGTCACCGCTGATGGGATGTGGTACCTGTGCTTGTACGCGGGATCTGGAGTTGACCTCCGCAAGCCTCTCCGCATGAACATGCATCCAGCGCACATGCGGGAAATCCTTCGGTCGGGATGGGCGGCTCGTCGCGATCGTGGTGCTGAGGAGCGGAAGGCGCTGGAACGGGTAGGGCTTCGAGACGGAGGGTTGATCGAGATCGATCGTCTCCGGGAAGATCCCCATCTGGAAATGCATGCCCGTGGTGGGTGAGCAAGGCATCTGCTCTCATCGAGTCCGTGTTGGCCTCTTTCCATAGCTCGTGTTGGTACGGAGTGTGATGGACGCAGTCACCCCACTAGTGGATTTCTGGATGCACGATGCCTGATACCGATTTATTGACGTTGCTCGGGATTGGTTTTGTGCTGGGACTGCGGCACGCTCTGGATACAGACCATCTTGCAGCGGTCTCGACTGTTCTTGCTGAGCGGCCCTCATTTTTGGCGTCCGGCGCTATCGGATTGTGGTGGGGGACCGGCCACACGCTGACGCTGTTGCTGGTTGGATCGATCGTGCTTGCCTGGGGATTCCATATTCCTGCTGAATTTGAGGTCTTGGCCGAGTCCGGAGTCGGACTGCTCCTGATTGTACTTGGAGGGAGTCTTGCGCTGAAACTGTACCGTGAGCGTTGGCATGTCCATCGCCACGACCACGACGGTCAGCCGCATGTCCACCTGCACAGCCACCAGCAACAACGCGATCATTGCCATCGGCATTGGATGACGGACGCAATTCGTCCGTTGTGTATTGGCATGGCGCATGGGCTTGCCGGATCAGCTGCGTTGATGTTGATGATTTTGGCGGCAACGACCACCATGGTCAGCGGGCTTGTGGCGATCCTTGTCTTTGGCGTTGGATCGATCATTGGGATGATGGCGATCGGTTTGACCTTAAGTGTGCCGGTCATCTATTCGCGTTCGATGAGTCAGCGACTCTTTGTGGGGGTTCAGGGATTTGCCAGCCTTGCCAGTATCGTGGTTGGGGTATGGATGTTGGTGGAGTTGACCCCCTCAGTTCTCGGGCATTGATGCGGTCTGGTGTATCAGGTGCGATACGCAGGAAGGTGCATCAAGAGTAGCCCTGTGCTATTCTCTGCGAATTGATGGAGCGTAATGGGTCGAGAGGGTAGGACTGCATTAAGGCAACAATCATGACGTGGTTCAAGAAAGAAAAACCTGCAGAATCCGCCCCGCCGCCACGGTCAAAAGGCAGCGAGGGGATGTGGCTTAAGTGTAATCATTGCCGGGAGATCGTCTACCGCAAGGAGGTTGACCGGAACAACAAGGTGTGCCCAAAATGCGAGTATCATTTCCCGATCTCGGTCACTGAGCGGATTGGTTTGCTCCTTGATCTCGGTACCTTCAAAGAATGGGATGCGGGTTTAGAAGCGCAGGATCCGTTGAGGTTCCACGATACCAAGCCGTATCAAGATCGGGTCAAGGCTCACCAAGAAAAGACGGGCCGGAAGGATGCGCTTGTTATCGGTGAAGGCCTGCTCAACGGGCGTCGGGTGGTGTTCTGTGTCTTCGATTTCAGTTTTATGGGCGGGAGTATGGGGTCTGTGGTCGGGGAAAAGCTCTGCCGCGCGATTGATCGGGCGTTGGAGCTCAAGCTGCCGGTCATCCTCGTCACCACTTCTGGGGGTGCGCGGATGCAGGAAGGCATCCTTTCGTTGATGCAGATGGCCAAGACCTCGACTGCGGTCGCGAAGCTGGGTGAGGCCAAATTGCCGTTTATCTCGATTCTTGCCGATCCGACGTTCGGCGGCGTCACCGCCAGTGTGGCGATGTTGGGAGATGTCATCATTGCTGAGCCGAAAGCGTTGATTGGGTTTGCGGGACCTCGTGTCATCGAACAAACGATCAAGCAGCAGTTGCCGGATCAGTTCCAACGAGCCGAGTTTCTTCTCGAACACGGCATGATCGATATGATTGTCGAGCGCAAGCGTCTCAAGGAGACGGTTGGCACCCTCGTGAATCATTTTTAGCCTTCTGCGTCCTCCCGGCTTGTCGATGAGCTACTCCTCCATGATTGAGTACCTGTACGCGCTTCAGAAGCACGGCATTAAGCTGGGCCTGGAGACCATGCAGATTCTGTTGGACCGGGTCGGTAATCCTCATCGCTCACTTCGCGTCCTTCATATTGGAGGAACCAACGGCAAGGGTTCAACGGCGGCGATGGTTGCGGCCGTCCTTCAGCATGCAGGCCGACGGGTTGGGCTCTATACCTCTCCTCACCTCATCGAATTTCGGGAGAGGATTCGTGTCAACGGATGCATGATCCCGGAGCCTCACGCTGAGGCATTGATCGCGCGTTCGCGGGCCGTGCTCGAAGACAATCTGGAACCGACGTTTTTTGAGATGACGACGGCGCTGGCATTCCTCTATTTCGCAGAGTCGGAAGTCGATGTCGCTGTATTGGAAGTTGGGTTAGGAGGGCGCTTCGATGCAACCAACGTGGTAGAGCAACCACTGGCCAGTGTGATCACAACGATCGGCTTGGATCATCAAGAATATTTGGGGCACACAGAGGAGGCGATCGCATTTGAAAAGGGTGGAATCATTAAGCCATTTGTCCCGGTTGTGATCGGACGGATGGGAGAGGAGGCTGAACAGGTTCTACGCCGGATCGCGCAGGATCGTGCAGCTCCCCTGTGGCAGCTTGGCCGCGACTTTGCTATTGATCAAAATCGTTTCGAGCGATTGACGTATCGGGGTGTGACTCGTGTGTGGGAGGATCTCACTTGTGGTTTGGCAGGGCGTCACCAGTGGGACAATGCCGCGTGTGCATTGGCACTACTTGAATCGGCGGAGCGAGCTGGGATGGCTGTGGATGCGGCAGCCGTTCGCAATGGCTTGCGTACGGTCTCATGGGAAGGTCGGTTAGAGGCGATCAGCGAGTATCCCACGGTCGTGCTCGACGGCGCCCATAACCCTGCTGCTGCGCATGTGCTCGCGGAGTATCTCAAGGACTTTGCCGGCAGTCACCCCACATCTCGGATTATCCTCGTCTGGGGCATGATGCGAGATAAAGATCGGCGGGGATTTATTGATCCGCTGTTACCGTGTGTGTCAGAAGTCGTGCTGACGCAGGCAACCCTCGCACGGTCTGCTACAGTCCAAGAACTTCGTGCAACTCTGGGTGAATGGCAAGGGCCGGTGTTCGAAGCCGTCCTTCCCATGGACGCATTGGCAGTCGCTAGGAACCGAGCCATGCCCCATGATCTCATCTGTATTGCCGGATCGTTGATGCTCCTGGGGGATATCAAAGCGGCAGTGCGTGGCTGCGGGTTGTCACCGATTCGTGGCTAGCATGGCGGGTCCTCTCGCGTGGGTCCGCTGGCAGCGCATTCTCATCGTCGCCATCCTCACGCTCATTCCCTTTCCTGGATCAGCGGCAGACACCCACGTGGGTGCTGGAGCGTCGCCCGCTGGATCCGCGCCTCTCGATATCACGGCAGAGCGGATCGACTATCGACAAGATCAAGACGTCTACGAGGCAAACGGATCGGTGGTGATTCAACAGGGGGCGATTACGCTCACAGCGGACCACGCTACCATTCAAGTCTTGTCGGGTATTCTCACTGCCGTCGGCCATGTTCACTTAACGGACCCGCAGGCCGATGTGACGGCTGAGCGGATGGAGATCAATGTCAATACAGAGGCTGGCGTGGCAACACATGCCCAGCTCTATGCTCCGACAACCAACTCATCGATATCCGGCCGCCTCCTGCGGAGATTTTCTGAATATCACTATCGAGTGAAAGATGGCAGTTTCACGAACTGTGATGCGCAAGACGGAGAAGTACCGGCGTGGCGCTTTCGGTTTAAGGATCTGGATCTGACTATGGGAGACACATTGGGATCCAAAGGCGGGTGGTTCTGTGTCTTGGACGTGCCCACGATTCCACTACCCACCTTCTCCTTTCCTATGACCAAGCGACAAACCGGTTTTCTGATTCCTAGCCCGAGTTATGACAATCGATTTGGATTCCACCTGAAGCAGAGCTTTTTTTGGGCGATTAATCCAAGTCAAGACTTGACGGTCACACCCTCCTATTACAGTGACCTCGGATATGGGTCTGATTTTGAGTATCGGTATGTCTTGGACCGGCGATCGCGGGGCAAGTGGTACGTGAGCTATCTGCAACAGACACAGCTCCCCAACGTCTCCGGCATCACTGACAACGGGGAAGATGTCAAGCAGGCACGCGCCGCACTCATCGGAACCCATACGCAATATCTCACCGATACGTTGCTGCTCCGCGCCAACGCCAATTTGGTCACCGACCCGAACTATTTCCAACAACTGAGCAATTCAGGGATACTCCGTGCTTCGCCGAGCAGCGAATCAAACCTCTTGCTGACCCAGCGCTTGCCCTACGGCAATCTGTACCTTCTTGGCCTCTATTTGCAACCGTTACAAGCCGGAGGAAAGGATACATTTCAACGGCTTCCAGAGGCCGGTTATAGCCTGCCCCACACCTCACTATTCAATTCTCCTATCTTGTTGGGCATGGAAGGGAACTATGTCAACTTCTATCGCGATCAAGGATTTACGCTGAATCGGATCAATGTCGTTCCTAGTATTTCGACAGATGTACTGCAGCTCGGGCATGTGATCGGGATTCGACCTCAAGCGAAGTTCCGGGAGGTGTATTATACCAGAGGAGCCGCAACCGATGATGGACAACATCGAGAGACGTTTTGGTTGGGGGTGGATGCTACGTCAAAAGTGACGCGCCGATTCGCCCTTGCTGACGGGAATAGTCTGTTACATACCCTCGAGCCCACGGTCACCTACGAATATGTGCCATCAACTGATCAATCGAAGTTGACGCAAATCGACCAAGTTGATGATCTTCCGAAGAAGAATTTGCTGACGTATATGCTGCGTAGTCGGGTGTTGGAATCAGGGAAGACCAATGCCTTCAACTGGCTCGATCTCACGTTGGCGCAGAGTTATCATGTCGGCGATGTACAAACGCTGGCGCGTGAGTTTACGCCAGGAGTTGCCCCTTTCCTCGGATCATTCACCCAACCGCTCCAGCCGGCCACGGTGCCCATCCAAGGCAAGAAGTTTTCTGATATCTGGATGCGGGCTGTGATCGGTAATAACCTACCGACGCTGCTGTCGACGGCGTGGTTGGATACCCCAGTAATTGGGCGTGCGGCACAGGCGTGGGCTCTTCGGCCACCGATCAACCGGTACCTGACGGTCGACGCGTTCCTCGATCCCTATCAACCAGGGGTGAGTCAATTCAACGCGGATCTTCGATTTCAAGAGGGAACCAACTGGTATTTCGAAGTGGGACAACGGTACACGAGAGATGGGAATCGGGTTAGGCGAGGCGACGTCTGGAACCCGATCTCATTTAATGAGGTGTTTGCTCCGACAAAGGACATTCAGTTTGTGACGATGGGCGGGGCCTTCCGCACTCCGTGGGGGTGGACAGTCGGAGCCAAGGCCTACTACGATGTCAAAAATGGACGAAGTCCAGAATTGGACGCGGTCGCGTTGTATCAGAATCCATGCAGATGTTGGTCGGTGGGGCTGTATTACTTGAAGTTTCCGGACCGTGAGCAATACAGCTTTATGTTGAGCCTCACTGGAATTGGTTGGACTGAAAGTGCCGGAACTGCCGTCATGCGGACGCTTCTGAGCCCGCTGCTGTGGGGTGAACGGGGCCTCCCGTGGGCGACGCTGGGCGGGCCCTATGGTATTTCTCCGCAGACCTCCGAGACAGGTACTCCAGTGTCCGGAGTTCACACGGGACGGTGATCCCTGTTTGACACTAAAAACAGCGGTGGGGTACGATGCCTACGCAATCACGTATCAATGATCTCAACCCTAAAGGAGGGCGCAGACGTGGCTGGTGACGCCTTGAAAGTCGAAGATTCTACTTGGGATGCCGAAGTGATGAAGGCCTCCGAACTCGTCATGGTCGATTTTTGGGCGGTGTGGTGCGGCCCATGTCAAATGGTGGCTCCCATCGTGGAGGAATTGGCAAATGAATACGTCGGGAAGCTGAAGGTTCGAAAACTGAACACTGACGAGAATCCTGAGGTGGCGGGTCGTTATCAGGTGATGAGTATCCCCACGATTCTATTCTTTAAGAACGGCCAGCCCGTCGAAAAGCTGGTGGGTGCTAGACCAAAGCGACAGTTTAAAGAACTGATCGACTCACTGCTGGCTCAGCATGCCGGGACTGCCTAGCGTGATGCTAAAATAAGGGCCTTGGGTCTCGTCCAGGTGGCGCTCGGTGGCGTTCAGCGTACCAAGTGTAGGCTCACTCGCTGTTTCAGCAATGCGTTCTAGTCGGCGGGAGGGATATTCAGTGCCCCTAGGTGTTTTCTGCCGGTAGTTAGGCTTTCCCACTGTTGCAGCTATGCTCACTGAGCTGCGTATTACGAATTTCGCTGTGATTGAACGACTGAGTCTGAACATGGACTCAGGGTTTGCCGTGTTGACTGGAGAGACAGGGACCGGTAAGTCGTTATTAATCGATGCAGTGGCGCTTCTTGTCGGTGGGCGAGCCTCAAGCGAGCAAATTCGTTTTGGTGAAGACGAAGCCCAACTTGAAGCGTCGTTTGAGATTCCGCTCGCGCATCCTCTTCTTCAACGGCTGCGGGCCAAAGAAGTCCTTGGCCCACACGATTCTCAACTCATCATTCGACGCATCATTGCACGCTCAGGAAGAAACCGGGTGTATCTGAACGGAATCCTCAGCCCTGTCCATGTGCTGGAGGAGTTCGCCGGTACGCTTGTCGATATCCATGGCCAGCATGACCAGCAATCGCTTCTATCCAGCTCCGCTCAGCTTGAGGTTCTGGATGCCTTTGGTCGTCTGCTGGAACTGCGGTCCCAATATCAATCACTCCATCGTGAGTTAGTGAGTTTCCGTGAGCAACGTACTGCGCTTGCCATCTCGCTCCAACAGCGAGCCCAGCAAGAAGACCTGTTGAGTTTTCAGCAGGAGGAATTGGATGAGGCTGCCTGCCGTCTGGGGGAGGAAGAGCTGCTACAGGCTGAACGTCATCGGTTGGGGGCGTCTCGGCGTCTGACTGAATTGGCATCGGAAGCTCAGGAACAAATTCAGGGCGATGCGGCTGGTATCTTGACGAATCTGGTGTCGATGGAGCGTGTGTTAGGAGAACTCACTCAGATCGACCCTGCGATGGGGGGGACGGGTCGGCTCGCGTCCGAGGCCAAAGTGCTTCTAAAAGAGGTCGCCGATTCCCTTCGCGGCTATGCCGAGGGGCTAGACGCAGATCCTCAGCGACTCAGTACGATCGAAGATCGTTTGGCTGTCATCCAGAAGATGAAAAAGAAATACGGGGGGACGATTGAAGCCGTTCTCGAGACTCAGAGGCGAGTGAAAGAAGAACTAGGCCAACTTCGCGGGGTGGACAGCGAGATCAATCGATATGATCGTCTTATTGCGGAGCAACAACAGAACGTCTCGGTACTGGCCAGATCGCTCTCAGGGAAGCGAACGGAAGCAGCCAAGCGGTTGACGAAATTGGTGGACAAAGAACTTAGTGCGTTGAAAATGGGATCGGTACGGTTTCTGGTCCAAGTTATGCCTTCGTGGCCTGACGAAATGTACGGTTCTGATGGTGCCGATCGTGTCGAATTTCACCTGTCGACCAATGCAGGCGAGCCGTTGAAACCGATATCTCGTGTGGCATCGGGAGGTGAACTCTCGCGGGTGATGCTGGCGTTGAAATCCGTCCTTGCTGAGGTCGATCATGTGCCGGTCTTGATCTTCGATGAGATCGATACAGGGGTGGGAGGAGCGGTCGCAGCCACGATTGGGAAACGGCTACGGGAGTTGGGCCGCTACCATCAAGTGCTGTGCATCACGCATCTTCCGCAGGTCGCCTCTCAAGCCCAGCATCATTTCTCTGTCGAAAAATTGGAGGTCAAGGGGCGAACGGTAGCGACGGTGCGTTTGTTGACTGGCATAAGTCGCGAGGGTGAAATTGCGCGCATGCTTGGTGGAGAGCGAATCACTGCCAAGACTCGATCTGCAGCGGCAGAGTTGATTGATGGAACGCAATGAATAGATCAAGCGGCGGGAGCGATCTCCATGGCACGAGGAGAGACGGGGGAGTCCTTTACGACCTGAACGAAGAGTTCAAGTAACTGCGGGTCAAAATGCGTATCAGATTGAAGCGAGATCTGACGGATTGCGGCCTCCAGAGGAAGGGTGACGCGTCCAGGTGCGTCGGCGGTTAGATGATCAAATGTTTGGGCAATACCGACAATGCGGGCTAGTAAGGGAATATCCGTGCCTTGGAGTCCATGAGGGTAGCCCTGTCCATCCCATCGTTCGTGGTGGGATGTGATGATTTCTCTCGTCTCAATCGAGAAACCCAACGGGGCAATCATTCGTGCACCTCTGTCGATGTGTTCCCTACAGAGGGATGCTTCACCCGACGGGAGGATCTGGTCCTCTGAAAACTTATATGATGGCAGACTTGTTTTTCCTACATCATGCAGAAAGGCTCCCAAGGCCAACGCTTTTTGTTCCGATACGGTAAGGTTGAGTTGGCTAGCCATCAGCGTAACATAGAAACTGACTCGGCTCGAATGATTGAGTAATTGGCGGTCTGTGGCTTCCAAAAAATCGGATAGGAGGGGAAGTAAGGTCATCTCGTCTTGCTGCAAAACATCATGGTTCTGCGGGTGAATGGAAAGCAACGCATATTCCGTCTTAACTGTGTCCCATGCACGTCCACTCTCTTCCTCCGATCCCCACAGGTCTGGTAGCGTCCGAAGGCAGTAGCGAAGAAAGTCGAGTCGGCGCTTCTTGTCCATCGTCTGTTGAATGAGGGTGGTCAGTTCGTTCACGTTGAAAGGCTTCAGTAAGTAACCCGCAGCGCCCTGACGGATACCCTCCATGGCAGACGTCAGGCTCCCGTATCCCGTGACGATAATGACTTCCACGTCGGGGTGATGGTGCTTGATGTCTCTGAGAAGCTCGAGTCCATGACGATCCGGAAGCTTTTGATCGAGTGTGATCAGGTCAATGGGTCCCTGGCTGAGGACCTCGAGGGCCATCTTGGCGTTCTCTGCAGAACGAACGTTGCAGAAAGTACGAAGTATGATTTTAAGAGCATCGCGGGGCCCCGCTTCATCATCAACTACGAGGACTGTCGGTTGTGTTCCTGACTGACGAGAGGCCGTGATCATGTGCGACACCTACTCCAGGAGTAGGTTAACGATAAGCAATTCCCGTTCATTTTTATGAGGTTGCGAGAGATTTCAATATAGAGTGGTGGTGGCATAGTGGGCAACTATACGTAGATATCATCAATGCTAGGATACCTATGTTGATAACAGGGATGTGGGGATAATGTGTGTATAAGTGTGTCATTCTTGTATGGGCAGGTCGGGCTCTTGGGTCGAGGAATTGTCCGGACGACCGATGCTGAGGGTGTCCATTCGATATTTCAGCATCCGTCGGCTAATTCCAAGTAGGTTCGCGGCGTGGGTTTGTACGTAATTGGTCCGTTTCAACGCATCAAGGATAATCTCCCGTTCAAACTCCATCACGGCTTTTTCAAGCGACATGCGACCGGCGAGGGTATCGTCTCGAAGCGATGTTGAACGAGAGTCATTCTTGATTAGAGTCGGCAAATGCTCTGGAGTGATTTGTGTCGCATTTTGGGACCAGATGAACGCCTGCTCGACGAAGTTTTCCAACTCGCGAACATTGCCAGGCCAAGAATATCGAGTCAGAAGCTCCAATGCTTCTTTTCCGAATTCGATACGAGGTCGTCGTTCCTCGTCCAGCCGTTTCTCGAGGAAATGCTTGGCCAGGAGGGGAATATCCTCGCCGCGTTCACGGAGTGGGGGGAGAACGAGCGCAATGACATTGATGCGGTAGTAGAGGTCTTCTCGAAACTGCGATTTTCGAACAAGGTCATCAAGATTCTTGTTCGTCGCTGTCACGATGCGGACATCGACCTTGATTGGCTGAACTCCCCCGATTCTCGTAAATTCGCGCTCTTGGATGACACGCAGGAGCTTCGCTTGCGTGATCGGACTCAAGTCACCGATTTCGTCAAGGAACAGCGTTCCGGTGTTCGCCAATTCAAACTGTCCGACGCGTCGGGCTGTGGCATCCGTGAACGACCCTTTTTCATGGCCAAAGAGTTCGCTTTCTATGAGCGTTTCAGGCAACGCGGCGCAGTTCAGGGCAATGAAGGGGCGCTCGCGTCGGGAACTGTTGTAGTGCAAGGCTTTTGCGACTAATTCCTTTCCTGTGCCACTTTCTCCAGTAATGAGTACCGTGGTGCGGCTATCGGCGACCTGCTCGATTTTTGAGTAGATCTCCTGCATGACCTGGCTTTTGCCGATCAGATTATGGAAGGCATAGCGCTGGACGACTTGAGCCCGCAACTGCTTCACTTCTCGCTCTAATTCAGAAGAGTTCAGGACGCGATCGATGATGATACGGAGTTCATCGACGTCGAATGGTTTTGAGAGATAGTCAGCAGCGCCGAACTTCATGGCATCGACGGCTGTTTTGACAGATTTGGTACCTGTGAGCATGATGACAGGAGTCATCTTGCTCTCCATGCGGAGCGTTTGAAGCACTGTGAGGCCGTCGGTTCCCGGGAGAATGACATCAAGGAGGATGAGGTTGGGTTCATCTTTTCGAAACACATCGAGACCCTCTTGAGCATCACCGGCCTGGAGAATGTCATAGATTGGTTCGAGAACCATTTTGAGGGAGGCACGGACTCGGGGATCGTCATCGATCAGCAGAACCCGTTTCCTAACAGCCAAACTTTCCACATGCACTCCTTACGTTCTAACCTTGATGGGAGGGAAGATTGATGAGGAAGGTTGTTCCACTTCCTTCCGTACTCTGCACTTGAATCTCTCCTCGATGCTCCCGAACGATCTGATGAGCAATGGTCAGTCCCAAACCAGTTCCTTCGTTTAGGGTACTCGCATATTTCGTGGTAAAGAAAGGATCGAAGATGTGGTCAAGGTTTTCAGCGGAGATGCCGTGCCCTGTATCCTCGATCTGTATCTGCATCCACATCTCACCGCCCACTTTTGCGAGTCGAGTGGTTCGTACTCGAAGAGTTCCACTTTTGTCGCCGATGGCATCCATCGCATTCAAGAGCAGGTTTAAGAGAACCTGTTTGATTTGCTGCCGATCTAACATGCCACGAGGAAGCTCCGATGCCAAATCTTTTTCAATCTTGATCCCGCGGCTGTCTGCCTTCACTTGGATGAAGTACAGGCACGACGAGACGATTTCATTCAGATCTTCATCGGTCAACTGAGGTTCCATATATCGAGCGTAGTCGAGAATCTCCTGAATCAACCGCTCAATCCGATTGACGTCCTCGAGCACAATGCGGCTGAATTCTCCGATGAACTGACTGTCATCCTTCCGTTCTGGAGCCAGTTGGATGAACGTCTTGATCGACGTCAAGGGGTTTCTGATTTCATGCGCGAAGCCCCCTGCAATGGTTTCTAAAGAACGCAGTCGATCAGTTCGCCGCATGAGGACCTGAGATTGCCGAAGGTCTTCGTACAATAGGAAAGAGTCGAGCGCATTGGCGGCGCTCTGGGCCATCGCGGTCAGTAGTTCAAGGGTATCGGAAGGGATGATCGTGGATTCTTTTTGAGATTGGAGGACGACGAAAGCGATCAACCGACCTTGATTCAGCAGCGGGATGGCCAGATTAATGGGAGGTGTGGCGAACTGGGCATCTGCTGTGTTATCCAGCAATGTCGTGCGTAGGGAGTCGGCCAGCAGGGACGAGTTGAGGATGTCCTTGCGATCAGCCAGTTGTTGAACGAGGGGGTGCTTGAGAGGAACGACGAGAGGCGCGGCTATTAAAGAGGTCGGCGTGGGTACATTCACCAGGCGAAAACATTCTCGCTCACGATCAAGCAGATACAGTAGCCCTAGAGGGTGCCGGGATGCGTCAGAGAGGCCAGAAAGAATCCGTTCTGCGATGATGGGAAGGCTTGTCGGGTGCCCTATGTCCCGTGCGAACTTCGTAAGTCGTTGCAGTGAAGCTGTGCCTGGCTGATTAGGGTTCGATTGAGGAGCGGCATGATCTGTCATGAGTGTGGTGCGCGAAGTTGTATCCGTCCGCGTAGTTCGTTGTGGTGGAAACGAGTCTACGTATCATCACTAGGTTTGAAGTATACACCCGAAAGACTGTTTTACCCAGCAGATTTGGTCTTCCGTACAACGGCGAGTAGAAGTTGGTTGTCGAGGACAGTGAAAAACTGGACTGGGCCCGCACCTGCATGAGCCAGTAGACGGGACAACTCATCCCGCTCATAGACATGCAATAAGCCATGGCAAATGGCTTCACGCAGACGGCCGAGATAGTGAAGGACGATCTGAGCCGGAGACCCAAATTCATCGTGGTCTTTGGCGAGCAGGTGGCGGCGAAACAGTGTCGAGAGGTCAGTGTGCGGTTGAAGACAGGTCACGACGACCGTTCCGTCCAGATGCAAGACGCGGAGCATCTGTTTGAGGCAATGAAGGGGTGAGGACGTGAAGGAGAGCGAGAGATGGCAGAGAATGCGCTCAATCGATCCGTTGGTGAAAGGAAGCGGTGCATTCCAGTCTGTGCGCATCCAGCTTGTTGTTACCAATTGAGCAGTTGGGACGGCAGCCCTGAGCGTGCCGGGCAGTTCCTTAGCGAATGTATGGAACTGCTGTTCTGCAAGTCTAAGCGATTCATGCGATTGCTCCAACCCGACGTAGCGGAGAGGGACGGTCGTCCGTTTGCTGTGATGCGCCAACCGATAGGCCTGATTGGTCAACATGAGACGGGCGAAGTGTCGTTGGCCGCAGCCGATATCGAGGACAGTCTTGCCTGGTTCAAGGGGAAGAAGCTGTCGATACAGGTCATTCGTCATGCCCTCATAGTTCGGCAAGCGTTCGAGTTCAGGCAGGTGGGCCAAATGAGCCCCCCACAGGGCGCTACGTGTGGCCTGCGAGACGTGGTATCGAAGGCGGATGCGCTCATGCTCCAACTGCCGTTGCTGATGCACCTCGCGGTGGTTCGATTCCTGGCTCTGAGCCAAGGGAAGACTGTCGATCAGGGGAGTTGAGATCAACTGCAAGATTATCTCGAAGGCTTCGGTACGACGATCGTCGTCGCAGGATTCTCCAGACAGGTCGGCCGGCAGCGATACAACGGGTGGGGCGGCTTCCATGGCACGAACAGGCTCATGTTGAGGGCCGAAGATGTCTTCAATGGGACGGTTCTTTCGGGGAGAGGCGAGAATAATTGGCGGAGTCACGAGTTGAGCGAGGTTTGTCGGTAACGAGGATAAGTCGATATACCCTCCAGTGATTGCATCGCCGACAAACTTGTCGAAGTCGACATTGAGGCCCCAGAGATTGACCACGCCCCGACGATGGCCTTGTCGGTAGGTTTCAATGACATTGGTGCCAGTGATGGTAGACAGAGCGGTTTCTAGATCGAGGACAGGATTCAACAAGAAAAGCCGATCAGCCGCTGTGCTTTGTGCCGTAACTTTGATTGCCACTCGCGCAGTAATATCCTCGGCGAGGAGCGTGACTGGAGCGGCGGGCCATGTGGTGTGGACAAGGTCCAGAACGCTCTGGAGATCAGTCTGTAAGCTGCTTAGAGTGATGTGTAGGACACTGCCCTCGCTGTGGCCGACATGGTTCGAGTGGTCATAGCGAAGCACGCGCAGATAGTTGGCAGCGAGGTGAAACGAGAGTGGGACGTAATCAGTTTGGGTCGATCCGAATCCCGGAATCACGATCACGATCGGGGTGTCGGGTGATATGTGATGGCGAGCATGGTCGGCCGTCACTGCAATAGCTTGACCGTGTGTATTCCGGCATTCCCATCTGTCGCTGACGATCACTGGTTGGCTGTCCAGATTGGCAACGTCTAGGGAAGAGCCGATGTGTTGTGCAATCACGCGGTTGATTTCCCGTTCTGCAAACGGCGTCAGTTGGGAAAAACGGATGCCGATGCGCTGTCTCGGCTGTGATAGACCTGGTGTTAGCTCGGATGGAGCGGTCGCATCAGGCGCCAGATGGACAATGCGGCCGATCAGAATCGCGTCTGGTGTTTCTGGCTTCTGTTGCGTTGGTTGAGTACGAGTGCTGATCGAAGGAAAGTGAAGTGCAACTACCTCGTCAGTCATTTTCAGGAACGGCTCTGTGAGCAGGCATACACCACCTCTGCTAAAGTTGGTGACGAGGCCCAACAGACGTCCGGCTGCAACGTTAGAAGTTTCAATGTGGACCCGCAGCGCGACTTGAACTCTCACGGTCTCACGAGCTTCCGTGCCTGGTAGTCCCGTCACGGTAAAGGGTGCTGCAAGGTCACCAGCCCTATCCATTGATGGCAGCTGAGCTTCGACCGTTATGGTCAGTGCGCGTACATGCGCTGCGTCAATAAACGACGCGAGGATCTTTCGGTGGTTCTCATCGACTGCCTTGAACTCGAGTGCAAGACGGGACGCTTGCCGCTCGATGCCGGCTTGTCTGGGTGGGGCTCCTCGGTTATACGCGGTGGCATCTAGTTCCACCATGCTCACGACTGTTTTCAGGAGCAGGTAGACGGGCTGTTGCTCGAATGATGGAAGTGCACCGTTGACCTCCAACGAGGCTCCGCTTGGGCTCAGATCGACCATGATACCTTCATGTAGCCTATTACCAATGGTAACGCGTGCTGGCAGGGTGACGACCGTCCGAATGTATTTGCGGCGCTCAGGCAAAGGCTTCGTTGATTGGGTGAAGGAGAGGGGTGTGGGCGGCAAGGTGTGTGCTGCAGTCTGAAAAATCGCCTCGACATTCCGTTCGACTGCGCCGCCTGCCGAAGAAAACACGGAGGGTACAGGGACAGTGGGACTGTCCAGTAAGGGAGGTGGTTCCACCGGAATCCACACCTTGATCGACAAGAAACCGTTGATCGGGGCCTGAAAATCCAAACGGCCTCCGAGCTGTCTGATTACTGCATAGGCCGCAAAGAGATCACCGGTTGTTGCTTGCAGGGTCGGTTCCTCAACCTCAACCATGATGTCAGTTTCTTGGATGTGAATTTCGAATTCGGTGGCCGTCGCTTGTCGAATCGGGTCTGTTTCTTGATCTATAGGGGATCCGGATGGGCTGATCCTGGTACTGACTCGTAGTCGATGTGGGTTTCCCATAGCCGCCATATAGCGGTGGGCATGTGAGAGGAGCATGCCCACGAGATCCACTATGGAGTCGAGGCTTCCGGCGTAAGGCGGAAGATTCTGTCCATATGCCCGTTCAATCCAATCGGTGTTTGTGAGGGGAGGTTGAGCGGAGGTCAGGACGGCTTCGATGATGTCGTTGATGGTGTCTCGGCGGATAACGATGTCCGTCGCGGTCTGGATGAGTTCGCTTCCTAGATGAATGGCTTCAGCAGCGTACGTCGCAAGCGAATCGACTTGTTCTATCAGATGCGCATCACGGATGGTTTTGAGCAGGAGTTGAGATTGGGCTTGAATCGCACGGTGGGGGGCATGCAGAGTTTTTGATAAGGTTGACACG
This sequence comes from Nitrospira sp., assembly GCA_005116745.1. NCBI lineage: Bacteria > Pseudomonadati > Nitrospirota > Nitrospiria > Nitrospirales > Nitrospiraceae > Nitrospira > Nitrospira sp. The sequence goes on along the minus strand of SWDS01000006.1, from coordinate 969,312 downwards.
CGCAGTGCAATAGCGAGAAGTTGATCGGACTCACGAAGTTGATGCTCAAGCTGGTGGATGGTCTTGGTCTGCCGGTGGTGTTGTGAGATATCGCGCATCAGACCCAGCGTTCCAAGATACCGGTGATTCACATCGTACAGTCCCCTCGCGCTGATCTCGGCTCTGACTCGGGTGTGGGCTGGTGTGTCAGCGGAGGTCTTGCGGAGGAGGTCGATTTCCATGCGCTGGGCTGCTCGCGGCCCTGTTCTACGGTCATTGAAACGATGATGCGCGAGAGCTTGTTGATCAGACGGTACGACGGCGGTGTAGAGAATGCCGAGTAACTCGTCCTGCCTGTAGCCCAGCATGTCGGTGACGAGCGGGCTTAGAGATACGAATCGTCCATCCACATCGAGTTCGTATAATCCATCGCTGAGGATATCGATGAGACGGTCGTGACGTTCCTGTGTCTGTTTGAGCGTCATGCGGATGGCACGTGTTTCGAGCGCACCTCTTATGGACAAGACCAGTTCCTCGAGAAAACCTGGTGATTTCTTGTAGAGGATAATATCTGCACCCGACTGAAGCGCATTCAAGGCGGTGGTAGAGTCGCTATGATCCGTTTGCAGCACGAGCGTGGTATAGGGAACAAGCCGCTTCAGTTCCGAGAAAATGGGCCCAACGTGCTGGGCGATCACATCCTCATCGATTACGATGAGCTGCCATGATGCCCGAGGTCCCCACTGAAGCGCTTCCTCCACGGTGTAGACTGCGTCGACGCGGCAGTTTGGGAAGAATCTTCTGAGGGTGCGCGTGGCCAGTTTGATTTCCTCGGCGATCGCATTGACGAGGAGGATGGTAACAGGCTCACTCTGCGGCATGGCCGATTCCTGTGTTTGTGGGCAAGTCTGCGGTCAGGGAGGTCATCCAACGGGGCTGCTGCATGTTGCTGCCGCGTGCCAATCAAGCAACTCAGCTACAAAATACTGCTTGCTACGTTAGTACAGACAGAGTGATTGTGATATCACAAGTGGTGACGAGAAACCCAGGCTGGTGGCCGGTTCTTTCGTAGGGGAAGGGTGGTTACGGGCTGTTTGAATGGACAATTTTGGACGGTAGGGAAACTGCGGACCGCTTGCAGGCCTGCCGAATGTTCTTGTCGGCAGGCCTGCAAGGGGAGATCAATGCGCCGCGGCAGTCTTGCCCTTTTCCGAGCAGGCACCTGGCGTCATATACAGCAGATAATTGCCCATCCCATGTTGGGCTTCAGTTTTTTCTAGAGCATGGTGGTAGACCATCACCATCTCATAGTCCTCGTCTTTGGAGATGGGGAATCCCTGGCCGTCTTTATAGACTTGATGGGGTAGGAATTCCCGAAGTGTTCCATCGCGCTCGGCATCCGGAATAGTCCGGAGAAGGGTCTGTTTCTTGGTCTTATTTTCCAAAGCGATCAGGAGCAATTCATCGTGGCCGTGCGGATACGCGTATTTGACGCAGCCGTCCATGCTGAACTTCAGTGGAGCCGTGCGGACTTGGACACCCGGACCGATTTCAATTCCTTCGTCTGTCTGATCGGCAGGGCGATCACCGAACTTGGTAAAACAGACGATGTTGACGCCAACTTGATAGACATCCATTGCTTTGACCGGTTTGGCCTTCGGGGCGAAATACATCGTAAACGTTGCGATGACGTCCTTGGTGACTGGGGCGCCGTGATAGAACGCGACCACCGTCATGAGCTTATCGGTTGCCGAAAGTTGGACGCCGTATCCATCAGGGAATTGTGTCTCCGACATTTCGAGTCCAGCTCCACCGTAGAAGAGCGGCTCACCAGGGCAGGACACGCTAGGCTTGGTGTTGTTGATCATCAAAATATGGTGCAGATAGTTTCTCGGCAATTCTTTCCCATCGACTGTAGAAAGAGCCGACTTGAATCCGATCAAATACTTGTCTTCGGGCAACTGGAAGTTGAATCGCGGCATGGAATCGCCCATATCGCCTTCGCCGTGGCCTGTAGGAAGATCGATGGGGCCAAAGGTCAGGGTCGCCGTGTTTTCCCCGTAGGTAATCTTTGAGCCCACCTGCTTTTTGAGGGTGGGAATGGCGTGATGCTCATGGCCCCCATCAGCGTAGGCTGATGAGATCATGAAGAAGAGAGAGATAAAAAGAACGAGGGACCTGCGCATAAGACCTCCCAGAGGAAGTGAAGCGGTGATGATAAACCGGACTCCGATGTCTTGGTATGGCTCAGAGAAAATAAACGGGCTCATTGGGCGCTGGCCGGCGATGATGTTGCCTTTTTCCAGTGGTATGTGCCACCGTGTTCCTTTGGCGGTATATTCTTTCTCGTGTCGACTCGTGTGTACCACCAGATTCCTTTGGCTTGTGTGCCGTCTTCTGAAAGCAGAACCTCAAACCCGCCTTCGCGGTCGTTGCCGGGTTGGTGCCAGGTGCCGTGCCACAGTCGGTTCTCAATTTTTGTTGTGACGAACCGTCCACCCTGTTGTGTGTAGGGTCCGTTCCCATTCTTGTCTAACGTCGCTTTGTAGCGTTTATCATCCTCGACTTCGAGGATATCCCATTCCCCGCTCACATCAGGCAAGGCAGCAGCCGTCGTGCTGACGAGCTTTTGTGAGCCTGCTGCCGCTGACGGCGACGCAAGTGGGCCTCCAGGCTGAGCGGATCGGAAGGACTCGTGCCAGGACAGCAATTGCCAACGCCCGGCACGACGTTCCAGGACGCCGGTCTCACGGAGGGGAAGAACCATCCGTTTCACAGCAGACCCCTCGCCGGTATAGCGAGTGTAATCCATCTCCATGGTAAACCAGGCGAGATCGCCTTTCGTCCAGACCTTGAGTTCCGTAATGGGGGTTTCTATTTTCTGCGTGTTGGCAAACTCCTCGCGCATTTCCCGTTCGAACTCCGGCCAGCCGACATACTTGCGGCCACCTACGGTATAACTCACGATGTCGGCATCGTGGGCCATCAAGCGGGAAAGGGTTGGCAAGTCCTTCTCAGCGTTTGCGCGAACCAGTTGGCGAATGGTCGACTCCGGGTCAGAAGGTTCGGCTGCCAGTGCAGTCGTAGCCATACCTGCAGCGAGGAGGAGACTCCAGCACACTGCAGACCTCGATCGAATTATCATAGGACTCCGTACAAGTAATGGGTGAGATGTCGAGAAAAACTACACGGGCTGGTGAGCCTTGTCAATAACGAAGTAGAGTCAGGAGTAATGAGGCGCGACCACTACCACAGTGACGTTATCTTCACCTCCCCGATCGAGTGCTGCGGTGACGAGGCGGTTGCAGACATGAGTTGGGTCGAGCTCGCCCGCAGCGACCACGGTACGGATCTCTTCGTCCTCTAACATCTTGGTCAGCCCATCCGAGCAAAGCAGGACCAGGTCCTCAGGGAGTAGGGGAAGGGCCGTGACGGTAGGTTTCATCGTCGAGCCGACCCCCAAGGCACGTGTTAACACATGTCGTTCTGGATGAGTCTTCGCCGTTTCTACCGTGAGGATACCGCGTTCCAGGTATTTTTCGATCAACGTATGGTCTTTGGTTAGAGGGGTCAACGTGCCGGATCGAAACCGATAGGCACGACTGTCGCCGACATGGGCGAGATAGGCAAGCGGGGCGGGGCCGGAGACGATCGCCAGTAGCACGATGGTCGTGCCCATCCCTTTCAGCTTGGATTTTGATCGAACCTGATTGAGAATCGCGTCATGCGCTTGGCTGATTAGGTCTGTTAACACCTCCACAGCGGATGCTTGATCGTTATAAAGCAGAGTGCTTGTTGTTCGTGCTTCGGCTTGTACGGTTGCAATGGCCGTTTGAGCGGCGACTTCGCCGCCAACATGACCACCCATTCCATCCGCGACGGCCCAGACACCCACCTCATCGAGGACGGCGAACGCATCCTGGTTCAGGGTGCGCACGTGTCCGATCTCGCTCCGACCGACGCCGATCCAGCTGCTCATTGGGAATAGGCCGGTTGAAGGGTGATCGACAATGAGGAAGGGCCAAACCGTGACATCATGTCCTCATAGAAGCGATCGGCAAGGAGTACGAGGTTTTCGGTATCCGCCCGATTGTAGGTCAAGAGCGTATCACGAGCGATCATGTCCCCTCCTCGCCACAGGAACCATAGGCGGACCGCATCCAATCCGTCGAGACCGCTGATGGTCCGGTTGCGCTCGATGCCCAGTTCTTGTTCGATGTGTTTCAGTCCTCCACGTAACGCAAGCCGACGGGCGGCAAAACAGAGGTCGAAGTGCAGTGTGGGAAACCGGAGATCAGGAAACTTAGCACGGAGATAGGGGACATCAAAGACGGATCCGAAAAATGTCACAAGGAGGTCACAGTGATCAAGCTCCGTCTGCAACCGCTCGGTCGTCAGAGTTTCGCCACGAACCAAGCTTGTCGTGTTTCCTCCGTGATGAAGCCCAACGACAGTCACCTCTCCTGATTCCGGCGATGCGCCGGTTGTTTCGATGTCGAGAAAGCTTGTCCGAGGTCGGCAGGCTTTGTAGAGTCGCCAATGTTCTCGCCGTGGAAGGCGTGAGCCAAACAAATGAATCTGTCCCATTTCTGTCAGCGATTGCGCCTCTCGAAGCTCTTCATCGTACCAGGTCTTGCGCTGCTCGGAGAGACCGGCTACGGACGGACGATCCAGGAAACTTTGCCAATCGAGCAGGCCCTCTTGCCACCAACGCCTTTCCGTGACTGGTCCGACACCGGGGAGAAAGATGAAGCTAGAGGTCAGCATCCCGTGGATTGTAGCCTTGATTTCGTATAGGAGACAAGCTAGAGTTCTCAGTATCACGAAGAATGCAGTGAAAGAACGGGTGGAGCCATTGATCGTATGACTGCGCCAGCGAAGAGAATTCGTATTACCGTGGGCGGAGTTCAGCTGGAGGCAGAACTCAGAAAAACGAAGACGGCTGACGAAGTCTATGCTGCGCTTCCCGTCACGGCTGCCATGACCACGTGGGGAGAAGAATTCTACTTTCCAATTTCCGGAGTCCGCGACTATCGAGAAACCGCGACGACTCAGGTGAAAGTCGGAGACATCGCTTTCTGGGGAGCAGGGAAAGTCCTGGCAATCTTTTTTGGAAGAACCCCCATGAGTGTGGGGGCGGATCCCGTCCCGGCTGATCGCGTGAATATCATCGGGGCGATTATAGGGGATGCGACCCGACTTCGACAGGTGATGGAAGTCCCGACAATACATCTTGAACCGGGGTGAGGGCCATGCGGCTGTCCAAAGAGCGTGTACGACACATGGCTGAGAGCCTGACCGGTCGTCTCCAAGAGGAAGGCCACATTGAACTCATCGGAGAGCGGAAGGGATTTGTCGAGGGATTAGAGCAGGCCATCACCTCTGAGTTATCTGTTGAGGATTGTGTAAATGCGGAAGTGCGACAGTTGCTGAAGGCCTATGAAGAGCAAATTGATCGAGGGCAGGTGGATTACCAAAAGATGTTCCTGATGGTGAAGCAGAAGTTGGTCCGTGAACGAGGTATCATCCTATAGGACGTGATAACGTGAAGTGCAAAAGGTGAAAGAACAGCTGGGTGTTAGCCCGGCCTCTTCACCGCGCACTGCTCATGTTTCACGTAGTTCGTATTTCGTATGTTGAGCGAAGACAAGGCGAATCATCTGGCTCATGTCATTCTCACGGCTGTCAAGACATATACGGGAGTGAAAGTGACGGGCAATGATGGGCAGGTCTTAAAAGCGATTAAGCAGGTGGTGGCCGCTGAGTTGATGCAGGAACAGGGGATTGATCAAAGGGTGAAAGCCAAGTTGGCATCGTATGCTCGGGGGATTGTTGAAGGAAGCACGGAGTGGGATGTCTTGTATCGCAAGACGTTCGAAGAAGAGACGCGCAAACAGACGAGGGTCTGAAGACCGAGGTTGCAGTGCTATGAGAAAAACCATACACCAATTGGCCATCTTGGGTATCGTGCTGGTACTTGTCGGCATAACGGCGTGTTCGCAGAAACGTAAACCGCTTGTCCCGCTTGGCCTTGAAAATGAGGTAAAGGCTCAGGCCACGGCGCTGACAGAAGAGGGTACGCAAGCGTATCAGGCGAAACAGTACGAGGAGGCCAAACGGTATTTCGAACAAGCCATGGCAGCGGCTCCGCAATCCGGACCGGCCCATTACAACTATGCCTTGGCCTTGAATGCACTTGGCGATTCAGAAGTCGCCAGGCAGCATTTTTTGGAAGCGGCCAACCTGTCTCCTGGAGACAAGACCATCTGGGACTCACCGGCGCTTTCAGCGTACGGGAATCCTGAGAACAAGGGCCGCACGAAGGATCGTCCCTATGGGACCCACCGACCGAACTTCGGCGGGATGCCGAGATATTGAAAGGGATGAATCTATGAGCAAAGAACTCGCGGTAGGGGATCAGGCACCGGAACTCTCAATTCCGGACCAGCATGGGAAATCCATGACCTTGAAGAGTTTCAAGGGTAAACAAATCGTCCTCTATTTCTATCCGAAAGACGATACCCCTGGCTGCACGAAAGAGTCCTGTGATTTTCGTGATGTGGAGTCGCAGATCCTCCGAGCGGGAGGCGCCATCGTGGGAGTGAGTTTGGATGGAAAGGAATCACACCAGAAGTTCATCAAGAAATTCGGACTGCCGTTCCCCCTCCTCAGCGATGAAGATGCGGCGATCTCCAAGGCCTACGGCGTGTACAAAGAGAAGAATATGTACGGGAGAAAGTATTGGGGGATCGAGCGCAGCACGTTCGTTATCGATCTCGAAGGCAAGCTCAAGGCCATCTTTCGGAAGGTGAGCGTCGACGGTCACGCGGACGAGGTGCTGAAAGCGCTCAAGGCCTAGCGTTCACTCAGGATTTTGTGATCCGTCCTTTCTTGTCCAGTAAGGCGATGCGGCAGATGATGAGCCACACCCGCAGAGCCTGTTTCTCTCTCTTCCTTCTCATTGTTGCCTCGCCGGGTCTGCTGTTCGCTGCGGAGAAAAGTTCCGCCGCGATTCTCGTCAGAGACGCGCTGACTGCTCCGGGCCAGCCAGCTACCGTAGAGGCGAAACTCATCTCGAAACGGCTCATGCTCATTGCTGCATTGGGCGGGGAACCACTTGAACTCGTCGTGGATGGGAAGGTGGTCGCCACGGCGCTGACCGGCGGTGATGGCAGGGCGTTCTTCACCTATACTCCCAAGGCGCAAGGGCTCGCACCAGTCCACGTCCGCATTGGCAACAGTCCACGAGTCGACCAGGCAGAAGGTCAGGCCAATCTCGCGGTGTGGGAGAAACGGCAGGCAATCCTTGTGGTCGAACTGTCGTCCCTGATCGAGGATCCACTACCAAGTCGAGTCCCTCCCATCGGAATCGGGTTTGAATCGGAACGGAAACCGATAGCCGAGGCCGTGTATGAGCTTGGGAAGCTCACCCAGTTTTATTACAAGGTCGTTTATGTGATGCATGTCCCTGTGGGGATAGACGGATTTCAGCGGAGCGCAGAGGTCAGGGATTGGTTGAAGAGACACAAGTTTCCACCCGGCTATGTCTTGGTGCTGCCAGCTGACACCAACGCCTTGGGGGCAAAGATTGACGAGTTCCATGCAGCCGGTTGGAGGACGGTGAAGGTCGGCGTTGGCCGATCGAAAGCCTTCGTTGAGTCTTTTGTCCAGCGCCGCCTCGACGTGATCATGGTGCCGGAACCATCAAAAGGGGAGGTGCCGCGCAAGGCGAAGGTGGCGAAGGATTGGAAGGATGTGAGGAAGAAACTGTAGCAGGCAAGCCTGAGCCTTCCTCGGTCATATCTAAACCTCACGCTCGCAATAGTTGTATACCACTATGTAGGGCGCGACACGGTTCATGAATCTACTGAAAAGGCACCACGGTTCTTTCGATTTGTTGTCGACATTATATTTGTATTGTAAGCGGTGATGGTACGATGGCGTGGTATGCAATAGAAATCACGTCCCATTAAGCGCTTATCTGGGCAGCTGAAACATAACCAGAATAGTTCGAATTATGAAGACAGTTTTTATCCTTGGAGCTGGGGCGTCGGCGGAATCGGGTGCTCCGCTCATGTCGGACTTTGTTAAGCGAGCCAAGCAGCTTCAGGCAAAGGGCGCGTATGGCGATGAGGGCCACCATGTCCAGGCTGTTTTGGATGCGGCATACAAGGAGCTCCGATCCATACACTCTAAATCGACAATAGATTACGAGAATGTTGAGGAGCTGTTCAGTGCGATCGACATCGCTCAGGTGATACGACGGTTCGGATCGCGCCCTCCAGAGAGTATTGAAGCTCTCCGAAACTCAATAGTGATCTTCATCTATCGCACCATCGAGGAATCCATACGAATACCTTTTGACGGGACGATGATCAGAGCAACGAAAGGGTATGACAATCTTGCTCAACATGTCTACGAGAAGGTGAGTCGTAGTGCCCGTCTCGGCTTGAAAGATGTTTCCTTTATCACTTTCAATTATGACACCTGTCTAGAGTTGGCATTGGATAAGTATGGACTTGGGGTAGACTATGGTCTAAGTGAACCGTTCATTGACAGCTTCGCGAACCAGTTCCAAGTAAAGGTTCCGGTTCTTAAGCTTCATGGGTCCATCAACTGGACGACGTGTCAAAAATGCAATACCATAGTGGCGACTGAAATCAATCCATGGAAGCGCTCAGGGGTTTTCTCGATGATTGACCAGGGACGAGAACTACAACTACGCTTGGGAAGCCGCATTGCCGGTCAAAGCCACGCTTGTGGCTCCCCCTTACATCCCCTGCCGGTGATTGTGCCACCAACCTGGAATAAATCCTCGGGCTTGGACAGTCTTCGTAATGTTTGGAGGCAGGCTGCGTCGGAGCTTGCGACTGCTGACAACATTATGGTGATTGGTTATTCGTTCCCAGCAACAGATATGTTCTTCAAGTATCTGTTCGCTCTAGGTAGTGACAGCGACATCCATCTCGAAAAGTTTGTTGTTGTAAATGGGCCTGGTAGTGAAACAACACGCGAGAGGTTTGAGAATTTACTGGGACCGATGAGTGAAAAGGGATTCGTTTTTCATCCATTTGTATTCTCGGGAGTTAGCCACATTATTAAAGAGATGCTCCAACTTTAGAGCCTGGAAACAGATGGCCGAGGAGCTAAATCTAGGTATCCGTTCGTTTCAGCGATGCGGGGTTTTATGCGGCTTTCTTGTCGCGGTAGAGAGTCGGGTCAAGGCATGCTTGTTCAGAGGCTAGGACGGCTGTGATGCTTCGACGCGATGTCTCCGTTTGCCCGGAGAGATTTGCTCATGAAGACTTGAAAGTAGGGTATCTCCCGCGCTCTTGACCAGCAGTAGCACCGGCATCAGCGGCACGTGATGAAGGATCTATTTGACAATCCCTATCTCGTCTGTATTGAGCGCCACAACTAACCCAACCGTACAGATGGCTAGGACTTGGGGATACTCTAGCAAAGAATCCTTGTAATCAGCCTTGGCTGCCACTCGGTCCTTGCGGGCTCGGAATCCGAGCCCGTGCGGCAGAAACCTAACGCGTCGCAACGGCCTGAGGCTCTCGGGCCGCCAGACTCTTTCTTCGATTGTTGGAAATGGTGCGGTCGATAATCGCTCCACAGTTCATGCATTTCCATGCGTAGAACACGAGAAAGAAATCCGAGAATCGCTCCAACATCAGCATCCCTTTGCACTTCGGACATTCCATTGACCCCTCCTCGGGTGGTTAGGTTCACAGCTACTATCGAAGTACAGCAAGAGCTGTACCAAGGTGTCATATGTCAGTATTGCAAGGATTCATGAGTTACGTATTTGACTTGAGTAATAGTTGTCACATCATTGACGCTTTCAAGGAGCTAAATGTGTCAATGGTTTGTCGGTTGCATGATGCATAAATGGGGTCGGGAGTCTTTAATAGATGGTGTTCTCTCACGAGTGATCGAGAGAGGTGCTAGTGGCTGCCTGACGATAGCGGTGCATGTATTCCTGCGATGAGGGTGCTTATGCCGCTTTCTTGTCGAGGTAATTGGCGGGATCGATCCCTGTTTGGTGAGGATGCAAAACGGATGTGACGTTCCGGCGGGGCGTCGTGTCCTGCCGGGAGAGATCGTGCTCCTGTGGGTGAGAAAGTAGGGTATTCCCCGCACTCTTCACGAGGAGCACGACCGGCGCCAATGGCGCCTCATGGTTGACCTGTTGGACGATGCCTGTCTCGCCTGTGTTCAGCTCCACGACCGAGCCGACGGGGTAGACTCCCACGACCTGGATGAATTGCTGGACTAATGTCGGGTCAAGGTGGCCTTCGAGCGAGAGGCGATAGAGCAACTGAAGGGTTTGATGCGCAGGTTGCCCCTTGTGGTAGCACCGATCGCTCGTCATCGCGTCATAGATATCGACGATGGCTGTGATGAGGCCGAATTGGCTGATGTCTTTCTGCGCGCGCTGATGCGGATATCCGGCCCCGTTCACTCGCTCATGATGCTCAAGCGCTGGCTGGACGTACGACTCTCCTAAGTCGGTTGTGCTGGCCAAGACCTCAACTCCCCTGAGAACATGTTGCTTCATGATTTCCATCTCATGCGCTTCAAACCGGCCAGGTTTGTTCAGGATTTCAAGAGGCACTTTTGTTTTGCCGATGTCATGCAGCAGCGTGCCGACTCCGGCTAAATGCAACATTGACCGGTCGAACCCGAGGCTCTTGCCCAAGGACATGGCCAGCAGTGAGGTGTTCACGGAGTGGTAAAACGTGTATTCATCGAATCGCTTGAGTCTCGACAGGCTAGATAAGGCGTCTGGATTCCGAAAGACGCTGTCGGTCATGTCCGTTACGACCGCCCTCACGGCATCGACGTTGATCGCCCGTCCCAGCCGCGTGTCATCCATGGCCTCTTGAATGACGGTCTTTGCAGCCTGGTATACCTCCCTGGCAACAGCCAGCTCTTCTTCGAAGGGGACCACCGGCGGCGCTGACACCAATTCCTCCACAACTGGGACACTGGAATCATCGGCAAGACTCTGCTTCGGTGCCGACGCTTCCTGGACTGGTTCTGCATCAATGCGGACGACCAGTGTCTGGACTCCGCAGGCCTTCAGCTGTGCGATTTGCTGATGCGACGTAATCGTCATCTTGTGGGAGAAAAATGGCGTACTCAACCAGGACCGATCGAGCTGTTCGACCAGCATGCCCGGTTGCAATTCGTCGATTCCAATCCGCTTTGTCATGGGAACATCTGGTTGAAGCGCTCCTTCTCCAGAGCATTATCGGTCCGCGTCAGCAAATCTTAAGGCTCGAGTGACTGCAACACAGCCGTGCGCATATGAAGGCGCCAACGCTACCGGAAGATGGATGTGGTATCTGAAACTAGCGCTGTTTCTTCAAGACAAGTGATACTTGGCCATGCGGTAGCGGAGCGTATTGCGGGTCATTTTCAGGAGACGGCTGGCTTCCGAGATATTGCCGAATGTCTTTCGCAGCGCTTCTTCGAGCATCCGTTTTTCCATGTCCTGAAACGATAGGCCGAAGGCTAGGAACGACGGCGTGGGGCCCTGGCTTAGGCTAATGCTCGAGGAGACGGTTTTCACGGAGGCTGGTAAATGAGCAGGTTGAATGATTTCTGCTTTGCAGGTGATGGTCAGCCATTCGACAACATTGTGGAGCTCGCGGACGTTTCCAGGCCAGTCGTGGTTGTGAAGGACGGCAAGGGCTGCCGGGTCGATAGCCCTAATACGACACCCGCGCTCCTGTTTGGCTCGTTCCAAGAAAATCAAGAGAATCGGCTCGATGTCTTCGAGCCGTTCGCGCAACGGAGGAATCCGGAGCTGGTACACATTCAGCCGATAGTAAAGATCGAGGCGGAACCGACCGGCCTTGATGTGGGCCAGCAGATCTTCATTTGTGGCGGCAATGATGCGGATGTTGACCTTGTGGCTGCGGGTATCGCCCAAGGGATCAATCGTATGGTTTTCCAGCACACGGAGGAGCTTGGCTTGCGCAGACAAACTCATTTCTCCAATCTCATCGAGAAACAACGTTCCCCCCTCCGCCAGTTGGAATCGTCCAGGCTTTGCTCGCTTGGCATCGGTAAAGGCGCCCGATTCATATCCGAATAACTCTGACTCCAAGAGATTCTCCGGGATGCCGGCACAATTCAGCGCAATCAGCGGACCCTTGGCTCGTGGACTATAGTGATGAATCGCCTCGGCAAACAGTTCCTTGCCGGTTCCGCTTTCACCGGTGATGAGGACGGTTGCGTCCGTCAATGCCACTTCTTTGGCCAGTTGCTTCATGAGATTCATTTGTGGCGAGACACTGATGATGGATGCGAACGGATCGTGTGGTGATGAGGAGGCTGCCGGACCAGGATGGTGAAGCGTACGGGTGATGGCGGTCTTCAAGTCATCAAGAAGAATCGGTTTGGCCAGGTAATCCGCGGCACCGGCACGCATGATCTCCACCGCATCTCTGATGGAGTGGCGGTCTCCGATCACAAGGAGGGGTGGAGAGTGGGGCGCCTGATGAGCATATTCAAAGAGGGGAGCCAGGGTATGGGCATTCCCCTCGGCAATGACCACGGTGGGTGAAATATCAGACCAGAGCGCGAGCCCTTCAGATATCGTACTGGCTGCGTGAATACTGGTGTGAGGCGAAGCTGCGTGGAGGAGCTGCTTGAGCTCGGAGTCTTTAGAAAAGAGGAGAAATGTCTGAAGGTTCATCGGAGGACTCCTTTATGCAGAGCTCCTGTAGAACCAGGTGAATTGGCACTAGCCTACACCTCTGTGCACAGAGAAAGAAAGGGGTGAGGGGAACAGAGGGAGAGAGCACGCGTCATGCCTGAAAGGCACGGTCGGTTACGGTCATACCAGTGATTGAATGAGGATCATATTGGTCCATACGGAGGGGTCGCTGAAAGGGGTTGTGAACTTCTGGCTGGAGATCGATGATGAAGGGGAACGCGAACCGTCAGCCAATGGCCTTGACTGACAGTTCGCCGTCAATAGTGCTCTGCAAGATTCTCTTTAGCCGCTACTCCTTATCCACACAAAATGCTCGTTCGTAGGCGATGATCGTCCAGGCTTCTTCTTCAGTGAGCATGCCGCCCTTTACGAGGCCCGGCATACCAGTGCCGGGACTTCCATTCTTCACAACCCAGAACAGCTCCCCGTCATTCCGCTTCTTATGGAACTTACAGTTCGTAAGATTTCGTGGACCCGGTGTGAGCAGCATTCCGCCCGCCCCATCGCCCTCGCCACCCTGACCATGACAGTTTACGCAGGTACCCTTGCCCTCATAGAGCTCCTTGCCCTTGGCGATGGTGTCAGGAGTGACGGTGATCGGGCTCTTCATTTTTCGTGCTTCCCCACGTTCAGCGTCTGGAACACGCGGCTTCAGTGGGTCGGACTCGGGGCCAGACCAACCAGCCGTACTCCACAAGGCAACGGCGACGAAACTACACAACGTCACAATCAAACGCGTCCCTCTCATGGTTCCTCCTTGGTGATGGCAACTGGGCTCCTACCAGATGGCTGCTCTCGCTGCGCATCTAGAGGCACAGATTCGAAGCTTATGTTAACACGATATTCTTCTACGTGGCAGTGCCTCTATCTCATGGAATGTGGCTTGATTGGGGTGGAGGGGGGCTGATCTAGCAGTAGAAATGATCTCGCCGGTCCGAACTCATTGGCCCGGACCGGCGAGAGACTCACGAGGAGCTACTGCAGTGTTTACCACTGCACGTCATTAGGGAATTTCGACGATATCTTTATTCATCGGTCCGAGCACGGAGAGCAACTCGCCCTTTTCTTTCGCTGGGACGTTGAAGGTATCCAATGCGCTGACCAGGTCTTCCACGAGTGCGTTGAAGGCAGCTCCCGTAACCTTCATGCCCTTGTGTGTCGTCTTCATATCACGGCCCGAGTAGGTGCAGGGGCCACCGCTCGCTGCACACACCTGTTCGACCAGGAGCTTGTTGAGCTTCTTGAGGTCGGTGGTCGCGAAATAGCTATTAATGCGCTTGTCTCCGCCCACGTTAGCAATGAACTTGGTTACAACGGCTTGAATCGCGCCCTGTCCGCCGAGCCGATCATAGAGCGACGCATCTGCGGCAAAGGATGTCGCGCTGCTCAGTGTCCAGGCGGCTGCCACGGCAACCACCATACTCATCATTTTCTTGCTCAACGACATATTATCTACTCCTTTATGTATGCGAATGAATTGACTGTTAAATCTCCGTAGCCCGCTCATTCATTACGGGTTCCAGGGAGTGTTGGGCATCAACTGACCTTTATAGTCCTTGGGATTCTGGTTGGCGATCACAACCGCAATCGCACCACGCAAGGCGCCCGTCAAGGAGTGGGTCACGACTGGATACGCCCCTGGGTTGTCCGCGATCAGGTCAAAGGTGGCGGCGCTCCCTGGACCGACCACATAGGTCTGGACCCCGACGAACTTGTTGGCCGGATTGCCGCTTTCATAGACATTGTCCCAGATTTCGGCGATCGGATGGAGCGAGGAGAACTCGTTCGGGCCGGCATTGACGAAATAGATGCGTACCCGTTCACCAACCTTGACTTCCAACGGCTCTCCCCCCGGGAAGAACGGATGGTACTTGAAGATCCCGCCGTTGAAAACCGTATTGTCCCACTTCCGATCAAACATTGCCTGCACGTTGTCTGGGTTCTTCCAGAACTCGGACTGCACCAAGACAAATTCACGATCCGCCTTTGGCCACACACTGGCGTCCTTCGGATCCACGATGATCGCACCGAACATACCACGCGCGACGTGCTGGATCATGGGGCCCGCGCCGCAGTGGTAGAAAAACACGCCAGGCTTCTTCGCGACGAAGGAGTACTGGTGTGTCTCGCCCGCTGAAACTGTCTTGTGGTAGTTCTTCAGGAAGTCGAGCTCGGCCGCATGAAAGTCCATTGAATGCGGGAAGGAGTTATTCTTGTCGCCGATCAGGGTGAAGTTCACCGTATCGCCTTCAGTGACCCGAACGACCGGGCCCGGCATCTGACCGTTAAAGGTCCACGCCTTGTATTTCGTCCCGTTCCCGTCGATGACGATTTCTGTTTCCATCGCCGTAAACGTGACATCGTGAACCTTCGCCCCTGCGGACCCCGGCATAGTGATACAGCCGCTGGCCCCCACGAGGACGGCAAGCCCTAATGTAGCTGTGAGCACACGAAACCTCTGCATAGTTGCCTCCCTTATGACTGTATTTTATGGAAAAAAGACGCTGCCCCCGAATAAGCGTGGCGAATTGATCCCCCTCCCACCCTTTATCGACAAACGTCCAGTGGACTATCTACCAAATTTAGAAGAAAAAATACAAAGAAAAAATTTTCGGTTGTGCATTCATTTGAGTCCAAATGGCCCTGTTTCGCCAAGACTGAGACCCCTAGGATTTTGCGATGCAGCACAATACATGCCGCGCGTGTGGTTCTTGAGTGAAGTAGCTATAATTTCCGTGCAAAATTAATAATTTCTTAGGTTGTTGGTAGAGATTGAATGGTTCCGTTGTAAAGAAGTTGATGTTGTGGATTAAGTGGTCAGGCTAAGATAGAAGAATCGAATACGATACAGCCTGTATCTGATTCGATTCAGGCTAGAGCGCGGTGAGAAGCTTTGGTGGAGTTTACATGGGCTTCAGGTTGCGTTGGGCGATGGCGACGTTCCGGAGAAGCCCTTGGTGTTTTGCGCGCCGAATCGGGCTGTGTTGAAATATTGTGGTGAAGGTCTGCTCATCGAGCTGAGCCAGTTCGTTGAGGTGCGGTGCAAGGCTCCAGCGTGACGGTTGAAACGCAGGTTCCTGAGTCGGTTCGGCTCGGAGATTAAAGGGGCACACGTCAAGGCAATCGTCGCATCCAAAGATCTTGTTCCCCATACCCCCTTGTAACTCCTGAGAAATAGCGGCCTCATCACCGCGCAGTTCGATGGTCAAGTAGGAAATACAACGAGTGGCATCAACCACGTAGGGCTCGGTGATCGCTCCCGTGGGGCAGGCTTGAATGCAGAGCGTGCAGCTACCACAGAGATCAGTCGCCGGCTCATCAGCTTCTAGTTCCAACGTGGTCAGAACTTCTCCCAGCAGCAGCCATGAACCATGCTCAGCTGACACGAGATTGGAATGTTTCCCGATCCAGCCTAGGCCCGCCTGTTCCGCCCAGGCTTTCTCCATGATTGGGCCGGTGTCGGAGTACGAACGGGTTTGAGCGTCAGGTGCGAGGCTGGAGATGCGTTGCTCCAGCTGCTTCAGCCGTTTGGTTAGGGTCTTGTGATAGTCCTTCCCCCAAGCATATCGCGCAATGCGGCCGTAGCCAGGTTGTTCGTTGGCACGATGGTCGGTGAGGTAGTTGGTTCCCAAGGAGATGATTGACCGGCAGCCGGGAAGCACCTGGCAAGGATCGGCACGTTTATCCGGAGCCCGCTCCATCCAGGCCATGGTGCCGTGATAGCCTCGCCGGAGCCATTCGGTGAGACGATCAAAGAGGCGCTGGGGTACCGCAGCTTCGGAATTGAAGGGGGAGCTGTTTCCCTGGTCGCCGGCAGCTGACTGTGTATGGTCACCCGACACGTGTGTAATCCCAACTGCATCGAACCCCAGCGCATGGGCTTCTTGTTTGATGGCGACCGTGATGGACATGGGATAGCTGGGAGAGTTAGTGCTGAGCGGAACAATCAAAGCGAACACTGAAGTGGGCCGAACATCGGACCGATTGGCATCGGTCGCAGGTGCCGACAATGTTTGTTTTCCAATCCGTCTTCGCTTCGTCAAACCGGCACTGCAAGCGACCGCCTTTCGAGATCGTAGTCCAGGGGTGCTTGGTTCCGGGAATGGAGGCGACCAGGCAGCCTTGTGGAAATGGTACGTGGCAAGGTCGTCCGGTTTCACCTTTTTCCATCATGAAGCTGCAGGATAGTTCCGTCGTGGCACCTGAGTCTTCCTGGTCCTGTGCGCTGGTGTTGGAGGACATCGCGAGTCCTGGTACCAGGAGTGCTATGAACAGGGTAAACTTGCCGCAGTGTGAGATCATCGGTGGAGAATCGTAGCACAGGAGCTTGTCTTGCGGCCATGGAGAGGGCCGCGTAGAATCCTCGCGCCGGCTTCTATTCAAACTAAGGGATGAAGCCTGATCGCTGCTACGCCCTGGTGCGCGACCACCTAAGGCGTTGATTCGCGTATTGGATGATCTGGTCGTAGATCGCAATCTCATCAATGACTGGGATGAACAGCGTTCACACAAACCGTTTGCTGCAATCGTCAAGCCCTGGGCACCGCTGACGAAGGAGTGCCGTGCCGAGGGTTTCTACGAACGGTTTCCAGCTAAAGGACAGTTTGAACGGGTACGGAAGATTCACCAGCGGCTACTGGATGCGATTGTTGGATAAACGAGCAGCCTCATCACAAGGCCTTGTCCTGTTATTGGCCCTCCATATGCTGCTGCTCGTTCCCCTATGGGAGGCGGATGCTCTGGCGGTGGCTGATACAGATGGATTAGAGGTGACGGTAGAACCTGGTGGAGGAATCCGTGCAACGGCCCATCCGCTTTTTCCAGCCAAGCCAGAAGTGATACAAGCATTGTTGGCCGATTACTCCCATTGGCCGGATCTCTTTGAAGTTCGGATGCGGGTCGCCGAGTTGACTATCCGTGAAGGGGTGGCCACCATCGATCTTCGTATCGAGCATCCTCTGATGCCAGGAGAACATCGGTTGGTGACGGAATCGAGGCGCTTGCCGAACGGCGGCTTGGTGACTGATCTGAAGGGTGGGGACTTCAAACGTTATCATCGAGTGTGGATGTTCGAACCGGCTGGAGCGGGGAATCAGACGCGTGCGGCATTCGAACTCGTGATTGAAATCGAATCCATGGTGCCGGATTGGCTGGTGGCGATCGCCATGCGGCAGGAACTGGAAGCCCACTTTCGTATTATCAAACAAAAGGCGTTGGAACAGTCCAAACGGTAATTGATATGGGTCACGTTTCGAGAGAGAAGAATCCTGGTGCATCAGCCCTAGCCGGCCTCTATATCATTCTGGATCCGTCGGTCTGTACTGATCGTCCACTAGTAGATGTCCTGAGACTTTCTGCGACGGCTGGTGCCAAGATTGTTCAGTATCGGAACAAGACGGCATCAATGAAGGTCGCGTATGAAGAGGCCTTGCAGCTGAGGAAAGTGGCGCATGAGCTCGGCGTATTGTTCATCGTCAATGATCGATGCGATTTAGCGTTGGCCGTGGATGCGGACGGCGTACATCTTGGTCAGGGAGACGTACCACTCAACCTCGCGCGAAAAATCATGGGGTCTGACAAGCTGATCGGCATTTCGACGCACAATCGAGAGCAAGTGATAGCGGCGACTGCCGGTAGACCGGACTATCTCGGCTTTGGCCCGATTTTCACGCCTGGCTCAAAGCTGGACCATGATCCGGTTGTGGGGATTGTCGGACTGAAGACGATTCGCCAACTGACGCCGCTTCCGATCTTTGCGATTGGTGGGATTATGCTCGATAATGCCGAAGACGTGATACGAGCTGGAGCCAACGGAGTCGCGGTCATCTCTGCAGTGTTGAAGGCCTCAGATGTTGCACAAGCAGTTAACGACTTCGTTGCGAGGCTCTCGATACCAGCTGCGCCAACTTCTTAATGGCCGCGGATCGGGCAAGATGAAGGACGGCTGGTCGGAATCGTCCTGGCAGGCCTGGTTCGAAAGGTAGGGGCCCGAGTACTGGTACACCGGCCTGTTTGTGGAGAATCTCCAGAGTCGTCCGCTCTTGCAGACGAGCTACCGCCGACCGAGCGGACTGTGTTTGGTTGAGGACTAAGGCAACGATGGAGATGTTGTTGCGTCGAAGTGCTTCAATCGTCAGCAACGCATGATTGATCCCTCCGAGCCCAGACCGGCCAACCACGACAACCGGAAGACGCAGGGATTTGATCAGCTCAGTCACACTGATCTTTGGGGTAATCGGCACTCGTACCCCACCAACCCCTTCGACGACCATGCACTCGTAACGGCTGGACAGAAGACGATAGACTTTCTTAATCGTATCTGGATTGATGGAGTGGCCTTGAGCCTGTGCTGCGGCAAGCGGAGCGACCGGTTGAGCAAACGAGTAGGGGCGGATCGCCCCTAAGGGTTCTTCACTTTCAATAATTGCTCGGAGTCTGCCAGCATCGGATTCCATCTCTCGTGTAGGCGACACGCCCGTCTCGATCGGTTTCATCACACCGACCAGGACACCACGCTTTTTGAGATAAAGGGCGAGCGCGGCCGCGACCAATGTCTTCCCAACGCCCGTATCGGTACCGGTGATGAAGATGCCGTCGTTCATATCGCTATAGATGCCTGCTGTCGCAATTCCACACTTGGCCTGATACATCCTTGAGTTGAGCCAAGTGTATGACCGTCCCAACGACTTCTTCAATCGCCGGTGAACGGTGGAGGGCATGATCGAGCCATCCTTTATCTGAGGGGAATATGCCCTCCGTCAAGTCAGTTTTCTGCCATCCAGGCAGCAGGAGATTCACGCGAATATTGTGCGGACCCCATTCTAGCGCGGCTGTTCTGACGAGCCCGATTAGTCCGGCCTTCGATGTCGCATACGCACTCTGGCCGGTCGCCCCGTGGAATCCTGTGTGGGAACCAATCACAATGATGGAGCCTCCTCCACGAGCGAGTAAGACTGGTGCACAGGCTCGCAAACAGTGAAACGTACCGGTGAGATTCGTGGCGATGACGTTATCCCAGATCTCGTCTGCATGGCGCACGAGCAATTCGCTCTGTCCGATGCCAGCGTTGCAGACCAATACTAATGGGCCGGAGGCGCAGGAGGAGAAGCTGTCGACCATGCGTCGAACAGACTCAGACTCCCGAACGTCTGCAGGATAGAGATCGCCATTCCCGCCGGCTTTGACAACCAGTTCCAAGGTTGCGTGCGCTGCCGGTTGGCCTTGATAGTAATGCACGCCAACGTACCACCCGATCTTCCCAAAGGCCTGACTGATCGCGCGACCAATTCCGCCAGAGGCTCCAGTGACGAGGACGGATGGTGTTGGTTTAATCGGGGACGGCATGCCATCGAATTATGCGAGGAGCGATGCACGAAGGCAAGTGGTGGCGAGAACGGAGCGGGGGATACTGGTCGACCTATTTTACAGGGGCGATGGGCTACTGAAGTGTGTCGATACGGCGCTCACGCAAAGAGCGTCGCAACCGTTGCCAGCACTTCGTCCATGATCGATGCCGGCAAGGTATCCACCTTGTGTCCACCGCGTGTGGCGAGATCCAGCGCACGAGGTTGGTCGCAGCGCACAACACCTGTTGTCTTGATGCCGCTAATGGGAACAGCAAAACCGACCCGGCGAGCAAAGTCACCGCCGCGGGTAATGGGCACAATCACAGGATAGGCCGTGAGGCGATTGAATGCCTCTGGGGTCAGGATCAGCACTGGCCGTTGGCCGCGTTGCTCATGCCCCGTTGTCGGCTCAAGATCAACCATGTAAATATCGCCGCGCTTCATCAGATTAGCTCTTTTCCGACAGCCGGTGCGTCGATCCATTCGCGTTCTTCCGCCGGCAGTGGATACACGCCCGCCGCTTCTGCTTCGGCCAGCAGTTCGGCCATTGTGTAACGCGGTCGTGCCGCAGGCTCGACAACGAGGCGGCCGTTATCGATCACGAGGCCGACCGTCGCACCAGCTTGCAGGTGTAGTTGATCAAGGAAGGCAGGTGGCACGGTCAACATAATCGAGCCGCCGACCTTGCGTAGACTGGTTGTGTGCATGAGGCGCCTCTCTTTGTTTAAGTTATATCAAAATATAACCTAAATCGCTTTGATCTGCACGTCATGTTTTGGAAGAATGATGATAGGTCACAGGGTGCCATCTGTGCCATATCCAGCTTCTAGACAGGTTGAACTACGTACGCTACACTCCTCGGCCACCGGTGAACCATGGTCCAGTGTGAAGGAGAGGGGACGGCATGATGCTCAGCAGACGGACGCTACTGCGGTGGTCCGTAGGAGTCGCGGCTGTTCTGGCGGCAGACCTAGAATCGATGACACGAGGACGTCTTTTCCGAACAAGCGACGCCCAAGAACCCAGGCAGCCAGCTCAGAATATGTCGATGGAGACCTGGATGAATGAGTGGATGAGTGTCTCCAAAGCGCCGGGTGGAATGCTCAGGATCTCCAGGTTCCGCGAGCCCATTTATTTTCTCACGGCACCGATCTCTTGGACGCCCAACCCAGGGCAGGAGCGCTATGCAGCGGTGACGGTTCCGAAGGGCTTCGTGACCGACTTTGCCAGCATTCCTAGAATCTTCTGGTCCGCATTGCGTCCCGATGGGGAATATGCCTACGCCGCCGTCGTCCACGACTATCTCTACTGGACTCAGACCCGCTCTCGGGAAGAGGCTGACCAAATTCTCAAGATGGCGATGGAAGATTTCAAGATCAGCGCTTTGACGGTTGGAGCAATGTATAGTGCCGTCCGGGTTGGTGGTGGGTCATCTTGGGATGGCAATGCACAGAAAAAATCTCAGGGTGAAAAGCGCATCCTCGCTAAATTTCCGCAGGACCCACGTATGAAGTGGGAGGATTGGAAGCAACGACCTGGGGTATTTGCTCCATGAGCGAGAGTCTGATGAACATGGGCATGCGATTCTTCCAGAACTTCACTTGGCGAACGAAGTGGTTTCACATGCTCGTTTCGCTTCTCTCCATTCTTACAACGGGGCAATTGGTGGAGGCAGCCGAAGGGAAACGTGTGGCGTTTGTCGTCGGAATTGGAACCTATGACAACCTTTCAGCTGATAAACAGCTCAGGAATGCGGTGAATGATGCAGATGGGGTGTCGGCAAAGCTGACTGAAATCGGATTTCAGGTGACGAAGGCTCCAAATATTACTCGCTCAGACTTCAATGAAAAGTGGCAAACTATCCTCGATCGTCTCGCTAAAGACGACACATTCGTCCTGTATTTTTCCGGGCATGGCGTACAGATCAGCGGGCAGAACTATCTGTTGCCGCGTGATATTAAATTTATTGAATATGGCCGGGACGAGCAGCTGAAGCGAGAGTCGATTAGCCTGAATGAACTGTTGGCCGACTTGTCGTCCGGCGACCGACCCCATCCCCAAAGTTCAGTCGTGATTTTAGATGCCTGTCGGGATAATCCTCTCATCCCGCCTGGCTACAAGAGCGCCTCAACTGCGAGGGGTCTCGCGGGGCTACCGGAATCGGATGGAATATTCGTCATGTATGCGGCGGCCAGTAATCGAACGGCCTTAGATCGGCTCTCCCCCAGTGAGAACGACAAGTACTCAGTCTTCACGCGAACATTGCTGCCCCTCATGGGGCGTAGAGATCTCAGCATCCAGGACCTAAGCGAGGCACTGAAAGATCAGGTATGGAAACTTGCCAAGAGTGTTGGGCGCGAGCAACGGCCGACCTACTACAATGGGATGGTTGGGCGTTTTTGTCTCGCGGGGTGCTTCACCGCGTCCGATCAAGGTTTAGGAAGGTCAAATGAACGACCCATTTCTAACACTCCGTTGCGCCCGGCCACGGAAAATCTAACCCCTTCAAGATCTTGCAACGTGCCAGATCCGCCAATTACATGTCTTTGGCGGTGAATGGAGTAATCTTATGAAGAGATTGTGTGTAGCCTTTGCAGTGATTGCCTTATGCTTCATACCCGCCCTTGCTCTCTCTGCTCTCTCTGATGGCTGTCCTGATACAACATTAAAGAAGGATGATACCTATGAAACCCTTAATGGGGCTTTGCGTTGTCTCTACTCTCGCATATCGGCCTTAGAGCAAAGCCAGCGCACCCCGTCGCCTGGCGGGGGTGGGCCCGCCGCCGCCATCAGCAAAACAACTAGCCACTACACTGTGACAATTCAAAAGCTCTTGCTTACCCAGGACCAGGTGAAGGTAAATTTCAATGTATTAAACAACGGGAAGGATGCCCAAATCACTTTCCTTTCAGCGGCACTCGGCGATAGTCATGGCGAGCAATACCCATATAGATCAGTTCATTCATACAGCACCACAGTGAAATCTAAAGAGAATACCGACAATATATTGTACTTTACGAAGAAAGAGAATGATGGTTCCGACGGTGCGGCGAATTTCTCGTATGATGTCACGATTACGCTCCGGATTGACAATGCGGTGGATCATACCTTTTCCTTCGACAACGTAAAGGCTGCCAACTCAAAATAGCGCCACGAATGGGACCAAGGGGAAGAATACAATGGGTCGCCCATTGCGAAGGCTCCGGTCAAGAGGGCAAGACACAGCCTGGACTCTCTTTCGACTCGTGGGGCGTGGTGGCAGATGACGACGGCTCCCGTTGCCACGCCAGGCACGTAACTGAATCGCACCCCGGTTGTCTTCGTCAGTCGTGTCAGCTCCGACCTGTGCCGCACCAGTTACCCATCAGAATCGAGGCCTGGGAGCATGCCCTCACGGAACGCCACTCAGGCCCCTGCCTATGGACGGTGGTGATGGCAGCGCTCCTGGTAACCATGATCGCATGGCCGACAGCGGCAGCAGAAGGTAAGCGTGTCGCGTTTGTCGTCGGAATTGGAACCTATGACAACCTTTCAGCTGATAAACAGCTCAGGAATGCGGTCAATGATGCGGAGGGTGTGTCGGCCAAGCTGACTGAGATCGGGTTTCAGGTGACGAAGGCGTCTAACCTGACCCGCTCAGCCTTCAATGCCAAGTGGCAAGATGTTCTCAACAGTCTTACCAAAGAAGACACGTTCGTTTTGTTCTTTTCCGGTCATGGCATTCAGTTAGATGATGGGGGGAACTATCTCTTGCCCCGAGACGTCCCATACATAGAGTATGGTCGGAATGAACAACTGAAACGGGAATCTATTAGCCTCAATGAGCTCTTAGCCGACTTGGCTAAAGGCGATCGGCCTCACCCTAAGAGTTCGGTTGTAATCTTAGATGCGTGTAGAGATAACCCACTCATCCCGCCGGGACATAGCAAAAGCGTCTCGGCTCCGAAGGGGCTCGCCAGAGTGCCGGAGTCGGATGGAATCTTTGTCATGTATGCGGCGGCAAGTAACAGGACCGCGCTCGATCGCCTTTCGACAAATGATCCAGTCGAGTACTCTGTATTCACACGAGTCTTACTTTCTCTCTTAGGCAGGTCGGATCTGACTATTCAAGAGTTAACCATCAAGGTCAGGGATGAAGTCGTTCAACTTACCTGAAGTGCACAGCGACCAGCTTATTATGATGGGCGGTTTCAAGTTCCAAGTGCAACGGGTGAATGAAGGCGCCACTGCGCGTAGGCTTCCAAGGGCGTGGCAAAGTCGAGACATTTTCTCGGGCGCGTGTTCAGCCGATGGGCGATGACGTTCAACTCACGTTGCGTGTACCCCGATAAATCGGTGCCCTTGGGCAGGTACTGGCGCAGCAGGCCATTGGTGTTTTCGTTGGTACCACGTTGCCAGGGGCTGTACGGCTCGGCAAAGAAGATCTGAATCGCGAGCCGCTGAGCCAACTGCTCATGCTCGGCCATCTCTTTGCCCCGATCATACGTCAGGGTTTTCCGCTGAGGGTCCCGGTGTCGAAGTTCGTGCTATCCACATCGGCCACCAGCGCGTTGCCGCTTTCAATGACCACCGCTCCAGCCCCCTCGCTGTACGCCCGGCTGTCGCCGCTCAAGCTCGTGATCGTCGACGCATCGTTCACGGTCGTCACGGTGATAGTCGCTGTTCGCGATGTACTACTGGCATTGGTGCTGTCACGGGCCACCACGGTGATCGAGCGGTTGCTCGTGGTCGGTTGGTCGCTCGTGTTGTTATAGAGAATGCCCTGCAAGATCGTCTGATAGGTCGCAGTGCTCGCCGTACCCGTGATCAACAGTACGCCGGTACTCGCCGTATAGCTCACCGTTAAGCCGGCCCCCGAAGCCACCGTCGTCGCCGCCGCGTTGAGGGAGAGCGACTCCACCGCATTGCCATTGGGCCGCGCCGTCAGTGTCACGGTCAAGCGGTTGAGAGTGGCGCTATCCACATCACTCAGCGTCCCCACCGGGGTCATCAGCACCGACGTCTGCTCGGTAAACGCCGTCGTTACATTATTGCCTACCCCACCCGCGTTCAGATCTGCCACCGGCGCGGCGAGCAAGCCAACCCAATTTGCCTGGATCCCGTCGTCCACGGCTATGTGCGTTTCGATAGTCCCGATCTGCGTCTCCAGCACCCAGTCGCCACCCAATGCAGCGAAGCCGGTGGCATCCGTGCTCGCGGCGACGTCGGCGCCAGTCAACTGACTCAGCAACATGGCCGCCTCTTGCCCGGCCTGGCCTTCGGCGAAGTCGCAACCGTAGACCAGAATGTCGGCCTGCCCTGACAGCGCCTGTTGGATGATGGCGAGTTCGTCGGCGTACTGACCCGACATCGACTCCGTAGTCAAGGTGCCCGTGCCGAGTTGGAGTTCTCCCTCGCCGCCGTGCGAGATCAGATGGATCGCATCGATCCCTGTGCGACCGGCCAGTGCGCTCGCCATCTGTTCCACGCCATCCTGCTCACCATCGAGCATGATGACTGCGATATTCGGGTCCATGCCGCTCAGGAGCTCCTGATAATTCTGGACGGTGGGATCAACGAAGACAATCTCTGTCCTGGACTCGCCAGGGTTATAGGTCGTAATGGCTTGAAGCAGTTCTTGCGACTCATTCTCGACCGCGGTTGGCTCTCCACCGCCTTCTGCGGACACCACCGACTCGGCCTGCTCCTGCGCGACTTGTTCTTGATTGACTTCAGCTGCTGTGGCCGCTGCTGCTGCATCGAACATGAGGCGGGATTCGAGGGAGAGCAGGGATGCCTTGACTCGGGAGGTGCCCGGAGCCTTTGGAGCTGGCTTCGGCCTGTTATTCTGCTGTGGCGCTGTGCGTTTTTTTTGTCTGAACATGCGTAGGCCCCCTCTGCTACTGCAATACCCTGTCAGGTCTTCATCGGCTCATTCCGTTCAATGCTGGAGATCCTTTTGAAACCGTGCAGGTTTTTTGTCCAGTACAGGGAAGGTAGCGATGGGAAGAAGGCGCCTTAACCACCACTAACGGGCTGAAAGAGGCTCGTGACGATATTGTGAGGGTACCGATTGTGGCTCGATGACAAAAATCGGCATCAAAGCTCTGATCGGTCAAGATCTGCTCTTCTGTAACTGAAACGGGAGAGTACGATTTCTGACTATCCCGTGAAGGAACCCAAGCCGATCCGCCTAGCACGATCTCGTCTGTATTCTAGAACCCGCTTTCTCTCACGACAGTGGCAACCACTTGATCCCATGCCCGTTGTGCGAGGCTCGATGGTTGGCCCTCGATCTGAACATGGCCGGCGAGGATGTGGTTTGGAGACGTCTTCGCGTCGTCCAGACTCAGCCGCACACGATACACGGAGACTTCCGGCTTGAGCCGTCCCTTGTCGTCTTTTCGCACCGGGACATCGCCACCATAGACTGAGGCGAGATAGGGCACCATGAACTCGCGCTCGTCCACCTCCGCAATCTGCGTCACATGGGCTTCGACCGACGGCCTGGTAAGATCCAACGGGACGAATCGTGCCGGCTGTCCCACGGTAACATAAGCTAACTCGTCGACCGGGACGAAGCTTTCTATTTCCACCTGCCGATCGTCGACGAGATAGGCAATGGGGAGTTTCTGATCGATCCATCGCCCGACGGTGAGGGAATCCGCTCGATCGCGTACCACCCCGGTGATGGGTGCCCGCAAAGTGAGATTGTCCCGTTTGGCCTCCAGCCCCGTCAGTTCGGCAAGCCCGGCTCGCAGTGATTCTCCAATGACCTGTCGCTGATCGCGATCTTGGCCGTAGCCGGCCATCCGGCCAAGCCGATAGTCCCATTTCGCAACTTTCGTCTCGGCCAGCCGGACTTCCTTTTCCAACAACGGATTCTCGAGGACCACGAGGGCATCCCCTGCCTTCACCACCTGCCCATCGCGCACCAACACCTGCTGCAGCCGCCCCGGGGTCGGTGCGAAAATGGTCGTGTACGATGACGCTTGCAGGACGGCCGGAACCGAGACGCTCGTGTGCAATGGAATGAGCGTGGAGGCCACGACGACTCCAAAACCGGCCGCTGTCATCCACGTCCGTGGTGAGGCCGCATACAGCGTTCGACTCCCCCACCACACGGTCAGTTCCCGATAAATCGGCATGGCGATGAACCACGCGATCTCAACCAGGAAGAGCAGGATGCCGAGGGCTTTAAAGAAGTAGTGGTAGACCATCACCGCGATCCCGGTGAACAGGATGAGCCGATAGAGCCAGATCGCCCAGGCGTACACCACCATAGTGTGCCGCACCCCTAGGGAGACCGTTTCTGGAGGTGGACTCTGCTGGCCGAACAGCAGGCTCCGCAATCGCCATTGTCCGAAGGCAAACGCCCGATCTTGTAGATTCGGAAGGCCTAATCCATCGGCGAGGAGATAGTACCCGTCGAACCGCATCAACGGATTTAAGTTGACGATCAAACTCATCGCCAAACTGGTCGTCGCCACGATAAAGGCAATACTCCGTGCCGTCCCTTCCGGCAAGAAGCCCCAGCAAAAGAGCGCCAGTGCAGCCA
The DNA here is from genome assembly GCA_005116745.1 of Nitrospira sp. Lineage (NCBI taxonomy): Bacteria > Pseudomonadati > Nitrospirota > Nitrospiria > Nitrospirales > Nitrospiraceae > Nitrospira > Nitrospira sp. Next base: position 941,714 of record SWDS01000006.1, on the reverse strand, counting down.
ATCCCAGCTCAGCGATGACCCCACCGGCTGCGATGAGGAGTCGCTTCCGTTTGGACGTCAGGCGGTACGAATCGGTCACGTCCGAGTACATGACCGGCATCATGACCATAAACGCCACGCCCATGGTCGGGACCCGGCACCCGAACCTGGTCGCCGTATAGGCATGGCCGAGTTCGTGCACGACCTTCACCACCCCGAGCGTAAGACTATAGAGGATGGCCCCTCGCCAGTTGAAGAAATAGAGAAAGGTTGAGACAAACGTATCCCATTGACGGCCGACCAAGATCAGCCCGAAAAGTCCCAGGACACCAAAGGTCCACCCGACCACTGCGGTATAGAGCGGCTCCACGAACGGGAGCGTCGCCTTCAGAAAATTGTGCGGATGCACAAGCGGAATCTTGATGAAGAGATAATGATGGACCACCCACATCAACCAGTTGTGTTCACCGGCTTGGGCCTGAGTCTGGTAATCCGTGTGCTTCCCGCTTGCGGACTGCTCCGTCAAATTATTCGCATAGAGAAACTTCACCAGATCTTCGACATCCGCGATGGTCGTGTGGCAGGTCGTGTCCTTCGTCATCGCGGCATGGAGCTTCTCGATGGTTCCTGCGCTCCAACGTTGGATCATCTGATAGACCGGCCACTCGATCTGGAAATACCGATTGCGAATTGGATCGACGATGGTCCAGGTCGGCACCCCATCAGGCGTGGGGGTCCCACGGTTGAATTGCAGATTTGGTCGGAGGGTCGGCAGCTTTCGTTCTTGTGGCTTGGCGTCCGGAGCTCCAGGGGGACTCATGGTTTACCAGCCTATCCATTGCCGAAGCGCCGTGATCGGGCGGCGAAGGAGCAGATAGGCCAGCGGCCCTTGCTCCCCGTAGACCTTGGCCGTCCCTTGCCATCCGATTCGAATGCGGGGATCCGATGTGGCGAGCTGTGCCGTCACTCGGTACGCCAACACATCGCCCGGCAAAACCTCGGCGTGGTAACTGGCATGCACCACGGTCGCAGGAAACGATTCCAGTGCGAGCGCGTTGAGGAAGATCAGCGCCTCAGCTCCTTCTTTGAGCACAATGGCATCGGCCACCGGCAGATCGATACGCAGTTCGATCTGTCTGGGATCGGCGATCTCCATGATCCGCTCACCGACGGTGACCGGCCGGCCGATCCAATCAGACTTATCTGAATAGAGCAGCAACCCGGCTTGAGGGGCGATGACTTCGACCTGATCGAGCATTTCCTTCGCGTACTGTAATTCGGTTTGTCGGAGATCAACCTCCGCTTCCTTCAACGGCACCTCGGCCTTCCGCTGTGAATCACCAAATCCCGCTTGAATCGACTGGCTCTGCTCCGCCCGTGCGACGGTCAATTGTTTTTCCGCAATAAGGAATTGGTTGCGTAGCGTCGTGTCTTCGTAGCGAAATAATGCCGTGCCGGCTTGCACGGTTTGGTTGGGATGCACACGCATGTCGGCAATCACCCCGTCGATGGGGGCGCTCACGATAATGGGATCTTTGGCCATCACTTTGACCGGGGCCACGGATGAAATTCTGATCGGAAAGCACAGCGCAGCCACGATGGCGATGGGAATCAACCACCAGGTCGGCTTCTTGATCTGCTTCGACCAACTTCGCTCCTTCTTCGAGAGAGCCTTCCACGCATAGGCATAGCTCCCCGCCAACCGATGGACGATGGCCACATCGTTCTCTGCCCACGGGAAGTCCCGCTCGAACCACCACACTCCTAGCAAGGTTTCGTCAGGATGTTGTAACGGACACCAAAAGACTTGCCCCTTGACGAATTCCCGCCAGCCACTGCGGAGTGATTCCGGCAGCAACTCTTCCGTCACGACCATCGGTTGCTCACTCGTGGCCCCAGCTCGGCGCAGCGCCTGCACCGCCTGTTCAAGCCACACGATCACCGGGGCATCGCGATCCACAACGGCGACGCTTGCTGCGTTCAGCAGACGATAGGCCTCGTCGGTTGCGCCGGAGTTGCTGAGCAGAAATGCCTGATCGTAGGGAATCAACCGTCTGGTCTCGTTGACGGAGAGAAACTGCAGTTCTTGGATCGTTTTGGCCGCCCGGATCTGCCCCTCCAAGTGCGTCAGGGCCGCCAGATGAATCAGTGCCGGAAGCTGCTGCGCGGTTGGTTCGGCTGTCGTGGCCATTATGCTCCCTACGGTTGCTCTGCAAACTGCGCGGATCCGCTCATACCAGCCAACACTTCCGTCGGCAATTTCTCGAACGCCCCTATGACCTTGATGGTCTGACTGGCAGCATCCACCGATGCCCCGATTTCTTTGACCCTTGCCGGATAACTGCGTCGAGTCTCATCCACCACAAAGGTAAACGCCGACTTGCGTTGAAGCCAGGACAGCGAAGCAGACGGGAGTACGAGTTCAATTTCCAAGCTGCTATCGTCTAACAGACTGATCAACTTGTCGTTGGGAAAGACATTCTCATGCTCATTGACCATGACACTGACGACTCGCCCTCCAAATGGAGCGACAATCTGGCATCCTTTCACATTGATCCCGACGACGCGCACCGATGCCGACGCCTTTTTCGCGTCAGCCGCTGAGGTCTCGAGATCCAGCTTGCTCACGGCATTGAGTTTCTCAAGCTCCAGGTTGTTTTTATACACTTTGTCTTTAGACTCATATTCAGCCTGAGCGACAGCTAATTCCGCCTGATATTTGTCACAGTCGATCTGCACCAGCGTGTGTCCCTTTCCGAAGCGTTGCCCTTCCTTGTATGGAAGCATGCTGACACGGCCCTGGACTTGGGCATATAAGATCGCCTGGGCCGCCGCTTTGACGATTCCCCGTGCGACGCCATGCTCGGACCGTAGTGCAGGCCCCCCTTGCTCACCCCTCGGCCATCCCGTCGAAGGGATGATGGCCATGGCAACCAGAAGCACTAATACCATCTCTCTAGTGCGCCACGGGTGTCGCATGGGCTGCCGACCTCCTTTCCGTTTCCGACATCGAAAAGCCGCTGGGTTCCCAATACTTCTTGATCGACTCAGCTAATTCCGCAAGACTTTGCTGCCCCATGCTGGCGGGAACTGCTTCTTCCCCTAAGGATGCCATCAAGGTTGCATAGGCCGTTTCCAACCCTGACCGTGCGGTGTCCAGTCGCACATCCGCCGCGACATCGTTGGCTTGTTCTCGGATCAAGGTGAGATCATTCGTCCGTTGCGTGAGCCATAACTTTTTGGTGTGCTCAGCAATAGCCGCCTGTGTCCGCTGGTAATTCCCGGCATCCTGGTATTCCTGCTTGGCGAGTACGAACTGGGTCGCACCCACATGCACCTCCGTCAGAATCGAGAGACTCAGAGCCAGACTTTGGACGTCCAGCAGCTGTCCATTGGCATCGATCGCTTTGAGTTTGGCCGGCGTGCGAAATACTGAGAGTAAATTCCAACTCACTTGCGCCGCATAGGTTAGCCAGTTCTGATACAGCAGGAAATTGTTGCTGTTGTAGTACCCGCCAAACGAGAGTTTCATGCTGGGAAAGAGTTCCAGGAATACCGCTTTGACTTCTTTGGCATTAATCCGTTTCTTGTAGTCGATGGCGCGGAGTTCTGGTCTGAGCAAGAGCGCCTGCTCCTCCATCTTTTGACTATCGAGGTTCACCATCGGCATCGCGGTCTCCCGCGGCGGAATGACTAGATCGAACATGGTTCCAGGCGGCAAGCCCATCATTGAGGCCAGTTGTGTCTTCGCGGTACTCAGTTCCCGAACGAGTCGCCGGACTTCTCGTTGGATATTGAGCAAATCCCGCTGATAGTTGAGTGGCGTCAATGGCGCTTGAAGCTTCTGATCGACGATCCGCTGTGTGCTCCCCAATGCCCTCTCGACTGAATCATTGAGAAATTGAACCCTCGGAAGCACCCGTTCCGCGCTCACGGCTCGCCAGTACGCACTTCTGACGTCCTGAACCAGCCGAACCGCGATGCGCCGCTTTTCCTCCTCGGCAATCATCACATTGTCGGCCGCCTGTTGCGCACGTATAAACGACAAGCCGAAATCCAGCACATCCCAACTCAAGGCAAGATTCCCCGACGTCACATTCTTTTCAGAAGAAGTGAACGGCTCAATCGCCTGACGCCCGGTGATGATCGATTGTCCGACACCGCCGGCGAAGTTATTGCGGCCATCGAAACCGGCATTGGCCGAGACATGAGGGAGCAAGGAATAGTGCGCGATATTGAGCTGTTGATGCGCCAGCTGCACTTGTATGGTTTTGACTTTTGCGTCCAAGTTATACTTCAACGCCCGCGCGACCGCCTCATAGAGATTGATCGGCCCCACTACTGGTTCTTCAACTGATGAAATCGCGTGAAAATCTTTCACCACCCGCGCCTTTACGTCTTCCTTGTTCAATGCATGGGGTTTGACAAGGCACCCGCTCAGTGAGAACAGAGCCACCAACGCCATGGCCGCCCAGCTCGCGGTACGACCCGCCCCAACGTGCACATGTGGGCACATAGTGATGCCTGCCACAGAGGACCTCGATCTCCTATCGACTATGGGTATCCAGTGATGGTATCGGCTAAGTGGTGGACAAACTTGATCCAACCGAAGAGATTGGAGCTGAACTGCGTTTATCTATTGAGGAACCAGCTACAGGGGCAGAAACAACTGGCACGGCAAGGCTTTCACCGGTCTCTGCATGGAGGTCACCTTTCTCAGGAAATCGTTACGGTATGGTTTAGGACGCATCGAGATCTCTAGCCCCTAAGGCATTGACAAGTAAGCGGTTCATCGACTACTCGTCTCACAACTCCCACCTTCCGAGTTACCCCATCCGAGTCTACTCATTCTCGTGGATTTCGATACCTTTCTCTCATGGCACACGTTCCATCACTTCTAACCAGGAGAACATCATGACGAAGTGCACCCGTTGCCAAGGTCTCATGATCGAGGATTACTGCTTGGATTTTGAAGGCACCCATGGCCATATGTGGGCCACGGCACACCGCTGCATGAACTGTGGAAACGTCCACGATTCCGTCATCGAGCAGCACCGTCTCGCCAAACCACAACCGGCGCTCGTGCTCGCTAGCAGTGCGCACGATTACGAGGCCGATGATTGCGACGAGGATATCCAACCCGCCGCCCTGCGAGCAGCATGATGCCGTCTATCGGATTGGAAGTTGCCTTGAGCCGGCTATCTACCATTCTACGCGCGAGAGGATGTGAGCCATGGCTTCTATCTTGATCGTTGAGGATGACGCGCCGGTTCGGGCCTTGTTGCGGGATATTCTTGAGGAAGATGGCCATCACATTCGTGAGGCCGAGAACGGCCAAATTGGCCTGACGCTCTATCGTGACTCACCCGCCGATCTCGTGATCACGGACATTTTGATGCCGGAGCGGGATGGGATGGAAGTGACACTCGCACTGACACAGGAATTTCTAGATGCTCGGGTCATCGCCATGACCGGCGCCACCGGCGATCAGAACTTCCTCAACATCGCGAAACTCTTCGGCGCGCGGCGCGTCATTCAGAAACCCTTTACCCCTGACCTCATTCGTCGAGTTGTACGGTTCACGCTCGACCATTAGCCAGGCTACTGAGATGAATAGAAGGAACAGAATCGGCCTCATCTCCGAAAACAGATAGCGTGTCATCCTAGCCCGGCCTTGACTCTCTCCATAGGTCTCTGTGGCTCACACCTCTGGTTAGGCCACAAGGACCCTGCAAGCATGCCGAGTCCCGCCATCGCAAATCCGACGAGCTGCGGAGGCCAGACGTCAGTCGGCTGACTGACGAACTCCAAGACCAGCCAACTTGTGAGCCCGGCGACAATGGCCCAAAGCGCACCCTGTGTCGTCGCGCGTTTCCAATACAATCCGGCGAATAATGGGATAAACGCCGCCACCAACGTAACCTTGTAGGTACTCACAACCAGTTTATAGATGGTAGCATCCGACCACAGGGCGATGATGAGCACGACCGATGCAAAACTGATTAATACAACGCGCATGAGTCGGAGGAATTCTGAATCATTGAGGTTGGACAAGAGCGGCTTGACAACGTTCTCACTCAGTGCCACCGACGGCGCGAGGAGTGTCGCACTTGAGCAGCTCATGACTGCGGAAAGCACGGCACCAAAGAAAATGATCTGCGCAGCAATCGGTGTGTGCTCCAAGATCAGTGTCGGCAAAATCAACTGTGAATCTTGCTCCAGCAGGAGGCCGAACTTCGCTGGGTCGATCAATGTCGCCGCGTAGGCAAGAAACATTGGAACAAAACAGAAACTGAAATAGAGCACCGCGCCCAACAGCGCACCACGAACGGCTGTTCGTTCATCCTTCGCTGATGTGATCCGTTGAAACACATCTTGTTGGGGGATCGACCCAAGCATCATGGTCATCCACGCGCCGACGAAGGGAATCCACTCAGTGAATGTCGCGGGAGGAAAGAACTCCAATTTTCCGGTAGCAGCCGCATGACCAATGACGGTTCCTGCTCCCCCAGCCAGTTCACTCACAATCGAGGCAATATACAGCAGGCCTCCCATGATGACCGAAATCTGCACAAAATCTAGAATCGCCACAGAAAACATGCCGCCGAATGTCGTATAGGTCAAAACAATGGCCGCTCCGAGCACGATACCCACCGACTGGCTGATGGCGCCCTCCGTCACGACGTTGAGCACTAACCCCAGCACTTTGAATTGAGCCGCTACCCATCCTAGGTAGGATGCCACGATGCAGAGCGTGCACAGCACTTCGATGGTCCGGTCATAGCGCAATCGATAGTAATCACCGACTGTCAATATGTTCAGTCGATATAAACGTGGAGCAAAAAACAGTCCGGCGAGTATCAGACACATGCTGGACCCGAACGGATCGGCAACCACTCCACGGAGCCCGTCTTTGACGAAGGTTGCCGAGATGCCTAAGACGGCTTCAGCGCCGAACCACGTCGCAAATACCGTCGCTGTGACAACGGGCAACGGCAAGCTTCTTCCCGCGACTGCAAAATCTTTTGAATTCCGCACACGTGTCGCAGCGAACAGGCCGATGCCGACAGACAGGAGAAGATAGAGGATGACGAACCAGAAGACCACGCGCGCAGGATAAGGCCATACCGGCGAGCAATCAATCAGTATTCATAATCCTGCGCAGGAAAGATTGATCAACTATTTCGAGAAACCAGAAGATGGCAGGAAAGGGATCGTATGGGAAAGACAGGGCTTGCCAACTATTAAGATTGATCCAACAGCTTCATAAGCCCTACCCGCTCACAAAATACGCTGTTCCAAACGAATTGCCCAGGGAAGAGCATCCTAGTGTCCTGACTCAAAAATTCGTCAAAGAAATCCGGTGTACCAAGTCGCCGCAAATCAACCAGTTGGCAGCTGGAAGTCATGATGCGAACTTCAGAGACAGGATACTAGGAACTAGAAGGGTCTTGTCTGGGCGAGCTGACAAGAAAGCAGACACTGTTCTTGAGTCGCAGTCAAAACGCCCAATATCGAGAAGCTCCAAATACCAGACGACACCCCACGAGAAACAGTTCGCCGTGAGACTCAACCAGTACAGGTTTCATCCATTGGACTTCATACAAACTCAGGGAATATTCCCATCGAGTTTCAGCAACATGAAGTTCCAGCAGTTGCTGTTTCCGAGGCCGCCCCCCCATCAACACAAGGATCCCATGCTCACTCCTATTGATGCAGTAGACCTCGCCCTGCTGGATGGTCACTCGCTGTCCATCAAGCGATTCGCATAAGCTATAGGCACACACCTTTTGTTCGTTCACCCGCTCCTCTCGTCGTCGCGAAGGGAATGAAACCTCCACGTCTTTGTGGGCACCGACCATCGCAACGTCGGCGTTCAGATTACCCACACGGGATATAGGCGATTTACGGATGATCTCCTTGGTTCCAACATTCATGATGCCTCCAACGATCAAACAAACGAGACTACAGGAACTTTGAGCAAGTGCCGTACCTAAGAGCATTCTTACATGCGCTCATGGATTGCCAATGAATCCACTTCAAACCTCTTGTCTTGGAAACGTATCGAAATGAAACAACGAAGGGATATGGATTCATCATTCCGAAGTATAATTACGATAACTAGTTGATTGTAAGTATAATTAAATGGTGAATATAAAAGCATACATGGCAGGAAGGTCTCTCCTTCACCAAAAGGTAGGCCGCAGGGACATTGCCTCCCATAATCATCAAGCGGAATCAGTCGCGCACGATAAGGAGCGGACCGACCAACCCTAATCCTGTCAGCTCAACTTCTCCACTCGCAGACCGAGCAGACGGATCAGTTTTCGGTGAGGGTTTTCTCGCCGATCGAGAAACGGCAGCAGCAGCTTCAGGCCCTCCCGCTGCAGCATCGCCACATTGTCGGTCGGTGCAGCCAAGGTATGCGCCCGAGATGTGGTCTTAAAATCAGCAAACCTGACGGTGAGCACGACGGTCCGAAACGAATGAAATCCTTCGTGATGCAGCCGATCGACCACACCGTGAACCAGCACATCTAGCAGAGTGACTAGCCTTTGACTGTCGAGCGTATCGGAGTCAAAGGTCTCCTGCTCACCGATGGATTGTGGTTCCGAATATTCCTCAACCGGTGAATCATCCCGTCCTCGAATCTTTTCGTAAAAATCCACCCCTCGTTTCCCCAGCAAGGCTTCGAGTTGATGGACGGTCAGCGCTCTCAGATCCGTAACCGTCTTGATATGTTTTGCATTCAGCATGCTTTCTGTTTTAGGTCCGATACCAGGGATGACTCGGATCGAGAGTGGAGCCAGAAACGTCTCAGCCTCTTCCTCGCGGACGACCGTGAGTCCGTCAGGTTTCCGCCATCCTGACGCGATCTTCGCGATCAGCTTATTGGGCCCGATCCCGACTGAAGCTGTCAGCCGTTCTTCTGCGTGGATCGCGTTCTTTAGTCGAAGACATAATGATTCCGCTGCTTCATAGGATTCCGTAAAGCTCACATCCCCATACGATTCATCGATACTGGCCTGCTCCACCAGAGGAAGGAAGCGCCGTACGATCCGCATCACGTCCTCTGAAACCCGTGCATACTTATGCATATCGACCGAGACAAAGATCACCGGCGGTTTCCCCGCCAGACGGGCGGCTTCAGATAGGCGCCACGCAGTGGAGATTGGCGTCGCCGAGTAAATTCCGTACGCACGCGCCAGATAGTTCGCCGTAGAGGCAACCCCGCGCCCGTTCCCGCCCTTCGGATCTGCGCCAACGACAAGCGGCATCCCTCGAAACGCCGGAGTATCTCGCTCTTCAATCGCGGCAAAGAACGCATCCATATCTAAGTGGGCGATAATCCTCATCACTTTACAGTCTTGTCCTATGCTGAGTACCACCACATGGCTGACAATACTCACCGATCAGAAGACGCCTCAGGGGGAGTTCCATCATTTTCATCGTAGCTTTTCGTGCCTTTGGTGACGTAGAATTAGCGCCAGTTTATGAGCCAAGATGGTTCGATTCCTCAATCGTTGATCGCAAACCAGCAACATGAACAGGAGGTCATTCGTGGCTTTTCAATGGTTCAACATTATCGGAGCTTTGATGTTGCTTTTTGCTCTGTTCCTGAATGAGGTCGTCTACTTGAATGTGTGGTACAACTCCAACTTCGCGCTGATTGTTCCGGCTATCCTGTACCTTGGTTTTGGAGTGTGGCTCTCACTGTGGGGAGGACCACGTTGTCAGGAGGCATGATGTCGTACACCGCCATAACTTTTCAATGTCTAGGACTTCGTCTTGAGCGTGCGGTAGCGTTCCGACCCAACATGAAGGGTCAATTTATTGACGCGTTCATCGAACGCGGGGCAAAGACCATCACCGGAAAGGAGACCATCCATGGGTATGACTTTCATTAATTGGACTGGGTTTGTGATGTTAGTTCTTGCGCTTCTTCTGAATGAGCTGTTCCTTGGGATGACCGCTTGGTACGACCTCAACTTAGGGGCAATTGTTGTGGCGATCGTCTACCTGGTTGTGGGAGTAGCGCTATCGCTCTGGCCAAGCCCACACGATCAGACAGCCTGATCGTATAGTCTTTCCTCCTTGTCGAACAATAGGACGCAAGGGGTAAGGTGTGTCCTCTGCGCTTTTCAAATCAGCAGTCTCGCTCCATTTTTTAGAACATTTCATTTAAGGGAGAGCGGTATCACTAAATGCTCTTCCCCTCCTCCATTGATTGCGAATAGTACCGACATTCCTACATCAGCGCAGTAAACCGAGCGACTGCAACAAAGTCCCACTCCGCATTCATGTCTCTGGATCTGACCACAGAATTGTAGAAGCAGTCCCGACAAGTTCGCACGTACGTTTCCGGAGGGGAAACCGGAGTTTATCGAGGGTTGATCTGCTCAGTCTAAATCATCTACGATCAGACAGTTGATCAAGAATTGGCCAAGATACGGAGGATCTTGCTATGACGACCATGGACATCGCAAAGGAAATCGCCGCACTCTGTAGACAGGGGAAAAATCAAGAAGCGATCGACCGTTTTTATTCACCGAATATCGAGAGTGTTGAAACCTGTGCGATGCCAGGCATGGATCAAATCCAGAGAGGACTTCAGGCCATCAAGGGAAAGAACCAGTGGTGGGTCGAGAACCATGAAGTTCACGGAGGGACCGTCGAAGGGCCCTATCCGAACGGCGACCGTTTTATCCTGCATTTCAAGTATGACGTCACCCCGAAACAGACCGGGAAGCGTATAACTCTGGACGAGACCGGTCTCTACACAGTGCAAGACGGAAAGATCATGAAGGAGGAGTTCTTCTACTCCATGTAACTGTCGTCACCAACCAACCCCAACAAGAGGAGGAGACCATGGCAGACAAACAGTACAAACAGCTCGGATGTTTAGATGTACAGCCGTCGGGCGGCTGCGGATTCCAAGTGCGCGCGGAGACGGAAGCGGAACTGATGCAGCTCGTGGCGACTCACGCCAAGCAATGTCATAAGTTGGACACGATCCCACCGGAGATGGTGTCTGCAGTACAGGCTGCGGTCAAGACCGTCACGGTCGCAGTCTAGCAATCGCTAGGCACAGTCAGCAGACCTCCCTGTGCACCCTCAGGCGCCAGGGAGGCCTCCACCTTTCGCATTCAAGTTTTGACCAAGGAGGACTTATGGGCTTAAAAACAGTCCTACCCATTACACTACTTCTCCTATTGAGCACCAGCGGGTGTAGCTACCTGTTTTACCCACACGCGAAGGACTTTACGGCGAAAGCAAAGGGAACAACGGGAGTCGAAACCTTGATCAATCTGACGACTATGGCGGAAGCCACGGCCAAATCTGCCAAAGGTGGCAAAGGGGTCGATCAACCATTCGACGACCTTCACAATCAGTTCCATGCCATCGACAACAGTATCTGCAGTGTCGAGAAATCGGTGAGAGAGCAGCCGGCCTATGCACTGGCCGTCACACACAACAAAGAACTCGGGACGATCTTCAAGCGGCTATGGAAATTCAAGGATGATCAGCCGCAGCGGGATCAGCACCTGGACCTCTTTGCCTCGGAACTCCAAGAGATGCGTCAGACCTTACAAACTCTGAGGTAACGTCGTGACATCACCATCGCCAGAGCAGATCATTGAGACCCAGCGCCAGGATTGGAACCGCGTGGCCGGTGGCTGGGAGAAATGGGATCGTTTCTTCGACGAGCAGATGGCGTTCCTGAACCATCGACTCGTGGCCGATGCTCGCCTGAGATCGGGCATGCGAGTCCTTGACCTCGGATCAGGCACGGGCTATCCGGCTCTACTTGCCGCGCAAACCGTCGGGCCATCTGGCAACGTGACTGGTATCGATTTGGCTGAACAGATGTTAGAAGCCGCCAGGCGTAAGGCAGCCTCACTGAAGCTTTCCAACATCACGTTCAAAACTGGTGATGTCACGACATTACCCTTTGAGGCCGCTTCCTTCGATGCCATAACCACCCGCTTCTGCCTGATGTTCTTGCCCGAGATTCCCAAGGCTGTCGCCGAGATCGCCCGGATGTTAAAGCCAGACACCTGGATCGCCGCAGCAGTCTGGTCTGCACCGGAAAAGAATCTCTACCTCAAGATACCCATCGACGGCATCAAGCAGTTCGTTGATCTCCCGCCACCAGATCCGACAGCTCCTGGAATCTTTCGCTTGGCAAAACCTGGCGAGTTAGCCAGCATGTTGGAACAAGCAGGTTTGGCCAACATCTCCGAGCAAGAATTTCTTGGAGACGTGCGATTCGCGGCCGCAGATGACTACTTTTCCAGCCTAATGGATATTGCCGCGCCGATTCAAAACCTTTGGGCTAAATTGGATGCGGCCCAACAGACAGAGGCAAAACAGCGTATCATTCAAACATCCGAGCACTATCGTAAGGGAAAAACCATCGCATTGCCGATCGCAGTACGGATAGTTGCGGCTCAGAAGCCTGGATAACTGATGTCGCCGAAGAGCGACAGCTTTAAAGACTTCATCGTGGATCAGTTGGCCGATCTGCGCGGACTCACCTGTCGCGCCATGTTCGGTGGCTACGGGCTCTATCAGAAAGCCAAGTTTTTCGGCATCATCCATAAAGGCCACCTATACTTCAAAGTCACGGCGATTACGACATCGTCCTACAAAGACCACGGCATGAAACCCTTCCGTCCGAATGCCAAACAAACACTGAAATCCTTCTACGAGGTACCCGTTGACGTGATCGAAGATCCCGAGGCCTTGACGAGCTGGGCCAAGCAATCCATCAAGGCCTAGCTCGTGTTGTATCTGAACATGCGTTTGCGGTGAACCCTTCCACGTGCTCAAGACAGACCCATCGAAATCTCCTACTCGTCAGCTGACTTGCAACAGACTTCTCTCGCAGAAACCACAATTGACATCGACACACCATCTCAGTACAGTCCATAGACATCACCCTACATAGCGATCATTAGGATTCATCTCACACGGCGAATCATTCTTCGTCATGCCAATCAGGAAGGAGTAATCATGGGACTGTTTAGTACGATTCTGGACAAACTGGGGCTTGGTTCTTCAGCGCATGCGGCAACACCATCGGCGAGCCCGCCTACATCCGCAGCGCCAACTCCCTCGTCTGCAGGCGCACCTGTGTCAAAACCCGTGGCTCCACCACCGGCTGCCATGTCATCAGTCAACGTCGTGGCCAAGCTGGAAGGCCTCGCGCAGAAGCATGCGGAGAAGCTCAATTGGAAAACTTCCATTGTCGACTTGCTCAAGCTCCTCGGAATCGATAGTAGCTTGAATGCGCGCAAATCGCTCGCTACAGAGCTGAACTGTCCGTCCGACAAGATGGGCGATTCGGCACAGATGAATATGTGGTTACACAAAGCGGTGCTGAAAAAACTGGCCGAGAACGGCGGAAATATTCCAAAAGAGCTGCTCGACTAGCGTTCACACGCTCTTGAATTTTGTGAGCTTGGCAAACAGGATGGCGGAAAAGGGAAGTGCCAGGCCGAGCAGGAGCTGCACAATGAAGAGCTCGCCCAGCTGGCTGTAGTCGGCTGGTATCTGAATGGTGTCGGTGGCTTGGTCTCGGACTTCCCGTGTGACGACGAAGATCTCGTTGAGATACTTGGTCCCGAGCTGGCTGAAGGACAGCGCGAGATTGGTGAACGACGCCATCACGGCAAAGAAGGTGGCCTTCAGATTGGCGGGAGCCGAATTCGCAATCCAGGCCAACATCGGGATCATGGAAATCTGAACCAGCGGCGATTCCAGTGCCGTGTCGACCAATGCAATGAAGCGGGCATCGACGACTCCTCCGCTGAGCCTCGCGGTCCATTCGTGTAATCCATAGTAGAGACCCGCAATCGGAAGCGCGAGGATCGTCCCAACGATGGTTAAGAAACCAACCACGTACATGATGGATCGTTCAGCCATAAATCGCCGAAACACAAACATCCCCACCAAGGCCACAACGCCACCGATCAGGGAGAGAACCGACAGGAACTGTTGATCGAACTTCAAGTGATCGATCATCCACCAGGTCGCGCCTGGGCCGGCCCCTGGAATCGCACGTAACGAAAAGACCACGGCTGCGGTGCCGACCAACGTGAGTCGTTTGTCGGGTTCCAGTTCCCGCATCAGCCTCGACATCAAAAACAGGACGATGGTCATCGAACCGGCAAACACGATCTCTTCGCGATACGGAAATCCTCCCAGCCCCACGGTGAGAGTGAAGAGGACAAAGGCCATGCTGCCAATGAGGATCCACCAGTTCGGCTTCGTCGGTTCGCTTTGGGCGTCCCGCACGGTCACCATCTGTTGCGCCTGTTCCGTGGAGAATCCTTCTTGAACAAGTCGTTGCGTCTGTCGACGCTGCAGCCACCACGCCAGCCCGACTCCCACCACTGACACCGCGGGAATCGCCATGGCCATCACATAGATCTGTTTGTAGAGCTGAACGAGGTCGGCCTGCGGCAATCCCTCGGTTCCGCTGAAGACATAGACATTCACCAGCGCAACCGCGATACCGCCCCCAACAATCGCAACACGCCCGAGCGTCTGCATGGTTGTATGCATGAGCTTGCGAGTCTGGTCATCGAAAGACCCGCCCTGATCGTCGACTCGCGGCACGGCTTCCACCGTCATCGCATCAGCAACGGCGTCTTGAATCACATACCCAACAGGAGCCAGCAGCACGCTGAGGACATACCAGACTTCCGCCGGCCAGATGGCGGTCATCGCCTCGCGATCGCCGATCAACAGGGCCATGATGCCCAGACTGATTGTCAGCAGCCCGGCCCCCACCCCAACGAGCCAGCTCTTCCATCGCCAGAGAAGATCGACGGTATGCCCGATCGGCATCTTCAGAGCCCAGGGAATCCCGGCCCAGAATCCAAGCGCGGCAAGGAATGACGCGGAAAGGCCAAGATAGTCCTTGACGAAGAAGGTCCCGACGATTCCGGTGAGGCCAGAAATCCCGTACGCCACATAGACCATGAGCGGCGGCAGATAGGACAACCGCATTTCACGGCCAAGCGAGAGAATGTTCCGATCGATCCATTGTGCGACGAGTGTGAGCATCGCTAGCGCAATGATCTGCCTTTTTCACGACGCTCAACCAATGCCAGCAGATGTCTTTGCAGGTCTATCGAGGAAAGATGCACCCGATCGCCATGCCCCGCGAGCACCCATTCGAACGAGTAGTCGAGAAGTTTACGAAGAGAGTCCAACATGGTCCATTTTCTCCAAATCAAGCGAGTGGGGGCTTCCAACGACTGCGTATGTGAATCCCACCAAAGATGATCGCCGGTGAAGAGAAATCGCTCCCGATAGAGCAGCGCCATACTCCCGGCTGTATGGCCTGGCACAGGAATGATCTGGAACTCCGATCCCACAGAGACCGGCTCTTCCCCAGCAATGACCTGTTCTGCAGTGGGTGCGGCATCCACATCGGCTCGATGGATGATCCGCTTGGCGCCAAAATGTGCGGCATACTTATCCGCATCGGCCACATCGTCTTTGTGGGTCAAAAAGATGTGGGCGATGCCTCCTCGCTGCGCAAAGACATCAACGAGATGTTTGAGATACCGCGGGGAATCGATCAGCCAATTCCCGTCAGGATGCTCAATGAAAAAACTGTTGGCGCCGAACGACTTCTCCGAATTAAAGCCGCAATAACTCACACCGTCTTCAACGAGTAGTGGGAAGCTCGCCATCGCCGCTTGGAGCTGCACCCTGTCGCTGTGCTCTGTGCCGATTGACCCAACCGGACACGCAAGCAATGCCTGATAAGCCTGATGCGCTTGCATATCATCCTGCGGCTGGTTATGGACTGCGGAATAGTCACCGATCTCCTCGAAACACAGCGGTGCCAACTGACGACAGGTGTCACAATTGATACACGTGGCATCCACGTAGAAGTTACCCTGAGCGTTGGAATCGAGTCGTTTGTTTTGGTCTGCCATCAGATTACTTTTGTCTCTGCTTTTCCCGATCAGCAGCTCGCCAGAGATACCAGGATGCAATAGTCCGATACGGTTTCCATCGCTCTCCGTATCGTAACATAATGCGTGCAGTCGGCAGGAGACGACGACCATAGGCGATCCGGAATCCATTCCGCACACCAAAATCGTCGACCGGCAACACATCCGGACGCCCCAACTGAAAGATCAACATCATCTCGACCGTCCATCGCCCAATGCCTCGCACTTTGATCAGCTGCTCGATAATGGCCTCATCTTCCAATCGCTTCATCATGCGGTTTGTCGGGACCGTCCCATCAAGTGTTTTTGTGGCCAGATCACGAAGCGCCAAGATTTTGGGTCGCGAAAATCCGGCGTTCCTGATGGCGCTCACCTTCATCGCCAAGAGGTCCTCGGGGCGAGGGAATCGCCGTCCAGGAAAGAGCGCGATGAACCGTTTGAGGATACTCTCGGCCGCTTTGCCATGAAGCTGCTGATAGGCAATCGCTCGGGCAAGTGATTCGAACGGCGAGCGGCGAACGTTCGGCCTCAGGGAGCAAGGACCAATTTCCCCGATCAACCGGCGCATGACCGGATCGATTTTTGAGAGATGGTTCGTTGAATCAGAACTTACGAGGTACATCGCTTCAGCGGGATCTGATTGGATATCCCGATTCACCTACATGACGATACCGCCGCCGACCTGGATCGTCTGCCCTGTCAGCCACCGCGCCTCTTCACTGACGATGAACGCCACGACGTCAGCAATATCTTTGGGGACACCGAGTCGTTTCATCGGCGTCAGCTGAATCCCGATCTGCCGATACTCGTCCGTCATCATGCCCGTTTCGGTAAAGCCGGGCGAGACGGTATTCACCGTGACCCCCTTCGAAGCCAGTTCTTGCGCCAGCCCCTTGGTATATTGCTCAAGCGCCGCCTTGCTCCCAAGATAGGCCGTGGCGCCGGGAAAGTGGAGATGGGTCCCACCGGTCGAGATATTCACAATCCGTCCCCCATCTTTGAGCACCTTCGCGGCTTCCTGCATGGCAAAGTACGGCCCCTTGGCATTCAGGGCTATGACACTATCGAACTCCTCTTCCGTCGTGTCATCGAGTGGCTTCGGCATGAACTTGCCCGCATTATTCACAAGAATATCCAGCCTATTGAATTGTTTTACGGTGTCGATCACAAGACGGCGAGCCTCCGCCACCTGGCTCATGTCGGTTTGGACCGCGAGTGCCTTGCCCCCCTTGCCCTGAATCCCCACGACCACCTGTTGAGCTTTTTCTGAACTCTTCGAATAGTTGACCACGACGATCGCGCCATCTTCCGCCAGTCGTTCTGCGATGGCTCGACCGATTCCGTTGGAAGCCCCGGTCACAATCGCCACTTTTCCGCTCAACTCTTTCATTGGCTGAACTCCTCTTCTTACACCAGAACCGGGCTATGGAATTCGGGTTCCCCACTGCCCCCAAAATGTCCATTCTCCGATCGGTCGGCGGCTCCGTGGTTGTAATTCACGTTCCCGCAGCCGTTCGGGCAGACTATCCGGATCGCCTGGATAGCCAATCGCAATCATTGCAACCGGCTCGCAGCCTGACGGAATGCCAAGATCAGCCCGCGCCTTCTCCATATCAAACCCCGCCATCTGACGAGCCATCAATCCACAGGCTGCTGCCTGCAAGATAAGGTTCTCCGTCGCCAATCCTGTATCGTGAAAGGCATGCCGGTTCGGCTTGCCAGTCATCTCGAAGGACATACTGGCCACGGAAAGCACTAACACCGGGGCTCGCGCAGCCCATGTGCGGTTGCCTTCCACCAAACACGCGACCAGTCGATTCCACTCCGTTTCATGATCTTTGGTCGCCACGATAAACCGCCACGGCTGTTCGTTGTTAGATGATGGCGCCCAGCGGGCCGCCTCGAACAGCGTCCGCAGTGTATCGGCCTCCACCAGCCGTTCATCAAATGCGCGAGGGCTCCAACGGCGGGCGAGCAACTCATGAATGGGGAATTGGGCATGTCCCTGCTGATCCACAGGCTCTATCCTTTCTTCTCCTCC
The DNA here is from genome assembly GCA_005116745.1 of Nitrospira sp. Taxonomy (NCBI): domain Bacteria; kingdom Pseudomonadati; phylum Nitrospirota; class Nitrospiria; order Nitrospirales; family Nitrospiraceae; genus Nitrospira; species Nitrospira sp. The sequence goes on along the minus strand of SWDS01000006.1, from coordinate 923,717 downwards.
GCTGATGGCGGCTCAGGGGTCCACCCGCCGCCAAGCGCTTTGTACAACTGCACGGTCGAGGCCAGCAGCAACCGGCGTGTGCTGGTCAGTGCCAGCTCCGCCTCGAACAGACTCCTTCTGGCAACCAAGACATCGAGATAGTTCGCGAGCCCACCCTTATACCGTAATTCCGCCAGCTTGAGTGCCGACTGTAACGCAGCAACCTGCTGTTGCTGCGCCTCACCCTGCACACGAGCCGTACGCACGGAGACCAGTGCGTCTTCCACCTCACGAAAGGCCGTCAAGACGGTTTGCTGGTACTGCGCCAGCGCTTGCTTGTGTTGTGCCTCGACGGCTTCTTGTTGAAAGCCCAACACTTGTGCGTTGAGCAACGGCGTCGCGATCGCAGCGCTGAACACGCCGAATGAAGAGGGATCGGTAAACAGCAAGGAGAGCGTGGGGTGCGCCACACCTAGTAAGCCAGTCAATGTGATTTTCGGAAATCGATCGGCTTTTGCGGCACCGATACGAGCCGTGGCGGCAGCCAACTGTTGCTCTGCAACCAATATGTCAGGCCGCCTCTGCAGTAACTCGGAAGGCAAACCAGCAGGAACAGTGGGAGGCACAATCTGTTCATCCAATGCACGACCGCGCGCGATGCTAAAGGGCTTCCGTCCCAACAAGACGCTCAAGTGATTCTCAGCTTGGATCATCTGCCGTTCAAGCTCCGCCGTGCGAGCCGCAGCATTGGCGCGCTCCGCCTCAAACTGATCCGCATCGAGTTTTGAGGTCATGCCTTGACGCAAGCGAGCCTGCGCGATGCGGACCGATTCTTCCCACGACTGCAAGGTCCGCTTCGCAACATCAAGCTGGAGATCAAACTGGAGCAGATTGAAATAGGCTTCCGCAACAGCACTGACCAATTGAACGGTCACGGCACGGCGGTTCTCTTCTTTCGATAATAGATCGGCACGCGCAGCCTCGTTGGTCCGTCTGATCCGTCCCCAGAGATCGACCTCCCAGGCGAGGTTGCCCAACAGATAATAGTTGAAGGGGCTGGCAAACCCAGGGAAGAGGAAGTTTGCCTTTCGGCCGACCGGGAGGCTGGAGGACAACGAGATACCAGGAAGGTAATCTGATCGCGCGACGAGCGCTCTGGCTCTAAATTCTTCGACAGTTGCAACTGCTCGCTGAAGATCATGATTTTCCGCAAGCGCCATCCGAATGAGCTGTTGAAGCTGTTCATCGCGGAGGAGGTCCCACCAAGGCAAGTTTGCCAAGGACGGCAGTTCAGAAGAACCGTCGGCCATTCGGAAGCGATCGTCTCCATCAGTTGGGGGTCGTTTGTAATCCGGCCCCATCGAACAGGACAAGAGCAGCAATGACAGTCCGATAATCGCAATCGTACGCACGTTAGACCTTCCCCTCTGATGATGGTGACTCAGTCAGCTGGGTCGCGACGGCACCGGTATGAGCTTTACCTTGAGTCCACTGACGAATCAAGACATAGAATAGGGGAACAAAAAAGATGGCGAGGAAGGTCGCTCCCAACATTCCACCCAATACACCGGTGCCAATCGCCTGCCGGCTTGCCGCTCCTGCGCCACTGGCGATGACTAACGGGAACATCCCAAAAATGAACGCCATTGACGTCATGATAATTGGTCGGAACCGCAGCCGTGCTGCCTCGAGGACTGCCTCAATGAGAGGGCGCCCTGCCTCGTATCGGGTGTTCGCAAACTCGACGATCAGAATCGCATTCTTCGCCGACAAGCCGATCAACGTCACCAATCCGATCTGGAAGTAGAGATCGTTCTCAAACCCACGAAGCCATACCGCCGTCAACGCACCGAAGACCCCGAATGGAACGGCCAAAATCACCGCAAACGGCACGACCCAACTCTCAAACTGGGCCGCCAACACCAGGAAGACCATTAACAATCCGATGATAAAGACCTGATTGGATTGCCCCGCAGCCCGTCGCTCTTGGAAAGAAATGTTGCTCCAATCAATCGCATATCCCTGAGGAACCAGCACCTCTTTCGCCACTCGTTCCAGGGCCTCCAAGGCTTGTCCTGAGCTGAAGCCCGGCGTTGCCGCGCCCATGAGCAATGCCGTGTTGTACCCGTTGAAGTGGTTGACGGGGTCCGGGCCGCTCTGATACTCCGCCGTCACCACCGTATCGAGCGGGATCATGTTGACCCCCCGTGCGTTCACGGCTCTCACATAGATGTTCGACAGGTTCTGCGGTGTCGCCCGAAACTCAGCTTCGGCTTCGGTCTGCACATGATAGACACGACCGGACTTGATGAAATCATTGATATAGAAATTCCCAAAGTACGCCTGGAGCGTATCAAAAATATCCGAAATGGGCACACCCAGCGCTTTCGCTCGCTCCCGATTCACATTGGCATAGAGTCTCGGTGAAGAGACGCGGAAATTGGTTCCGACCCGTCCGATCGCCGGCTCCTTTTGTGCACGTTCGACGAATTGCTGTGCTACCATAGCGAACTTCTTGAAATCGCCGTTACTGGGATCTTGGAGTTGCGCTGAGAACCCACCGGAAACGCCAACTCCGCGAATAGCCGGTGCATTGAAGGCAAGGAGCAGGGCTTCAGGAATCTTCGCAAACTCTCCATACGCCGCACCAACCATCGCCTTCACATGGTACTGCGGTTCAGGGCGTTTCTCCCACAGGTGTAACGGGACAAACATGGTCGCTGAGTTTGGTCCTCTCGTCCCGAAGACGAAATTCTGCCCAGTCAGGGCATCCGTGGAGTGGACGGCCGGAATGGTCTGGAAATATCGCTCGACTCGCTCGAGCACCGCGACTGTCCGCTGGTAGGACGCCCCATCGGGAAGTTGCGCGATCACGATGAAATAGCCTTGGTCTTCCTCAGGCAGAAAACTCTTGGGCAGCTTCTCAAACAGTCCGATCGAAGCAATCAGCAACAGGACAAATACCGCCATGACGCGAATCGGCCTCACAAGCAGCGCACCTGTGACACGTGTATAGCCCTGCTGAGTCCGATTAAACAGGCGATCGAACCAATCCCAAAACCCGCTCCGTCTCCCCTGGTGAGAGGTCAGAACCACCCCGCAGAGCGCAGGGCTCAGAGTCAGTGCGACAAACCCCGAGACCGTCACGGAAATGGCGATCGTCGCGGCAAATTGTTTATAGAGAGCCCCGGTAATCCCACCGATAAAGCCGACGGGGGCAAAGACGGCTACGAGAACCAACACAATCGCAATGATCGGCTCGGTCACTTCGCTCATCGCCCGCTTAGCTGCCTCTTTCGCCGTGAGACGGCCTTCCCGCATATGCCGTTCGACGTTTTCCACCACGACAATCGCGTCGTCTACCACGATCCCGATCGCCAAGACCATCCCAAAGAGGGTGATCGTATTGATGGAGAAACCAAGGACATAGAGACCGGCGAAGGTTCCGATCAGCGAGACAGGAACGGCAACGGTCGGAATGATGGTGGCGCGCCAAGTCTGAAGAAACAGATAGACGACGAAGACGACCAGCACCATGGCCTCCGCCAAGGTCTTGATGACTTCTTCGATCGAGATTTCGATGAACCGAGTGGGTTCATACGGGGTGTCATAGGAGACACTAGGGGGGAAACTCTTAGCCAGTTCATCCATTCGAGCCCGCACACGCCGTACGGTATCAAGGGCATTCGCGCCAGGAGACAAGAACGTGAGAATGAAGGTCGTCGGTTTGCTGTTCCATCGACCTTCCAACCCATAGGACTGGGCTCCCAATTCAATGCGCGCGACATCCTTGAGCCGCACCGTCGAACCATCAGGAAGGGCGCGCACAATCAGCTCTTCAAACTCCTTGACCTCGGTCAAGCGGCCCTTGGTGGTGATCGGGATCGTGAGCTCCGTCCCCTTGGGAGCCGGTTCACGCCCAATCGTCCCCGCTGGATAATCCCGATTCTGGTCGCGGATGATGGCCGTGATATCACTCGGCGTGAGATCCAGCTTAGCCATCAGCAGTGGATTCAGGATGATCCGCATGCTGTAATTTTGCTGGCCAAACACCAGGGCATCCCCGACACCCTTGACGCGCTTCAGGTCATCAACGATCCGAAGCGTGGCATAGTTGGAGAGAAAGACGGCATCGTGCCGAGGGTCGGTCGACTTGAGCGCCACCACCAACATAAGATCGGGGGACATCTTTTTGACCGAGACGCCCTGTCGGACGACCTCCGGGGGCAGCTGCGGTTCAGCCAGTTTTTCCCGATTCTGCGTCTGAACTTGTGCAATATCCGGATTCGTTCCGATCTCGAACGTCAACTTGATCGTGACGTGTCCGTCGTTACTACTGGTCGATTCGTAGTACAGCAGATTGTCGATACCCGGCAGGGTCACCTCGATCGGACGTGCGACAGCTTCCGCCGCCACTTCGGCGCTGGCGCCAGGATAATCGGCATCGATCTGGACCACCGGTGGAGTGATTTCAGGAAACTGCGCGATTGGCAGGAACTGCATGGCCAGCAATCCCATCACAACCACAACAATCGACACCACCGAAGCAAAAATTGGCCGGTCAATAAATATATTCGAAATCACAGTTGATCCTTACTGCGGATGGGTAGGAGAAGGCTCCGTCTTGGCGGCAACCCAAGGCACCGCAGTCACCGGTGCCCCAGGACCGATCTGCATGATCCCATTGACGACCACCCGATCGCCGGCATTCAGGCCGTGATCGATAAGCCAATGATCCCCTTTCCAATCCGATGCCACGACGTCTCGGATCTCGACCTTATCCTCACGATTGACCACGAAGACAAACGGTCCCTGTGGGCCTTGTAACACCGCTCGCTGCGGAATGAGAATCGCGTTCGTTTTCGTGTCACCCGTGAATCGGACTTTCACAAATTGTCCAGGGAGAATGATCCGATTGGGATTCGGAAAGGTGGTCCGCGTTTGGCGTGTGCTGGTTTCGGCCCGCAACCCAGGTTCGAAGAGATCGAGCACGCCTTCCTGGGGATAGACCGTCCCATCCATGAGTGTCAACCGTCCTCGCAATTGATAATCTCCCGGATGAGTAATGCGCTTCGCTTCAATGTCTCGTCGCCGTTTCAGAATGAACGTCTCCGGCACGTTCACCACCACATACATGGGGTCAACTCGATGGATCGTGGTCAAGAGATCGGTTTGAGCCAAAACCAACCGTCCTTCATAATACCGACTGCGCTCGATAATTCCGCTGATCGGGGCGGTGATGAGCGTGTTGTCCAAATCGAACTGGGCTTTGATGAGGTCAGCCCGCGCTCCTTCCAGCGCCGCATTGGCGGACAACTCTTGCGCGATGGCATCATCGACATCCTTTTGACTGACCGCCTGCTCTGCCAGCAACGGTTTCACCCGCGCGAGGTCCTGATTGGCTTGGACGACACGAGCTTGGGCCTGGGCAATTTTAGCCTTGGCACTGGCTGCAGCGGCCGTAAACGGAATGGGATCGATCTGATACAGCCGCTCGCCTTTTTTCACGTCGCGGCCTTCAGGATAAAGCACCGCCATCAAAATTCCCGTGACTTGCGACCGGATCTCAACCGGACGGGATGCCTCCGCTCGACCGATAAACTCCGGTTCATCGGGAACAACTTGAGTCTGAACCGTGACGACTTCTACTTGGGCAACCGGCGGCGCGGGCATGGAACCGGCCTCCTGTTTGCAGGCAGCCGATAACCCTAGCCCCACAATGGCAAAGCACACCACGACAGATTGCACAGACAGATGATCCTTCAGCATGCCACCACCTTATATAGTAATCCTCACGTACGATTCCTCAGGAAGACAAACGTTACATTCTACCCAGGAAAACACAACGGGAGCAAGCCCGCGGCTGACAAGACTTCGCGCCATTACCAGCAACCACACCCCCACTTCAGAATTCATCTTCCGTCACCCTCAATGTACGTGTGTCACAATTCTTCTTTGAGGGCTCACATCGATCCAGCCTTGTGATCCCTTCAACGACACACTTCGTCAAACAGCCGGACGCCCACAGTTCAGCCCCCTGCCGCCACAAACTGGCCAAGAGCGCCTTGCCGTCGGCATCGATGAACGTCACACCGGTCAAGTCGACCACCGTACAACGTTCGTGGTCCTCGGATATCTTACGGCAATAGGCATTGAGCTCCTGTACCCAAGGACCGGCTAAGCGACCCTCGACGAGGAGGGAAACGCTCGACCGCGCCGCATCTCGCTGAGGGGTGATCTTCAACATGAACTCACCCTCACAGCAATCTTCCCTCGTAGGTTCGACCCACGTCAGTTCCGAGCTGCAACTGCCGATTCTGGAGAATAACCGGATCGACGACCTCCCCACATTGCACACAACGCCTGACCAGAGAACCGGCCTGGCCTTCATCGGTAATGGAATCGAACGACTCTTCTACCACCATCAGCCCCATGCATCTGGGACAACGGATCGAACCGGCGAGGTTCTCCCGGCCTTTCAAATTCTTCTGGGATAATGCTGTGGTTGCCACGATCAACCTCCCTTGTTTAAGGGTTCACGTATTAGGATGCGCAACATGTATGCCAATAGCGACTTGAAAGGCTGGCTCTATCTAAGTAGATGGAATAATTGCGAGAATGCTTCGCTGGAGGAGACTGCTTGATGGAAGGATTGTATGGTGATCTGCCGGTCCTGCGGCACGCTGCCGAATGATCGGCGCGTGCCGCAGCATGACTGAATCTGCTAAGGCAATGTATAGGTCAGGTTCGGCCAAACCGCATACCCGATTGCTTGACCGTTTTTCCCTTCCTGCAGTTCAAAGATGATACTGGTCTGGAAAGGGGTGGTTCCTGACATACCCGTCAAACCACCCAGACCTCCCGTAAAGGTGAAATCGCCCGTACATTCTTTCAAGTTGCCGGCACACTTCCAGTGACCATATCCAACGTCCTTGCCTTCATGCGCCACCATCGTGCACAGCCCTTCAATCGCCTGAGAATCTTTGTTTCGGTTGAGAGTCACTCGCACAGGACACGTCAGCTTAGATGAGTGGACGACCATCTTACCGCCATCTTTATGACGGGAGATGAGGACTCCTTTCACCATTCCATTCACAACCTGTTCTCCATTTCCAAGCTCTAAGAACTCGCCGGTGCCGCTCCACATGAAGCCCTCCATTCAGTCACTGCGGTCACGTTACTCTCCTCACCGACTGTTCTGAAGCTCCTTCACCTCTCTCAAGCCAACGAGCAATGACACCATCCAATGCCCACTTTCCTCCACCGACGAGGACGAGTGCAGCGCTCATGGCAATGACCAGCAGGTGATATTCGAAACCCTCTCCCTGCTGCTGTCCAACCCAGTTCATGAAAAACCCCTGTGGCCAATGCACCGTGGCGATCGCGCCGATCATGATCACGATAAAACTCGCCGCCGTGAACCGGGTGAAGAATCCGGCGATCAATCCCAGGCTGCCGAAGGACTCTCCGATGATGACGAGAAAGGCCACGAGCCACGGCAACCCCATGTTCTGCGTGAAGAATCCCATCGTCCCATCGAAGCCATTTCCACCAAACCAACCGAAGAGCTTCTGCGCGCCGTGGGCAAAAAGCACGACCCCAAGTCCAACTCGCAGAATGAGGCCAGCCCAGGAATTATCTGTCTTGAAGAATCCCATATCGCACCTCCTCACTACGCTTCATGGATGGGGGCACGCGATGACGTGCCACAGCCCTCGCCATTGCATGCTTGATCAACATCCTTGTGACGACAGGCGGTAAGGTTACGAGGATCCCGTACCATAAACCCACAAGATCGCGTTGCTCATAGTTTCACCTCCTCCTGCTTCGTGTGATGCTGCCCGAATCAACAGCAAAGAACATTCCACATCGAGGGACAAGCGGGCCACTCTGAGAACACTATGAATTGACAGAGCGCGCGGGTGACTTCGGAATGAGATAGCCTCGAACGGCGGTGATGTGCGAAAGCCGATGCGCCGACGGTTCGTCAGGTGACGAGGCGGATCGTCACTCCAGATGGCGAGAAATACCGAGCTTCTGCATCTTGGACTGGAGGGTTGTTCGCTTCAGCCCTAACCTGGTTGCGGCCCCTAATGGCCCACCAATGACCCACTTGGCCTCGCGCAAGGTGCGCAAGATTTGTTCGCGCTCGATTTCTTCAAGAGTTGAGAGTGAGGTGGATGGAGGACGATCATGTGCCTGCAGTTCACTCATCGGCACTTGCAAATCCGTCCCTTGCGTGAGAATGACGGAACGTTCCACGAGATTCTCCAGTTCACGAATATTCCCCGGCCAGGCATACCGGGAGAGTACATCGAGAGTCTGGGCGGGAACCGTCTGGATATTCTTCTTCATCCGAACGGCATAGTGCTGCGTGAAATAGCGAACCAAGATGGGAATATCTTCGCGGCGTTCACGCAACGGTGGCGCAGTGATTGGGAAGACATTCAATCGGTAATACAAGTCGCTTCGAAACTGATTGACCTCTACCAATCGCTTCAGATCTCTATTGGTTGCAGCGATCAAACGCACGTTGACTCGGATCGTTTTCGTGCTGCCCAATCGCTCGAATTCCTGTTCCTGTAGCACGCGCAGCAGCTTGGATTGCAGTTCCAGCGGAATCTCGCCTACTTCGTCCAAGAAGATCGTGCCCTTATCGGCCAGCTCGAACCGGCCAGCCTTCTGGGAAATGGCCCCGGTGAACGCGCCTCGTTCATGCCCGAAGAGCTCGCTCTCCAACAACCCGGTTGGGATCGCCGCACAGTTCAGCTTGATGAACGTGCGCTCGCTTCGACCGCTCAGTCGATGGATGGCCCGGGCAATGAGTTCCTTACCGGTCCCCGTTTCCCCTTGAATCAAGACGGTCGAATCGGTTGGGGCCACGACTTCGACTTCCTTCAGCACATTCCTCAAGGCCGCACTGTCCCCGATGATATCGTCAAATCCATGTTCGAACCGAAGCTCTTCTTCAAGGTAGAGCTTCTCTTTCGCTAGCTTGTCTTTGAGTTCAGCAATCTGCTGAAAGGCCAGGGCATTTTCAACGGCGACCGCGACCTGTTGAGCCACTTGTTGCAGGAACTCGATATCCGAGCCGCTGTACGACGCTTGTTGCAAGCTCATAAATCCCATGGCGCCCAACTGCCCTCTCGCCGTGGTCAGAGGAACAAAGCAAAACGACTCTGTCCCATCCTCCTTCATATGACCGATTACCGTTGGCCATCGAGACTCCTCCGCCAACTTGGGCACGAGGAGGGGCTGTTGTTGCTGCCAGACCAAACCGGCAGGGCAGTCCTCGATTGGGACCTCATGGCCTCCCACGAGATCCGCCGGCACATTCGCTTGAATGGTATGCAGCCGCATCAGTTTCTTGATGGGGTCATAGAGAGAGAGGTCGACAAAATTCACCTGCACGACCCGAGGGAGTCGATGGGCGAGATCGCGAAACAGTTGATCGAGGTCACGCTGTGCGGAGATCGCCTGCGCGACCTCGAGGAGCGCCTGGTAGCGCTCCGCGAGATCCTCACAGGGAGAAATGCCCTGCCTATCCATAGCCTGGCAGTATGAACCATCCACAGGCAATGGCTCAAGCGCTCATGGCAGACACGCACGCTGTGTCTATGAAGCTCTCAACGTCGTCAGAGCGTCTGGTGCGTCCCATCACAGAACGGCGGAGTCTTCGTGTGCTTGCACTGGCACAACGCAACGTCTTTCTTTGCATCTACGGTGAACTCAACCGGTTCAAACCCAGTCCCTTCGTGTGACCCATCACAAAACGGTTGGTCCCTCGATCGCCCACAGGAGCACCAGTAATAGGTACCCGGCTCCAGCGAAATCACTGACGGCTCTTTTGCGGCAATGCGTGGTTGTCCCATGAGCACTCCTCCCTCCGAGATGGTTGAGATGAGATCGCGCGGCTGAGTATATCCTTTCGTCATAGAGTTTCGCACGTCCCGTGGTGGCGGCATTATTCGCCTCGTCTATGATAGTTTGGTCCCCCGGTCTTGTCGCCTTGCTACCGGTCGGGCCACGGCAGGTCAATCGCGAAGAGCGTGTGCTTAAGAGGCGTTACGTGCAGCCTGATCCCGTATTCTTTCAAGATCTTGCCATTGTATTCCTTGCGGCTGTCGCAGGTGGCGTACTCGCTCGACTTGCCGGGCAGCCATTGATCCTTGGCTACGTGCTAGGCGGGATCGCCATCGGTCCGTTTACCCCGGGACCTATTATCTCGGGATCTCACACGTTCGATCTCTTTGCGGAGATCGGCGTCATTCTCTTGATGTTTTCGATCGGACTTGAGTTTTCCGTGAAGGACCTGATGGGCGTCAAATGGGTCGCTCTCGCCGGCGGACCGCTGGGGATCCTCATGGCCATCGGATTGGCAGTCGTGACGGGGAGCCTGATCGGGTGGTCTATGACCCAAAGTATCGTGATCGGAGCGGTCATTTCCATAGCGAGCACCATGGTACTCGCCCGCATGCTTGTTGATCGAGGCGAACTTCGTACAAAGCACGGACGAGTGATGATCGGCATCGCTTTGGTCGAAGACGTGGCCGTCGTAGCCATGACGGTGCTCATGCCTGCTCTCGGAGAGTTCGACTCGGGACGATTGCTCGTGATCGGTCAAGCCTTGGCAAAAGCGCTCTTGATTCTCGTGCCGGTGGGATACTTGGGCACGAAAGTCATTCCGCCGATCATGACACACGTCGCCAGAACCCAGAACCAGGAACTGTTCCTGCTCGTCACCCTGGCAATCAGCCTTGGGACCGCCGCCGTCACGCAGATGATCGGACTCTCCCTCGCTTTGGGGGCCTTCCTAGCTGGCCTCATTATCAGCGCATCTGGGTATGGCCACGAGACCTTGGCCCGGTTGCTCTCGCTCCGTGATGCCTTCGTCGCGCTCTTCTTCGTGACCATCGGTATTTTGATTGACCCGCGCGTGATCATCGATAACCTGTCCCTGCTTGTCACAATGGTTGGCTTGATCGTGGGCGGGATGTTCGTGATTTGGACGGCCGTCGTGCGATTGTTCGGCTACTCTTGGACCACGGCATTCTTGGCAGGAATCGGCCTCACTCAGATCGGCGAATTTTCGTTTGTCCTTGTGCAGGTCGCCAAAGCGGCCGGCCATATCGGCGAGGAAGTATACAATGCGACGCTTGCGGCTTCTGTCATCACGATTCTCATGAATGCGGCTCTTGTGAGGTATGTGCCCGGCTGGTTCGTCCAGCGGCGTCTCGACCATACTCCGCACGAGACAGCGCATTGGCCACTGGAAGGCGAACCGCTCCGGCACCATGTCGTCCTGTGCGGATTTGGACGGGTCGGCAGCTCCCTCGGGAAAGCGTTAGAGAGCTTCAATCTTCCGTATGTGGTCATCGATCGGGATCCGGACATCGTTCGCCGGCTACAGAGCCGAGGCACAGCCTGTCTATATGGCGATGCCTCGCATCGCGAACTACTCGTGAAGGCCGGAGCGGCGGACGCGTCGCTGATCATCGTGGCACTGCCTGAAATTGAGCCCGCTGCATTAACGGTGGGTCGCATGCGCGACCTCAATCCAAAAGTCCAGATTTTAGCCCGGGCGCATGGACTCGCGGAAGCGGAACGACTCGGTGCACTTGGCGCGACTGAAGTTATTCAGCCAGAAGTCGAGGCATCGGCGACATTGATCCGGCATGCCTTGGCCTGGTTCGGGGTACCAAAGGACCGCATTCTGGACTACGTGGTTCAGTACCGGCAGTCCATGGAAAGAAAACGGACAAGTTAAACGAGCACAACGCGCATCCGCCCGACCCCAATCACTGCTACCCTTTTTACCTCATTCCACCTCGATCGTAACGACCGCTTCGGCGCTCAATGCGTCGTGATCATGGCTCGCCGTCACAAGCTTGATCTCATGCGCGCCGCGCGTAAGCCCCTTGAGCATGCCTTTGAACCCTCTTTGATACGCCCCGTCCAGGTAACAATGGACGTGCGTGGCCTGAGCGCCCTTCGACAGCTTGTACCTCACTTCGACGGAATCCCCTCTGATCACTTCGCCCTGCATCGGGCTCACGATCGTGAGTCGGCTGCCGTCGGCATCGGCGGCCCGACCATCCACGCCGCTTCCCAATGACAACAGGCCAAAGAACAGTGACATCACAATGACACGAATCATTTTGCACCTCTTTGAATGATAATCGGCGATGAAGCTTTCGTGCTCTTCACTCATCGAACGCATCAGCCTGATGCTACCCTCCGGCGCTACACCGATGACTTTTGATGGATTCCCTGACAGCCAAAGGCCTTTCAAAATCAGGCCCAATCCATCTCTTGCCCAGATCGTTGTTCCCTCCACATCGGCAGCGGCGATGAGGTTCAGCGACTTCTCGTCCGTTGCTGAGAAAGATATCAGGATCATAGATACAGCGGTTTAATCGGGGACACAACCGCCGCTGGATCGTTTTTCCATACTGACTCGTCTGCGTCAACATAGAGTTCAACTTCGTTCCCGTCTGGATCTTTCAGATAAAGGCTCTGGCTGACGGTATGATCGCTCATGCCATCGATCGGGATCCCGGTCCCGTCCAGCTCTCGTTTCACCTGGCGCAGCTCGTCAAGACTGTCGCCGACTTTGATCCCGATATGATAGAGCCCTCGATGCCGTCCTGTCGGCGGTCCCGGCGCATCGCCAACTTGAATCAACAATAGCTCATGATGTGTGCGACCAGATGTCAGTGCAGCTGCGGCTCCATTGAAGATCCGCCCGACTTCCTTGAATCCCAGCAGGTCTCGATAGAAACCAAGCGATCGTTGCAAATCCTTTACATAGAACACGACATGGCCAAGATAATGGGCCTTCATCTGACTCCCCCCTTCTTAGGAATAGACTGCATCAGTAATGCTCTGACCGCTGCGTGCGCCAGCACCACATCGGGGCTTCGTTGCAGCGCATCGTGATACTGCCGGCTGAATCCCTCACCCTCTTCCGTTGGCATCATAAGGGTCTGCACAGACGCCAGCAGAGGTGGGATTGCCTCGCGGGATGCGGGGTCATTCGATTCGCTGAGTTCATCAAGCTTGGCGATTGATTGGGAAAGCGGACGCAACCAGGCGAACCAGGCATCGTTCAACACCAGCTGCAAAAACGCACCATTGGAGGGAATCCGTCCATGCACACGCTCATAGGCCACTCGTTCGTCGTCCAACAAGGCCTTGTGCAGGCGAAGCAGCGCGCGAAACAGATTGTCCTGAGAGACGTCCCGTCCACTTGCCCTTGGCTCTGGCATCATAATGCCTCCTCGTTACCCAGTCGGCTCACTGTCAAGCTGATGCGCCTTGCGCCCACCCCGGGCAAGCGGGTGCTCAGGTAGTTGACCGGCGACCATCAACTCGGCCATATCCACAGCACGGGCCACAAGCTCCTGCGCTCCCTCACGCAGCTCTCGACTGTTCTGCACTTCGACCACATTTCGCTCCATGTCCTCGGCGCTCCAACCTCTCGAATGGGCGATGAACGGGAACTGTGGAAACTGGCAGCCGACTTCGGCAAAAAATGTCATGAGCTGTCCGGCTACGCCTTGGACATTGTCTTGGCCGCCCATAATGATGAATGCCGCCACTTTATTCTTGAGCAGGTGCTTGTTCGCGATCGTCTCCTGGTTTTGAATACAGTTCATCCGCTCAACCATTTTGTAATACAGGCTGCTGGCGTTACCCCAACGAATCGGCGTGGCGATCAAAATCACATCGGCCCAATGGACGATCGCTTCATACACGCGGTCGAGCTGATCCGTCGGGTCCAGTTGCGTGATCGAACAGGGCCAGGTACAGGCCTTCGCCGATTTGGAATAGTAGCCCTCGCATGGGCGAAAGTTCAGATCCCGCAACTTGATGTACTGGGTCTCAAGTTGTAGCTTGCGCCGCGCATGGTCTAACGCCGCTTCAAGCAATGCATCCGATCCGCTGAAGCGCGGATGGTCACGCGTCATCGCCGTGGTCGAGATCCCCACAACCCGGATCGGTCCTGCCTGGCGGACGACTGGTCTGGCCAAAGGGTGCGGTTTGTGAGCCTGCTTCTTGCGCTTTGTCGCGGATGACAAATCGATATACACACGGCCATTCTCAATCTTGATCGTGTAGGCAGGTACCTGATCTTGTTCGTACCCTGCTTCGCCCTGACCAGTTTTGTGGTGGAACTTCCAGTAATGCCAGGGACAAACGACATAGTCGCCGGCGAGCTGACCTTCCCCCAACGGACCACCTGCGTGATTGCAGACTCCGGAGATCGCGGCAAATGCACCATCCTTGTACGTCAGGGCGATGGTTGTCTTACTGAAAGAGATTGCCTGCAGCGGCTTCTGTTTCAGTTCTTCAACGCTTCCAACATCGGTCCATTCCGCATCCGGCATGACATGCTCCTTCAGTGCTGGCTTTGTTCAACTCCCCTTTGCCTGCAGGGATTCACAGGCACCACAAGAACGGCTATGAAGTTGAGACGGCTCTATCATTTGCGTTGTGGATCGCCTGCTAAAGCCGTATCGTCATCCCATCCTTTCCCTTCCAGATCTTCCCTCCATACTGTTCCCCCGCTTGCGCTTTTACATCATACCGATCCGCAATGGGATAGAAATGGGATAGTACGAGCTGGCCGACGGAGGCCTCCTGAGCGACCTGGCCACATTGTCCGGCATGCAAATGCACAGGGCCTGGTCGATTAGCTGGGAACGAACAATCCAGAACAGCAAGATCTGCATCTCCGCAGAGTCGAACCAGACTGCGGCAATATTGCGAGTCTCCTGAATACGCCAGTGCTTTCCCGTCATATTCAAGTCTGTAGCCCAAACAGTGCAAACGGGGACTGTGGATGACTCGTTGTGGGAGAATCTTCGTCTTCCCGATCCAGAATGGCCGATCATGGACTTCCTTCAACGTCACGCCGAACGGTGCGCGGCTAAAGCCTGGGAGCGTCGCGAACAGAACCTTGAAGAGACTTTTTGTCCCCGGCGGACCGATGATGGTGAGCGGCGGCCGTTTCCCGCCCTGATACTTGGTGAAGATCACCGCGTCGAAGAAAAAAGTGATGAAATCTGAAAAATGGTCCGCGTGAAAATGGGAGATCAGAATGTGGGTGATCTGATTTCGATCCACGCCGGTTTTGATGAGATTCATCAAGGTGCGCGGACCAAAATCCAGCAGAATATCGTGATCCGTGCGCACCAGATAGCCGGCGGCGGCACGGCTCGGGTGCACATTGGTCCCGGACCCAAGAATGGTCAGCTGCATAGCTCACTCATCGACACAACAAATTTTGAGAACAGGGCAAGATCGGTCTCACACATGAAGCTGCTCAAGAATGTTCCGAGCCTCAATCAAGTCGGGATTGGCAACCTGCTTCTGAAACCGGGAACAGACGGAATGCAAGACCAGTTTCGCGGCATCCAGCCGATTCAGCTTTCTCAAGAGTCTGGCCATACTCACCGCAGCTCGAAGTTCCAGCATGTTTGCATGCTGATCCTGTGCGACCCTCAGGGCTTCAGCGAAACACTGCTCCGCGGCAGAGACGGACGGCTCGGACTGTTCCAGCAACAGTTCCCCTTTCAGCCGAAGCAGTTCCGCTTGCCAAAACAGTTCTCCCCCAGTGACGGCAAGCGTCAGCGCTTCCTCTATTGTGGCCAAGCCTTCGTCAATTCGTTTCTTTCGTAAATAGAGTTCTGCAAGCAACGCCAGTGTAAACGTGTTATCGAGCGTTCCACCTGTATCCCGAGTAGCGGCAAGCCCGTGCAGTAACGTGCCGAGCCCTTCCTCCTGGCCAGTTTCGGCCAACGCCCAGCCTTGAGAGGTCGTCGCCCACGCCAATCCCAATGCAAAGGAGTATTGTGTTGACACCGCAATGGCTTCGTCGGTGAGCTCCAGTGTTCTCGTCGCATTGCGGACAGCGGAATAGATCCGGGAAAGAAAAGCTAAAGTAAAAACCAGAGTGTATGGGTGTTCTGCCGCCCTCGCCATGCGAATGGCCTCCAGCGCTAGCGTTTCAGTTTGCTCCACCTCACCCAATATCCATAATGTCCTGGCTAGCAAAATCCTCGCGGTTATCCCAGGATCTTGACCATAGCGTAAGGCCAGTGAGCGATGTTGATTCGGATCATCCAGGGATATTGCGGTGAGCAGATGATGTTTTGCTTCGTCAAACCGACCAAGGAAGAAATAGGTCGAACCCGACAGGTGGTGAGCATCAATCAGTAGATCTGAGATTTGCTCTTGAGTAGCCAGAGAAAGGAGATTTTCGGCCAGGCTGCAAGCTCTAGCGATCTGCCCTCTGACCAGGTGAAAGACCCATAGTCCTTTAATGGCGAGAAATTGATGCACGGAGCCGCTGGTCTCCTGTAACAAGTCCTTCGCTCTTTGATAATTTTCTCCCATGTCGTCGGATGCATATCCTTTGACGGACAGCATGGGGGCTCCGCGTGCGAGTAGGATCTCCAACTCCAAGGCATTACGCTCCGGGCTTTGCGGCAGATCTTTGAGTAAATCGAGAGCACTATTAAAATGATTCAGCGCTTCGACATTGGCTGACCGATCCGTGTCTCTGCGGGCTGCAAAACGCCAATACATGATGGCCTGACGAGTCAAACCTGCCTGTTCAAAGTGGTAGGCCAGGAGTTCCGGTTCCAACTGCACACGCTCGGCGAACTTTTCTTCCAGTGTTTTGGCAATGCGGGCATGGAGGAGTCGGCGAGATTTTTTGGGAAGCGTGTTGTAGGCCGCCTCTTGGACGAGCATATGCTTAAAACGATAGCGCGACAGCGATCGTTCACTCTCTTGCAGAATGAGCCCCGAAGCGACAAACCGATCAAGGGCACTATTGAGCTCGCTGTCCGTTATCTCAACGGTGGCCCGCAGCAGCTCATAGGTGAATTCCCGTCCGATTGCGGCTCCGATCTGAACAATTTCCTTGATCGGCCCTAATCGGTCCACCCGCTCCATGAGCAACGCTTGCAGACTGTCTGGAATGATCATGTCCTTTAACGGAGCCTTGAGGGCAAATGAGTCGGTTCCCTCAGCCAGCAATCCAGTCTCCAGGAGATTCTCCGTCAACTCTTCGATATACAACGGCACCCCGTCGGTCTTGGCCAGAATCGCCTGCTGCACCTCTTGCGGAAGCGTCTTTCCTCTGGTCATCGTCGCAATCAGCTCGGCGCTCTGCCGGCGCGGAAGCCGGCTCAACGTCAGAAACGTGACGTGACTGTATTCTACCCACACCGGCCTGAAGTCGGGCCGAAAGGTGATCACTACCAGCACGCGCATCTGCCTGATCCGGTCGATGATGCGCGTCATGAGATCGAGCGTGGTGGGATCAAGCCAATGCGCATCCTCCACAATGAGCAACACCGGGGAATGGTCCGCCAGCCGTTGCAGATACTGCACGAGCGCTTCCAGAGTCATGTCCTTGCGTTTGTCGGGCGACACATTCAACAGCTGGCCCTGTTCAGTTCCTTCAATCGAGAGCAGATCCGCAAACAGGGCAACCGTGATCCGGTCGTTGAGCCCGCTATTCGCCATGAGCGTATCAAGTTTCTGCCGTTGCGTGGGGATGTTATCCTCACCGGCCAGCCCGGCTGCCTGCCGCAGATACGTCATCACGGGATACAGGACCGTATTGGTATGGTGCGGTGAGCACTGGGATGGGATCGTCTCATAATGGTCCCCCGTCAGTTGGTCACGCAGATGTCGAACCAGCCGCGATTTGCCGATGCCGGCCTCACCGCAGAGAAGGACGACCTGTCCTTCCCCCTCCACTGCCTCGCGCCAGCGACCCAAGACAAGCGCCGTTTCATGCTCTCTGCCTATGAAATTGACTAATCGGTCGGATCGATACGACTCGAACCGGCTGGCCGACGGCTTGGCACTCAACACCTGCCAGACCCGGACCGGCGTTTCGAATCCTTTGAGAGCAACCGTCCCCTGATCAGCACACTCAAACTCACCCCCGACAAGACGCTTCGTCACCGAATCAACAATCAATTGATTCGGCGCCGCCAATCCCTGGAGGCGAGAGGCCAGATTCGGAGTTTCACCGAACACCGACCGTTCCGTGGCCGTGTTCTGTCCGATGAGTTCGCCCACAATGACGAGACCGGTCGCGATCCCGATTCGCGCCGCGATTTCAAATTCCTGATCAGGGTAATGCTCGCGAGGAAGAGCCTTCACCAACTCCAACACGGCGAGTCCGGCATGCACCGCACGCTCCGCGTCGTGCTCATGGGCATGGGGATACCCAAAATACACCAAGAGTCCATCACCCATGTATTTTGCGATATAGCCGTTGAATCGGCTGATCGCCTCACCACAGGTATCGAGAAAACGTCGGATAGAGGCTTGGAGGTCCTCGGGGTCTAGCCGACGAGCCAGCGCCGTCGAGCCCACAAGATCACAAAACATGACGGTCAATTGGCGACGCTCCGATTGATCTTGGCCGGAAGGAAAGGGCGTTGCTTCCGGGCCGGTTGCGATGGGTACAGGCTGAAGACCATCGCCGTCGGCCTTTTGTGACAGTTGCGCGATGGCGCGCAGGAGTTTCTTCCGATGGCCGAGCACAACACCCAGGGATGCCAAATCACCGTCGTTCAGTTCGGGCAAGACGTCCCATGTGATGGCGTTCTGCTGAAAGGCTTCCCGATAGTGATCAAGGCCGAGACTTTCCAGCCATGCCGAGACGCGATCATCCATCATGACGGCTCAAGCCTGGTTCGGTGAACACCGGACATGGAGTCATGGCTTCTTGCAGCCGGTGACACGTTGAGTGATAATATCGCCATGGCCAACGGTGCTTCCCCAGCAAAGACCGCTCATCGGAGCATCATCCGGCACATCGAACATCGACTCATCTCGATCGGAATGTCGGTGGTCGCCTACGTACTCGAGAGAGCCGTCCTACGCTCGATCAGAAGCGACAAAACCAAATCGTAGAGTCCGCTGAACCGCCGGCAGAACAACGCACCGTCAACGTCCCCGCATGAGATCGAAGACCAGTCCAAGGGTCAGCAGTCCGGCGACGATCCCAAACGTGACCGGTATCCAATCTGCAACTGTTCCCGACATGACCGTGAGCGCACTAGAGAGGATGCTTGTTGCAGCGGCAACGCCCAGCGCAAGGCGCCGTCCCGTCCGTCGAACCATCTCTTCGAGCGAATTGGCCTTGAAATTCACCACAAGTTTCTGACCGGGACGAGCACCGATCAGGTGTTCGATCGCTTCGGTCACCCGTTCGGCTCGTACTTTAAACTTTTGCACCTGGTATGCGAGTGCTTTGGGATCGAGCGCGGCTCCCATGCGCTTGATCATGACGCGCATCAAAAACTTGCCGGCGACGTCATATGGATCGAGTTTTGGATCGAGATTCGCCGTCGCCAGTTGGACCTGCGCCAGCGCCTTGGCTGCGAGTGTCAGCGACGCCGGCATCGGCACGCCGTGCCGAAATGCGATTGTGCTCATTTCCTGCAACAGCGGTCCGATCTGCATCTCGGCGAGAGCCGCCTTGCGGTATTTCGCCATCACGTCACCGACTTCGCTTTGAAACCGTTGGACGTCCAGATCACTGCGGTCGATCGCACCCGTCATCATCAGCGTGACATCGCTGAGAAACACCACATCTTCCTTCCACAGAGCCATCAGCAACAACATGAGATGTTCCCGTACGCTGGCATCGATGGCGCCGACCATTCCAAAGTCGAGAATGTAAATGCGGTTCTTCCACCACATGAGATTGCCCGGGTGAGGATCGGCATGGAAGAAACCGTCGACGACGATCTGCTTGTAGAAACTTTCCAACAGCTGGCGGGCCGCCTCGATACGCTCCTGGCCTTCCGGCGCCTGTGCGATCGGGCCGCCTTGAATCTCCTCCATCACCAATAAGCGAGACGTCGACAGCTCCCGATACACAGCGGGGACCGCCAACCGATCATAGTCTGTGAGCACGGTCTGCATCCGCCCGATATTCTCAACTTCTTGGCAAAAGTCGAGTTCACGCTGGAGCGACGTGGAGAGGTGCTTGAATACCGCCTCCATATTCACTACTTGGTTGAGGGCCTGACGTTGCCCGACTTTCTGAGCGAATATCTCGAGCAGGGCGAGATCCTGCTCGATGTCCACTCGGGCAGTGGGTCGTTGAACTTTGACGACGACTCGGTCGCCGTGTTCGAGTGTGGCCCGATGGACTTGGGCAATGGTCCCGGCGGCGAGTGGTTTGGGATCGATCGACTCAAACACATCCTCCCACGGCACCCCCAACTCTTGTTCAGCGACTCGAACGACTTCACGCTCGGACATGGGAGGCACGTGACTCTGCAACATCGCGAGTTCTTCGATGTATTCCGCAGGAAGGAGATCCGGGCGGGTCGACAGCACCTGGCCGAGCTTTGAAAAGGTCGGGCCCAGTTCCTCCAGCGCCGTGCGTAGGCGCTTGGCCTGCTGACGGCGAATGGATCCGTCTGATTGATCGGGCTGGCTGAAGAGCTCCTTGAGGCCATGCTTCGCCATGACCGTCGCGATATGCATGGCTCGTCCCGCCAGGTGAGGCTCAGACGTGTGAGATTCACCCTTGGACTGAAGCACTCGCACCGATTCAGGAACCTGCTCACCTCTGGACAGGAGGGTATTCACAATAATGACGGTGCAATGGGAATTGTGGCTGATGCGATTCGGTACGTTACCGAGCAAGAACTCCTTTCGTCCGGCCATGCCCGAATTACCAACCACCAGGACATCAATGGCTTCGCTCTCAGCGGCACGGACGATTGCCAATGCCGGATCGGAATCTATGATGACAAGAGCATGCCCTCGCTCTCCAGCCAGCTGCCTCACGACCTGTGCAAGCTCCTCATTGGCGGCAGCGGCTCGCGTATGTTCAGCTGCGCCGAATTCCGTGGTGGCCGGGTGGTTCGGCACGATCACCTGCGCCACAAACAGCTCTGCCCCATAGCGGTTGGCGAACTCAGCGGCCCACTGAACAGCGTGGTCTGCCGTTTTGGAGCGGTCCGTACCCACCATCACGCGTCGTATGGCGTTGCCATGCATGCCCATCTCGCCCTCAACCCTTTCATAGGAAGAGAATTATTCCCACAGTCTGACGCAGCTCAGTATCTCTACGTCATTTTGATCAGGGGAGCGCTACCCACGATCGTCTGCAAGATTTCCATCTTTAGATTTTCGACACCTCCCATATTCTTTCATTGTAAGGCGGGCATGAGCAACTCCTTGGAAGATGGGTTTGCTTGGTTCCTTACCTCTTGGAGCCTGTATCATAATAAAACCGCTCATGAATGATCTTGCCATTCTTCCACTTGGCCACCACGACCTGTTCCATGTGAACCGGTTGCCCGCTCGTCGCGATAAAGTCGAGGCTGCATTCGTAGAAGGTCACGTTGTCGCCCACACCCTGAGCCGTGACGTTGAACCCTTTCCACTCCTTCACACCACTCATGAACTGTTTTTCACGCTCGATGTTCGCCGCGAGCCCCTTTGTTGGAGGATTGGCGTTGTCCTGCATCACAGTATCCTTGTCGTAGAACTCACTCATGGCCTCAATGATCTTGCCTTGGCGGATGTAGCCGAACAGATCGTTCAGCCGCTGCTGCAGAGTGCTGGTGCTCATGCGTTCTTCTCCTTGTTCGATTTGCCGGTGAATGTAATGCCTGTTTTCTGCACTTCCCGATACGGCAACAGCCAGACTAGCGATTCATCGCTGAGATCGCCGACCTGGAAACGATTCCCCCAGGGATCGCGGAAATCGCATCGCAAGTCGGACGCCGGTTTCAACTTGTACTTGTTGATCATCTTCTTGCGCACTTCCTTGATCTGTTGCGCGTCCCGGACCATCAAGCCAAAATGTTTCATACGATCCGGCTGCAATTCCTCCACTTCAAAAATCGCCAGGAACTGATGCTCTCCAAGCTTGCACCAGACCGCTCCTTCCCCACCACGTAGCATCTTCAGCCCAAATACATCTTGATAGAACCTCGCGGCCTTCTTGGCATCGGTCACTTCAATCACGACATGGTTACAACCATAGACTTGAACGGCCATTACACACCTGCCTTTCCCACTGACAAGCCCGCTGCACTCTGCCTGAATGCAGCTAAGAACTGTTCAGGAGGCTGCGCGCCGGAAAGCACATAGGCTCCATTGATTACGAAATAGGGAACACCTCGTATGCCCATATGATGGCCAGCGGCTTCCTCTGCCTTCACAGCTTCTATCCCCCCATCGCCCGCCAGAAAGGTTTCAATCGCTGCTTGATCAAGCCCCGCATGAGCGGCAATTTTGGACAACGTCTCGATACTCCCGATATCTCCTCCCTCCAGGAAATACTGGCGAAACAGCATCTCGACCATCTCATCCTGTTTGCCCTGATGCCCCGCCAACCAGATGAGGCGATGCGCGGTGAATGTGTTCGGCGTGCGAGCTATTCTCTCAAACGCGAAGAGGATGCCTTCTTCAACACCAACCCGCGAGACTTGGTCGTAGATGGCTTGAGCGGCGGCAGAGCCACCGAACTTCGCGTCAAGGTACTGTCGTCGATCCATCCCGTTGCGCGGCATGGTCGGGTTCAATTGAAAGGGCCGCCATCGGATAGTCGCAAGTACACCATCCCATGCCTTGAGTGCCCGTTCCAGCCGCCGCTTCCCCACATAGCACCAGGGGCAGATCACATCCGAGTAAATGTCGATGTGGAGTGCGGCATCCTGCTCACTCATAGGACAAATGCCCCATCTTGCCCGCTCGATAATCTTCCACAGCTTGTGCGAGTTCCGCTTGCGTATTCATGACGAACGGCCCATAGCGCGCGATCGGCTCCTCGATCGGCTCTCCGCCGAGAACAAGTATCGTCGTATCCTCTTCCGCCTGAAGCGCCACTCGCTCACCCTTGCGCCCCAAGAGAGCGATCTCAGCCTCTCCCACCGCCTGTGCCCCGTTGATAACGACCCGCCCCTGCAATACAAATACGGACATGGTGAATCCATCGGGCAAGGACAATTCCGTCTGACACCCCGCCTTCAATCGCAGATCATACAGATGGACCGGGCTGAAGGTCCTGGCCGGACCCTTCCGCCCGTGACATTCTCCGGCAATGACCCGTAGCCGACCGGCTCCTCCGGCGAGCTCAACGACCGGAATCTCATCGCGGACAAGCGTTTGGTACCGGGGAGGCGACATCTTGACCGACCTCGGCAGATTGACCCATAGCTGGACCCCTTCCAGCGTGCCTCCGCGCTTTGCAAACTCGCTCTCGTGCAATTCTTCATGCACAATGCCGGATGCAGCCGTCATCCACTGCACATCACCTGGGCCGATAACGCCGCCGCTTCCGGTT
The DNA here is from genome assembly GCA_005116745.1 of Nitrospira sp. Lineage (NCBI taxonomy): Bacteria > Pseudomonadati > Nitrospirota > Nitrospiria > Nitrospirales > Nitrospiraceae > Nitrospira > Nitrospira sp. The sequence continues at coordinate 900,388 of SWDS01000006.1, read as the reverse complement.
GAATCACGATGCGCCACACTGCCTTGATACATGATCGTGACAGTTTCAAACCCTCGATGCGGATGCTCACCCACACCAAGACGCCGATCCGTCGGCGAGAAAACCTCCGGCCCCATATAATCCAGGAGCAGGAATGGAGACAATTGCTCACCCACACCGGAGCCCGGAATCATGTTCCTCACAGGAAATCCATCTCCCACCATATGCCTCGACCCCGGTGGATAGACGCCGAGCACTTCCTTGATTACAGCCGTCCCTGTAGCCATGTGGTCCTCCTTCACACCATCGTTCGTAGCGCGTCTTCCAGCGTCACTGTACCCCGCACGAGCTTGTCAGGGTGCTCATACCCGATTGCGCCTTTGGAGAACGCCGTGTACATTTCTTCAAATAATCTCGCCGCCTCGTCTGAAAACCCGAACGACGTGAACGTCGGCACCACGGCACTCAACGGCGCATGTTGGGCCGTCACCGTTTTCCCAAGGATCTGAGTGAGTGCCGACGCCGTTTGATCTGGGCTGTACTCCTCCGGACCCGCCATTTCCACGATCTGCTTACCATAGCCACCAGTCATCAATCGTTCCGCCCCAATCCGACCGATGTCCTTGGTCGAAATCATAGGAATCTTTGCCTGAGGCGCAATGAATGTCGGAAGCACGCCCTGAGCCTTGGCCGCCCCAATGACCGGCGCCCAGTTGTCCATGAAATAACAGGGACGGAGAATGGTCAGGCGTTTGGCAAGACAACCAAGCGCCTGTTCTCCATGACTCGCCGCCCGAATCGGGCCGGTTCCACCGTGCAGATGTCCTCCCACCGACGACAGCAACACAACATGATCGACTCCACTCTTCTGAACAGCTTCTGCCGCGCGATCCATCCTTTGTCGTTGATCCGCCAACCAGGCTTCAGCCCCGTAATTCGGTGGTACCAACAAATAGAGTCCTTTCGCCCCTTCAAAGGCCTTGGTCAACGCAGACACATCGTCAAGCGATGCCACAGCCACATCTGCCCCTTTCGCCTTCCAGCCAGCACCCTTGTCGGCTGAACGGACAATCACCCGCACGGGCTGCTTCTTACTCAGCAAGGTCTCCACCACCGCAGATCCGGTATTTCCCGTTGCACCTAGGACAACAAACATGATGAGTCCTCCTAATCCTTACGCGACGCCTGATCGGTTCGTAATCACCTTGGCATGATGGCGTCGCTACCGTTGATTGTAAAGTGCCGCTCTCCGCCAGACCACAATGCATACCCACACATTCCACCTTGGCAACTTGCGTTCCAGTTCGACACTGGAAGTCTGAGGTTTCCGATTCCGCTGCGACTAAGAGGGGTTAGAGGTGGAACAATCGAAGGATCAAGAGATCAGCATAGACCGATCAGGTGGCGAAAGGTCGGCACCGTGCCGAAGGATCGGCTCCTCTAGACTGAGCCTATGCTACCCTTAGTTAAATTGGAGGGTACTGATGACCGCTCTACTCATTCGCATCCACCTTCGAACCGTCATCCTCATCCTGTCTGGGATGATCAATCTTCATTCTGTCCTCGCATCGGATGAGTTCACCCCATCCTCCCAGGTTAGTTCCGTGAGAATTTCCGTCGCCTCGTATGAACGAATTCCCATCAATACACTCTTAGCCCGTCCGGATCATTATCAGATGAGGGATATCCGTATCACCGGTACCGTCTTGGCGATGCAGACCGAAACCATCACCAATCGGATGATCTGCGGTCTAGCCCATGAGCGGACTACGCTCACAATGGAAGATGATAGCGGACAGATCGAAATCCTCGATCAAGGCGCGTGCGGAAAGAATGTTGGGGCATTGAAAGCGCCGATGCTGAAGACAGGGCATCGGATCGATCTGCTCGTGCAGATTATGCTCTCCACCAGCTTGAGCTCTTCCGGTTCATCGGTGGAAACGACCATTCGCTATATCGACCTGGCGCGAGAGTAGGAAGATCAGACGCCCAAGAACTGCCGCCGACACTTCTCGATGGCGGACGCCGTCGTTGAAGAAATCGATACTACTCTTGTCCACTCTGGCTAGGCTGCGGTCTTGATGCGCTTGCTCGCATGCAGGACGGTAAAACCGACGACTTCGTCCCCCTCATAACGTACAATCACATCGTCATCGGTCATCTCACTATCGGTCGCATGGCTGGGCTTTCTATAGTTCACATACAGCGTGTCGACCTCGGCGTCGTATGTCAATTAGACCCTGTGCTGCGGCGCCCGATTCACCGCTGGAATGAGCTTCAGGCACTCTTGAATATCTGCTATGGCCATAACTGTCGCCTCTTCTCCAAAGACTGAATCCGGCGGGTAAGAAACGCGGTGATGATAAAGCCGTCGTCATGCTGTCCTCAATAGACGACGACAAGATATTTGCCCTGCTCCATTTCACAAATAGCCAGGCAGCTCTTCATCGCCCCCAAGCAGGACACGGTCCGGCAACGATACGGTCGCGATCACATCCGCGCGAAACTCAGCAAGTTCACCATGCTCCTCGGTAATATGTGTCCATCGTTCATCCGTCAGCCGAATGGAAATCCCGCGCTTGGAGACAACACGGTCGACCATGCCATTCTTGCGTGAACGGTATTCCTACTCTCCCGACGGGGCCTGAACCTGAACCAGAATACAGGGGGAGACCTGACTATTGACTTATGCGATCACCTGACACACCGAACCATAGGGTTGTAACCCCACGTCATACGTAAGCAGGCGCAGGTGTTCGACATGGGCTTGCGCCAAGAGGATGCGGTCGAAGGGGTCACGATGATGAAGCGGCAACCGCTCAAGCGCCAAGGTGTGGGCCACGGAGACCGGTAGTTCTTGAAACCCACTATCTACAATTTTAGCGGCGAGTTCATTGGGATCTGCTGAGAGCTTCTTCACTTGAATTTTGATGACCATCTCCCAGAGGGAAGCGGCACTGACATAGACCACAGGGGTGGTCTCGATCTGATGATAGAGGTTCTTCGAGAGTCGTGGAGACTGGATCACGTACCACAAATAGACATGGGTATCTAATAGAAGATTCACGACCCACGCTCGAACAAGGCGATCGTATCTGATGGTAACGGCGCATCGAAATCGTCCGCGATGGTCACGCGCCCTTTCAAAAGCCCTGGACAGCGGACGGGAATGGGCGTATCAAGGGGCCCAAGCTGAGCGACTGGCGTGCCATCTTTGCAAATCGTGATACGCTGGCCTTTCGCCACGGCGGCCAGGAGTTTGGAAAAATGAGTCTTGGCTTCATGGATATTCACGATCTTCGTCGTAGCTTTCATAGCTCCCCCATGTAGACTAACGTTAGTCTACTTCTGACCTCTGCCCGAGTCAATCCAATCGTTCCTGCGATACCGGCTATCGTGTGCCAGTATAGCGTCCCAGAAATACGTTTGTGGTGAGATTGGCGAACCATGAACGGAATTGCCGTGAATCACGGCCCTTCGACAAGCTCAGGGCGAACAGATTAGGACACAGACTTTCGGGACACACCATCAGGTCATCACGATGATCCGAGGACATACGGCCAGGGACTGCCGCGCCCATGTCTATTTCGTTACGGCATAGGGATCAGGCTTGGCAAGCCTGTCGATTGAGGCACTAAATCTGGTCAGGCTAGGTCAATAGGCTATATACCTGCTGTGGGGTGTTTGTGGAATCGGCTAGAAACCGAAGAGGGCAGACACTTTAAAGATTCACACTTTCTCAATCGTACTTGGCCAGTACCGTCGTCTGCGCGTGGACGATCACCGATGGCTACACTTACTCCCACCCTCTGACTTCATAGCCTTTGTCCTTCAGGCAGCTTGTAACAGCATCGGCATAGGGAGGGTCTGGTTCCAGCGGCTTGAACGTGCCTCCGAGTAATCCAATGACCAATCCGATCCCGCTACCAGCGGCAGCTCCGATCGTCACTCCGGGCAATCCTCCAACCACACCTGCCGATGCGCCGACCGCACCCCCAAGTGTCATACCGAGTACCGCTCCGGTTGCGGCATTCGCGCTTCGGTGAACTCCAGGACGCAGCGCAGCCTCCTCTGTTTTCTTCCGGCACGCATCGATTTCCTGTTGAGCAACCTGCTGGCCATACATGTGGAGTTGCTTATTGGATCTTAAAATCGGCTGGGGGCCCGTACAAGCCGTGACAGTCAGCAGCAGCACGATTCCAATCAGCCGCCACGATAATGGAGTGGCCACAGCAGTCTCCTCGGGTGCGTTCTTGTGTTTTCTTCACTTCTCACCCTTTGGAGGAAATGTCGAGGATTTTTGAATTGTGCACCTCTTTCTGTGTTTTCACACCTTCCCTTGCAGACCGGATGGGTGGACACTCAACTGCGCGCATTGTCCGAGCACATTCTGATCGTGCGCGGACAGCGAGCACGAGTGTTCACCCGTCCGGTCTATGCCTCCCTCCCCTACTGCCATCCCGTCACTTCATATCCTTTCTCTTGCAGACACCGATTGACGTAATTCGTGTAGGCCTGGCTCGGCTGGCTGGAAGGACCCACCACAGCAGAAAATAGTCCGGTCAGGAGACCCCAGACCGCTCCGCTAGCTGCCCCAACCATCGATCCCATGCCGGCCGACGCCCCGTAAATCAATGAACCCAATGCTCCACTGGCCGCACCGGCACCAGCACCAACGACCGTACCGGTAGCGACACGTCCTGCCTTGCCGCTGCCTTCGTTCGCACCAGCAGATTCCGCTAACTCTTTACAGGCTTCAATATCTTGCGCTGCCCCTTCCTTCCCGACAGAGTCCAAATGCGCGTTGGAATACAGAATTGGTCGTGCACTCGAACAAGCCGTGACCATCAGCAACACAAACACGACACTGAGCTTCTTCATCATCTCCACACCGCTCCTTTCTAGCCCGATGGCATCAATCGAGCCAACAACCATTCCGCCGTGACTCCCTTGACAGTCAGTCGCTTACGGCGCCCCGTCGCTCCGGCATGAAGCTGCACATTCGCGCGCGGAACCGCACACCGCTCAGCGATGAAGCGAATCAGTTCGTCGTTGGCGGCACCCTCAATTGGACGCGCGGCCAGGCGGATCTTTACCGCATCGCCATGAATACCGACGCACTCCGTACGTGAAGACCCTGGTTGGACGTGGACGGTCACGAGCGCCCCGCGCTCACTGTCCCGTGCGATGACAGGAAAAGACGCCACAGAAATTGAGGGATTCAGAAGATCGCTTTGACAAAGTCGAGTATGGCCCGTTGCATGTCTGAATCGTCAGTGATTGGGCGAGCGACGGCGACATCACAGGCCCGTTCGGGTGGCACGCCTTGCTTGATCAATGTGCCGGCATACACTAAAAGCCTGGTGCTGACCCCCTCCTCAAGCCCGTGGCTTCTGAGGTTGCGGACTTTTTGGCCGAGCTTGACCAGTTTTGCCGCGATGACTGCATCCACCCCCGCCTCACGCTGGATGACAAGGGTTTCGACAGTGGGAGCAGGATAGTCAAACTCGATCGCGATGAATCGCTGCTTCGTGCTTTGCTTCAGATCTTTGAGGACACTTTGATAGCCAGGGTTGTAGGAGATCACCAGCATGAACTCGTCGGCGGCCTCCACGATCTGGCCCTTTTTCTCGATCGGGAGCACTCGCCGGTCATCGCTGAGCGGATGGATGATCACGGTGGTGTCCTTTCTGGCTTCCACTACCTCGTCGAGATACACAATGGCCCCATGCTTCACCCCGAGGGTCAAGGGTCCATCCATCCATACGGTATCTTGCCCCTTCAGAAGGTAACGGCCCACCAAGTCGGAGGCCGTCAGATCTTCGTGACAGGCGACCGTGATCAACGGTCGGCCGAGCTTATACGCCATGTATTGAATGAACCGGGTTTTCCCACAGCCGGTCGGCCCCTTCAGCATCACCGGAAGTTTTTTCTCGGCAGCAATGGTGAACAGACCGATCTCCCCACAGACCTCCGCGTAAAACGGCTCCTGTTGGATTCGATATTGCGCGACATCAACTTCCCGTGCCTGCTGCATCAACGCGTCATTCCTCCTCGATGTAGACAATCGATCCGACTGATCTCAGCCGATTGTAAAGTGCTGTCACAATAAACGGAATAAACGGCGAAGATCAAGCGAGGGACATCAGAGAGGCTCGCTAGCTCACATTATTCATGACGGTTCGTGACGAAACCGCCAAGACGCCATGCGAGACGGACACGCGGAGCCGCGAGGAAGGGAGGCATACTTGAAACAGTATGGTGACCGACTGAGCGGCGAGCCTGTCCGCCGACCGCGCGAAGCTCGCGGCCAGGCTTGTCGTAGCTGCGTATCGGCGGTTGCAGTAGAAGCGTTCATGAATCATGTGGGCTACGCCACCTTCTTCCCATCAAGCACTTCACGCACTCTTTGGGTCAATATATGAGGCGTGAACGGTTTCTGGAGAAAGGCCGTGTCCCGTTTGACCCCACCCTGTTCGAATACTGGATGATCGGGGTAGCCGGACATGTACAAGACCTTGATATCTGGTCGCACAACCGTCAGTTTTTCTGCAACCTCTGGCCCGCTCATTTGCGGCATCGCGACGTCTGTCAGCAACAAATGGATCGGGCCCGGATGCTTCGCGCCAGCCAGGAGCGCTTCGATGCCGTGACGCGCGACCACCACCTCGTAGCCGCTCAGACGAAGCGCTTCCTGTACAAGCCCGCGCACAGACGGATCGTCCTCGACCACGAGGATCGTTTCTCGCCCGATCGCTCTGCCGACCGTTTCACTGATGATCGGCGCGCCTTGTGCGGTCTCATTCACCTTCGGAAAAAAGATCTTGCATGTGGTGCCCTGTCCCAGCTTGCTCTCGATCCCAATCGTGCCACCGCTTTGCTTCACGATTCCGTACACGGTCGACAACCCGAGACCCGTACCCTTTCCCTTTTCCTTTGTCGTAAAAAACGGCTCGAATAAATGTGATTGAGTTTCCTCGCTCATCCCCTGGCCGGTGTCCCTAATCGACAAGAGCACATAGGTTCCCTCGTCGAGCATCAGAGTTTCACGCCGAGGGCCTTTCCCGATCGTGACGTTTCGAGTCTGGATGGTCAGCTGGCCACCCATCGGCATGGCGTCTCGAGCATTCACGGCCAGATTCATGATCACTTGCTCGATCTGCCCTGGATCGACCTTGATCGATCCCACCTGTGGATCGAGGTCCGCACAGAGTTCAACGATGTCCTCGCCTAATAGCCGCCGCAGCATCCCGTCCATGTTCATGACAAGCGCGTTCAAATCCACGATCTTGGTCGCCACAAATTGCCGGCGGCTGAAGGCCAGGAGTTGACTGGTCAGGCCGGCGGCACGATCGGCGGCCTTTTTGACTTCTTCCATTTCACGTCGCGCGGGATCCGCCTGCGCCAAGCGGCTCAGGATCAACTCGCTGTATCCACGAATCACCGTCAAAAGATTGTTGAAATCGTGGGCGACACCGCCGGCGAGCCGCCCCACGGCCTCCATCTTCTGCGCTTGACGCAGTTGCGCTTCCGTCAAGAGCAACGCCTCTTGCGCGCTCATGCGTTCACCGAATTGCCCGATTTTCAGGCCGACATCGGTGATCATACTGAGCAGCTCGCTATCCGGCTCATGGACTTGATGGCTGAAGAACTCAATGACGCCCTCGATTTCACCCCCGATACGAATCGGAAACCCGAACGCGCCATGAAGCCCGATTTTGGCCGCCAACTCCGCGCGAACAAAGGCAGGATCGAGTATCACATCGGTGATCCAGACCGGTTGCCCGCTTTCCCAAATTCGACCCGGCAATCCCACACCCGGTTTGAATGTCTGGGTCTGTATCTGTGCGATGAACTCATCCGCGACCAGCGATGCGGCTTGCCAGTAATCAAGGCACCGCAACACGCCCAATTGTTTATCCAGTCTCCAGAATACCCCGAGATCCCATTCGAGACTTTCGCCGACCGCTTGAATAATTTTTGGCACCGCTTCTTCGAGTCGGACGGCCTCCGACAGGACACGCGTCACCGCATATTGAGAGGCCAGCCGTCGTTCGGCCCGGCGACGATCCGTAATGTCGCGCACAAACGCGCTGAAGATATACGCTTCACCGATACGGGCTGGCGAGACGGCGAGCTCGACCGGAAACTCATGGCCTTCCTTATGTCGAGAAGCAATCTCGATCCGACGATTCAGTACCGGGCCGACTCCCGTCTTGAGATACGCTCGAATCCCTTGCGCGTGGGCTTCCCGATCACGTTCGGGGATGATCGTGTCTGACAGCAATTTCCCCATCGCCTCTTCGCGGGTCCATCCAAAAATCGCTGTCGCTTGGGCATTCCATTCCGTCACAATTCCGGCGGCATCCATCGTGATGACTCCATCGAGCGCCGTATCGACGATCGCTCGATTGCGTTCCTGACTCTGTAATAACGCCGCCTCGGCGGCCCGCGCCCAGGCACTTTCCTGTTGCGCCTGCCGATACTCCGCTCGCAATCGGATCGTCGACCACAACAGCAATCCCAGCAGCGGGAGCCAAACGGCCGCCACGATACTCCGTTCAACATGGCCGAGCAGGAAGGTCCCCACGCCGAGGATAAACAACGTGATCAAGACCATCACAAACGTCAACCACTCATATCGGCGTGTCGTGGAGGCGGTTCGCTCTTCTGGTTGGGTCATGCGGTCATCCTTGTGATCACCCACGTGTCCAAAATCGCGGATGGACGGTAGGCCAACTTGGCCGCACGGAGTCCCGGAAGACCGGCATCATCCATGGCATTGATAGAGACCGCCCCTTGCGCCATGGCGGTTCGACAGGTTTCGCGGAAGACCCATTGAGCCAGACCAGGGATGGAACGGTCCGCAACCTCCAATAAAATGCACCAGGTTTGAGGAGTCAACCAGTAGCCGAATGTGTAGGCAGCGATATCCTCTCTGATTCTCACGACCATACCCGACAAGCCGATCCGATCATGCTGGTGCAAGACGAGCCTATGGGTCATTTCCGCATCCTCCAGAAGCAGCGTTCCCATCTGATCGAGATGGCCATTCCGCTTTTGATCCGCCCATCGCCCATAGAGACGCACGCAGTCGGCCTGATCGTCAGCACGATACGGTTCGACTGTGATCGTCTGTTCGCGGGTCACACGATTGCAGAGCGCCCGTTGGGATTTATAGTGGTCTCCTGCCAAGGCCACTAGCGCCATGACGGGGTAGAGATAGTCGCCATCTTTCGGACGGAATTGATTCTCACCGCACTCCAGTCGTTGCCGTTGTGACTCCATGACGTTTTCGATTCGACTCACCGGCGACGATCCGTTCCACGACTGCATCATCACGAACGCCTGCGCCACAGCTTGATCCAGGGGGCCAGCCCCAAGCGGTGGCAATGGCATGAACCATCCGTCCGAAGACTTGGCAAACAGAAACAACGTCTGATCGAACTCCATCCACCAATAGGGAAGCAACGATGTCCAGATATAGTGGTAGGGAAATGCAAACGCAGCCGGCGTCTCATGGCCAATCACGTGAGCACGCTCGAGCGCCTTCGCGAACTGCGGTGCATCCAACAGCGTCAGTGGACGGAGCCGAGCATCAACTCTCGCAGGAACCAGGCGAGCCGTGAGGTGCGGAAGCGCCTGAAGCACAATCACATCGTCCTGAAAGCGCCCAACCAAGTGTGGATGGGCAGCAATTTTGTCCAGTCCTCCCTCAGTCGTCAACCAACCGAGGACCGACTCCGCATATTCGTGAATCGCACGGGGAACCGCGTCACGCATAAAAGGGCATTTGGAATCCCAGCCAAGCAAGATTTCCTGACCCGACGCATCCCACATCAACGCCAGCGGATACAACTGACAGTCCAATGGGCGAACGTCGTAGATCCCACAAAGGCCCGACTGCAAATCAAAGGCAGGACAGAGATACCCTTCGTCCATCGGATTCTTGACCAGCTCGACCTGCGAGCCGGACGTATCGGGAAAGAACGAATCAGGCACTCCACGTGCCACCGCATCGGTGATTTCTTGATGGGTAAAGTATGGGCGAAGAAAACTATCGGCTTCCGGAAAGCGGCAGCACACATCACAACGACCACACGCTGAGTCCGGAACCAGCTGAGGCAGAACACGCATCGTTTGTTTGGAATCGACTGTCCTGAGATCCATCGAGCCCCAATCATACGATGCATGCCGAACGGTGGCAAGGAAGGTTTGCTTCCGATCATCGCGCACCCTGTCCGCATTACACCAGCCCCTGCTCCTCGGAGAGTCCGCTGCCCTCTTGTCGGTCGCTGGTGTGCGTGCTAGCATTGCGCTCTTTGCACCATTCTGATGCCGCACGTTCCCCCATGTCGAAACGTGCGAGAAGGGTTTCGCATTGGCACAGATCGACGCCTCCTGTCCGACCCTCTCGCCTGAGGCAGCACGAGAACGCTGCGCGGCCATTCGTGAGCAGTTGTGTCGCGCGAACGTGTTCGGATCTCCATCCATCGTGCCACTACAGGGCTCCACTTCAGACATGCAGGCGGTGACCTCCTGGCGAGTCAGCCCCTGCCCACTGTACCTGTCATCTAAGGAACTGCGGTTCTTCACCGACTTAGGGCCACACCTGCTGTCGTTCTATCGAGGATTGAATCGGTTATACACCGAAAGCGTCAAAGGTATTCAACCGACCTGGATCGCAGGCTACCTCGATCAAGGGAAGCCGGCTGCATTAGTGCAATACAGCCGCATGAAACGGTTTCGTGATGCCCTGCCCGCCGTCATCAGACCCGATATTATCCCCACACAGGACGGCATGGTGATCACCGAGCTGGATTCGGTTCCAGGGGGGATCGGGCTCACCGCCTGTCTGTCTCGCACCTATCACGATCTTGACGGCGATCCCACACAGATCATCGGTGGACAAAACGGCATGATCCAGGGATTTTCCCGCATGCTGCGCTCTCTCCAGGATCAGCAGGGAGGGTGCATCGCGATTCTGATCTCCGACGAATCGAAAGACTATCGGCCCGAAATGTCTTGGCTGGCCGCTCAGCTCCGCAAAGAGGGAGTATCCGTTTGGTGTGTCGAACCACGCGAGATTCGGTTTACGGAGGACGGACTTCGCCTCCACACCGACGGAAGCGAACAGACGATCAGCGTGCTCTATCGATTTTATGAGCTCTTCGACTTGTTGAATATTCCCAAAGCTGAGCTGGTCCAATATGCCGCGAAAAAAGGTCGGGTCTCCGTGACCCCTCCCTATAAACCGGCACTAGAGGAAAAAATGGCCTTTGCCCTGCTCCACCATCCGATCCTCCGTCCGTTTTGGGAAAAAGAACTCGGTGCGGACTGCCTGCTGCATTTGACCACGATCATGCCGAAAACCTGGCTGCTTGACCCGGCACCACTTCCTGCGATTGCGACGATTCCAGATCTGCATATAGGGAACCGTCCGGTGGCGAACTGGACCGACCTTGAGAAAGCGACGCAGAAGGAACGTCAGTTTGTCATCAAGCCTTCCGGATTTTCGGAACTGGCTTGGGGAAGCCGAGGCGTTTCGATCGGGCATGACATGCCTCAGACCGAATGGGTTGAGGCGCTTCGGAAAGCCCTTGCATCCTTTCCGACCACCCCCTATATCCTGCAAGAATTCCATAAGGGTCGGTTGTTTGAGATGGACTTTATGGATGAGCACCAACAGACCATGGCGCACATGTCAGGCCGGGCACGACTCTCACCGTACTACTTTGTTTCGGAAGGAAGAGCTGAACTCACCGGTATCCTAGCTACCATCTGCCCAGCCGACAAAAAGATTCTTCATGGCATGAAAGACGCGATTATCGTTCCTTGCGCCCTACGACCGGACTGATGCGCGTCTCCTTAAAGAAACTATAAAATGATCGTTTCACTTTCTTCCTTTTCCTGGTAGCCTGATAGGACTTTGGCTTTAACTCTTTTCCATGTCGACTGGTGCCCTGACTGTGTGGTGGTCCGCCGAAAGCTGGCGGACTTGGGGCTGACCTATGAAGATGTCATCGTGCCGGACAGCAGACGCATGCGCACGCAAGTTCACGAGGTATCCGGCCAGTATTATGTCCCGGTCCTCAAGGACGGCGATCTCGTGCTGACGGAAACCGCCGACATTCTGGCCTATCTGGACGAGCAGTCTCGTACCAACCGGGCTGGAGCGACAGCAACCACGGAGTTTCAGTCGCAAGCCCACACGACACCCGATGTTGCGGGCGAAGACGACGACCACCCTTCTTGTCGGATCAACTGACCACCGAAGGACGACACATGGAAGAATGGCAACAGATCCTCGCCAAAAGTATCATCAAACCAAAGGACCTCGCTAAACGGTTTGGTCTTGATGAGAAAGAAATAGAAGCGATCGTCGGCCCCTATCCGATGCGAATTACTCCGACGGTACTTGAGACGATCAAATCGAAGGACGATGCGATCTGGAAGCAGGTCGTCCCCGAAATTGTGGAATTGGCCGACATCGACGCAGAGGACGATCCACTGGAAGAAGATCTCATGAGCCCGGTGCCCCATCTGGTCCACCGATATCCAGATCGAGTGCTGCTCATGGTCACCAATCAATGCCCGATCTATTGCCGGTTCTGCACCAGAAAGCGACTGGTGGGCAAACCTGGTTTTCTGAAAAAGGGCGAGCTGGACCGCGCGATCCAGTATCTTCGTGAGCATACGGAAGTGCGTGATGTCATCCTCTCAGGAGGCGACCCACTGCTGCTCCCCGATCATCTCCTCGAACGCATCTTCAAGGCCCTGCGGACCATTCCTCACCTGGAACTGATCCGCATCGGATCGCGGGTCCCAGGCTCGTTGCCGCAACGAATCACCCCCAAGCTCTGCGAGATGGTGAAAAAGTATCATCCTATTTACATGAACCTGCATTTCAACCACCCGGACGAACTGACGCCTGAGGTGAAGGCTGCCTGCGGCATGCTCGCGGACGCCGGCATCCCACTGGGCGCCCAAACCGTCCTCCTCAAAGGCGTAAACGACAATCCAGACGTTATGAAACGCCTCGTCCATCAGCTGCTCCTTGCGCGGGTGAAGCCCTATTATCTCTATCAGGCCGACTTGACCAAGGGAACGAATCATTTCCGGACAACTGTCGAAACGGGGCTGAATATTATCAAGGCGCTCCAAGGCCATACGAGTGGAATGGCCGTGCCCCATTTCGTTATCGATGCGCCGGGCGGCGGCGGCAAGATTCCGCTTCTGCCGGATGACTATCTGGTTCACATGGACAAGGACGGAGCCCTCCTCCGGAATTATGAGAATAAGACGTTCCACTATCCCCAGCCAAAGTCTGACAACCGGCGGGAACTTCCGATGGTCGGTGTCGGCGCTTCGCTCGATAACGCAGAAGAATCCTATGTGACGTGTGGTAACAGCTACCCTGATCGCGACGGCTATGCCGCCTGGGGGAACAGCTGCGGCGGAGATGCAGACGACCTGTGACCACTCATTCATCTCGAGCCGGCATCCTTCCCTATCAAGACATCAAACGCTTGATCGCAAACCGAGCCATCAGCGCCTCCCCGTCTATCGAGAGCCGGCAGATCCAGCCAGCCAGCCTTGATCTCCGCCTTGGCCGGAAAGCCTATCGACTGATCAGCAGCTTCTTGCCAGAACTGTCGGCCATTTCCTCGCGTCTGAACGTGCTAGATTTTTACCAGTCGGACCTCGTGATGTACGAGATGGATCTGACCGACGGAGCGATTCTGGAGAAGGGACATGTGTATCTCGTTCCATTGCTGGAACAGCTGGCCCTCCCGAAGACGATCCGCGCACGGGCGAATCCAAAGAGCACGACCGGTCGTCTGGATGTCTTTACCCGCGTGGTGACGGATCTCACGTCCGGATTCGATGAAATTCGTGCTGGCTATCGAGGCCAGCTCTTCCTGGAGGTCGTCCCACGCTCATTTGCCATCAAAGTTCGCACGGGACAGTCATTGAACCAAATCCGGTTTGTGTCTGGCGAGGTCACGGTACCGGACCGAGCGCTTCAGGCGCTTCACCGGAACACACCATTGCTGTACCATAATGTGGCTCCCCCGAAGGCAGTCGGCAGCCGAGACTTTCGTGTTGAGCGTGGATTGTTCCTCCGCATTGACCTCGCCGGCACGGATCAGCGAGACTCCCGTATCATCGGGTACCGTGCGAAGAAGAACAGCCACGTCATCGATCTCGAGAAAGTCGGTCATTATGCGGCGGCTGATTTTTGGGAACCGCTCCATCGCCATCGCCACGACAGCTTGTTATTGGAGCCCGAAGAGTTTTATATCCTGGCCTCGAAGGAACGCATTCGCGTGCCGGCCGGCTACGCCGCCGAGATGGTGGCCTACGAAGCGGCCTGCGGGGAGCTCCGAACTCACTATGCGGGATTTTTCGACCCTGGATTCGGGTATGGATCGAAGGGAGAGATCACCGGCACACAAGTTGTGCTGGAAGTTCGCCCACACGACGTGCCATTCTTGATCCATGACGGACAGACCTTCTTCAAAGTCGTCTATGACAGGATGATGGGCATGCCGACACAGCTCTATGGAGCCTCGTTGGGATCTTCCTATCAACGACAGACCTTATCGCTCAGTAAACATTTTAAAGCTTAACCATGGCTCCATCCAATTTACCACCGCCTCACAACGAATCGCTGACCCCGTCACGTCCGACCGAACCGGAAGAACAAGGGGCGGGAAACGAGCATCAGATCCACGTCATCGGCTTGATGGTCGGAACCGCGCTGATGTTTATCGGCTTTCTCAATGTGTTTCTGTCCATCAGCGGCGGCTTTGAAATCAATCTGGTGCCCTTTCTCATCTATTTTGGCGGACTGGCGATATGGGCCAATGCGGCCATTGAAACGCCGACCTTCCGGTATGGAGTCATGGCCCTTGCCATCACCTTAGCCTTGGGCCTTTTTCAGTATGGGGAAGTCCTGTTTTGGCACAAGCAGATCCTCTTCTGGATCACCATCATCATCGTGATGTACTTCATGTTTGTCGAACCTAAGAAACCCACAACGTGATCTCTGATGGCGATCACTGTCGTCATTCCAACCTTAAACGAAGAAAAGAACCTTCCACAAACCCTTGCGTGCCTATCGGCGGCTGCCCTGAGGGAGATCATCATCGTTGACGGCGGCAGCACCGACAGCACCGTCAGCCTCGCTGAAGAATTTTGCGCCCATACGCTCAATGCCCGCATCATGACGTCGTCACGCGGGCGCGCGCGCCAAATGAACGAAGGGGCAAAAGTCAGCCAGGGGGAGATCTTACTCTTCCTGCATGCTGACACCCAGTTGCCGGCACAAGCCGGACCGATCATAGAACTAGCCTTGAGCAAGCACCCCTCAGCTGTGGGCGGGCGTTTCAACGTTCGATTCGACAATCCCTCGGTTTGGGGCCAAGTCATCAGTTTCTTTATGAATCGCCGGTCGCGCGTGACGGGCATCGCGACCGGCGACCAAGCTCTCTTTGTCCGCCGTCACGTGTTCGAACGGCTCGGAGGCTTTTCCGAGATTCCGCTGATGGAAGATATCGAATTCAGCAGTCGGCTGCAGCAAGCGGGGCGAACGGTGGCGCTCCGGAACGCTGTCATCACCTCCTTTCGTCGGTGGGATACACAGGGCCCGCTGAGAACCATTCTCTTGATGTGGGCCCTGCGCTTTCTGTACTGGGCAGGAGTCAGCCCTCACCGGCTCAAGAACTTTTACGCTACTATCCGATGAAACCAACAACAACCCCTCACCAGACAGCCCTGGTGGTTTTTGCCAAAGCGCCGATTCCTGGCCAGGTCAAGACACGCCTCTGCCCGCCGCTCACTCCCGATGAAGCCACTACACTCCATGGGAGCTTCGTCCTTGATACCCTAGAGCGAACAAAAGCTGCTGTCGCGACGTTGAAGTTGCCAATCGATCGGTATCTGGCCTGCGCCCCGTCGGCGACGCACGTCTTTTTCAAGATTATGGAGGAACGGCAAGGCGTAAAGCTGATCGATCAAGTCGGCGCCGACCTCGGTGCGCGCATGAATCAGGCCTTTACAACGCTGTTCGCGAAAGGATACCAACAGGTCGTCCTCATTGGGACAGATGTGCCGACGCTTCCACTCGACCATTTCAAATTGGCCCTCCTGGCGCTGGAGATGCATGATCTTGTGCTCGGTCCAGCGTTGGACGGAGGGTACTATCTGATCGGCCTCAAGCGGATGGCACCGGGACTCTTCACCGACATACCATGGTCGACCGATCAGGTCCTTGGACTCACACAGGAGAAAGCAGCGACGATCGGTCTCAAGGCTTCCTTGATTCAACCGTGGCGCGACGTCGATACCCTGGCTGATCTAGAAGCCCTCATTGAAGCTTGCAACGCCGAGGCCAAGAAGGCGAAGAATGATCGGGTGTTTTCAAGCCGCACAACCGGCGTACTGCAGGCGCTCGCCAAACGACTTTGTTCGAGAGCATAATAGCGTTCCCAACCGTTCAACCAAGGGGCCACATGAACCAGCACGTCGCACTCATCACCGGAGGGGCGAAAGGCATCGGGCGGGGGATCGCCCTCGATCTCGCTTCCCGGCAGTGGAAGATTGCCTTCTGTTACAGAGCTAGCCAAGCTGAGGCTGAGACAACGGCGCAGGAGATCACGCAGCGAGGAGGACAAGCGCTGGCCATCCGGTGCGATGTTTCCGACTCCGTGGCGGCCAAGAACATGGTCACGCAGGTTGAAAAGGAATGGGGGCGAATCGATGTCCTGATCAATGGCGCAGGCCCCTATCATCGCATCAACCTGTTCGACGAAACCATCGAAGGCTGGAACGACATGTTCGATGGCAACTTGCATCCTATCTTCTATCTGGCTCAAGCTGTCGCGCCGGGCATGAAGGCCCGCAAGGCTGGCCGTATCATCAGCTTCAGCATGGCCAATGCGGACCAGATGGAAGCACAGCCCGACGTAACCGCCCACTACATCGCCAAGGCCGGCGTGCTGATCCTGACGCGTACTTTGGCGAAGTTGTTGGCCCCCTATGGCATTACCGTCAATACCATCTCGCCCGGCTTCATCGATTCTGGCAGTGCGCCGCCACAAGAACTTGCGGCAATGACGAAGCGTATCCCCGCCGGCTACATTGGAACGGTCGATGACACCGTGGCAGCTGTTCGTTATCTGCTGAGTGAAGACGCGCGGTACGTGAACGGAGCGAATATCCAAATCAGTGGAGGTTGGGGAATATGAAGAGATGGAACGACATTCAGGTTACTTCCTTGCTCACTGAGCGCGCACCCGGAATGATCGTAGTTTCAAATCAAGGATTGTGCTCGCTCAATGTGCGCAGTGGAACCAACCTGAATGCCGTTCCTGAGAAGGGACAGGAGGGTAGCAGCGCTCGGCCAATACGCGCAGGGAAACCAACCTGGATACTGTTCTTTGGGGAGAAGGGAGTTCAGGAAATGGAGGGGTACAGATGAAATCGGAACGGGAACGCGAAGCTCACAGTCGTTTCGTTCAGGCGCTTCAACACGAACATGTGACCTGCGCCAAGCCCGGTTGCAGCGGGCCGATGCAGGTGACGGATCACACCCCGCATAACGGAAAGGTCAAGAAGTATGAAGCCGAATGTGAGCAATGCCATGCGGTGGAACAGATCACAGGCAAAGAAGAGCACGCACCTCCTTGGGACATCGCTTCAATCACAATGATGGCCGAGATCCACCTACTCCATGACCAACCGACCTGCCCGTACGACGACACACCCATTACCTTCATCTCTTTACCCAATCCCCGGCGCAAAGCTCGGTACCGCCTTCTGTGCTACTACTGCGGTCGGCACACAGAAATGAACTGGCCTCCTCGGGAAGCAAAAAGCTAATTCGGCGAGTGCATCGCACCCTGTACCTTGACTTCAGTATGCAGCGAGCGCCTTCCGAATGAACTCCCCAAGCTGGCGAAAGTAGGCTCGCCCACCCACCAGATACGTGTCGTTATGTCCGGCACCTTCGACCACATACCAGTCTTTCGGCGGTTTGGCCGCATCGAAAACCTGGCGACCAAACTCAATGGGAATAATCTCATCCTTGTCCCCATGGATGATCAGCTTGGGAAGCGACAGCTGCGGCAGCCGGTCGATCAATCGATGTGCGGCTCCAAGGAGCCAATGCACGGGTAACCCACCATAATAGAACTTGGCCACTGCTTCGATGGAAGGAAACGATGATTCAAGGATGAGGGCCGAAGCTGGTCGTTGCACTGCCAGTTCGCCTGCCACGGATGCTCCCAGCGATCGGCCGAACAGCACGATTCGTTCAGGACGGATCTTTCGGATGCGCGTGAGGTAATCATGCGCACCGTACGCATCCTGATAGAGTCCCTGCTCGGTTGGGCTAGAGCCCTGGCTCTTTCCATATCCACGATAGTCGAACAAGAAGACCGACAACCCCATTTGGTGCAGCAGCTTCAGATTTTCAAGGCGGTTGATGATATTACCGGCATTGCCATGGCACCAGAGCACCACCGGACGATCTGCTGCCGCTTCAAGATACCAACCGAACAGTCGGGCACTATCGGCAGCTTGAAACCACACATCCTCAAGCGGCAGCCCGCTGAGCCTTGCCCAATCTCGGTCTTGCCAAGGCTCGGGATGATAGACGAAGAATTGGTCAAGAAGACTCACGGAGGGAGGATAACGGAACTTTTTTCAGGAAGGAAGGGATGGACGTCTAGCAGGCTTCAGAAAAGCTCATGTTGACCTCTGTAGCCGTCGCAGATATCGAGGTTTGGGACGACGCTGAACAGCCATGCAGGATGCGCAAAAAGGCCGTCCAGCAAGGCCGCAGCGAGCAAAGAGGCGAATCGTACTCTGTGCCGTACGTTGAGCCTCTGAGCGATGCGAGAACGCCGCTGGTGGGCTTTTTCCGCATCCTGCTAGAAAAATGCCTGCACACTGAACAGAACGTCGTTGTCTCGGTCACGGTGATTGTACTCCAGCCTGACCGTCCAATTTTGAGCCAGCGTGAAGCGCGAACCAACATACCATCGGAAATCGTCGGACTTGTCCCCCAACGGAAATTTTAGATAGGATCCCGTCGCCATGAGTTTCCATCGCTCCGTGAGATCGGCCAACATCCCGACTGTGCCGCCACCACCCACCCGATGCAGCTCATGATAGGCCTTGCTGATGTTGACCTCGGTTTCCGCAAAGGCGAATAGGACTTCCCGATTGAGTAACCGCAATTCCTTCGCCCCCCCGATCCCAGCGTTGACGAGGCCATTACTGCAGAGCTGACAATCATGATGCCGGATGGTGTTCATGCCGATGTTGAGCTTCCAGGAAGGTGCGTGGAAGACGGCGTCAATCGGCGAGAGGGATAAAAGATTCAACAACGTCGCTCGTTCTATCCTAGTCTGATCCGCTCGATTGTAGTGCCGCACCGTGATGGAGGCCATTTCAATCTGCGCATCGGGAGTATAGCCAACCTCTGGATCGAGCAAATCGTGATAGCCGCCTCGGAAGGTCGCTTCTTCAAACGTATCGTTATTGCGCCAGCCGCCCCCGATGACTGCACGTGAGGTCTTATGCCCCAGTTCTGGCTGCTTCGCAAATGGGCGCACGGTAAACTCCTCGGATGGGATGCGAAGCTGACTGCGGGTTGTCAGAACCGTCCTATTGCGTTCCTTCCACTCCGGTTTTGGGGAGTCGCTCGTCTCAAGTCGATACCGCAAATAGTCCGATGCCAGATCGAGTACAAAAGCTTGTTTGGGAGGGGCCAGCTGGGTGAATGCCGGTGAGCTCAACTCTCCAAGATCTTCCGTAATCCGATGAGCTAGGTTTCGTTCCGCTGCAGGTAGAGACTCCCGCTTTCGTTTGATCACCGTGCTGCGAGATGGCCTGTACGTGATATCTGACACCAAGCTGGGTTTTGAGACGATCAATCGAATCGTATCGGCAGGGACAGTCCACCCAATAAACTCATCCGTCAAATGTAGATCTGGATTGGCATAGTCCAAGAGCGCAAGAATATGGTACGAGCAATTCTCCTTAAAAAAGAAATAGTCGAAGTAGGCATTTCCTAATTCCCATGCATGCATCAGAAAACGCCGCAATTGGTTTCCCGTGAGATTCAGGCGATATTCCCAAATATCGCGGTTTTCGATGTCTCGATACTGCTGCACCTTGAGGTAATAGGGAATCGTCGAAAAATACCCCTTATAGCTTCCAAAGATGCCTCGTATAGGATAGGCAAGCCCGGCGTCGGGAGGTACATCTGCTGCATAGTTGATGGTATAGGCGAGAATGCGGGTCTGCTCGGTCTGGCCTTTTTGATCAACACGAAACAAGGTATGGCCGAACATGGAGGCTGGATTATTCAGAAAAGCTGAAGGGAAGATCAGAGAAATGGATCGGACCTCGAAATCCTCGTACCACCGATCAAACCGTTCGCAGGAAATTGCTGGAAGCCGAGTCGGATCAAACTGCAGTTGCTCTCTCAGCCAGTGGTACCGAGCGATGAACGCACACTGAGCCGGCTGTCGAGAACGGCCGACCAGTTCAGCAGAGAAGAATTGTGCAAGGGTCGCCGCAAGCTCAGAAGACGGATCCGTCTTCCCATTGGAAGACAAGAAAAACCCGGGATCATCCTGTTCGCTTTCATATCCGCCGAAGAGATTCTTCCGATAGTGCAATAACAAGTGCCATTCACGCTGCTCCGCAAGCTTGGCATTCTTCGCGTGAGTTATCAGCTCGGCCTGGTAGAGATGGTCAGGCGCCTCGATTGCCAGCGCATTTGTGGCAAGAAGACCGACTATCAGCAACGCTATGGGTACTTTCAACGAAGCTCCAAGCAGGAAAGCCAAGGGGCCAGAACCGCGGTACTCAGAAGCGATCTAACCAACTATCCCCTTGGAGTAGGAGAAGATGATCTAGGCAAGCATGAGCCGATGCCCTTTGGGTTCAGGCACAAGACGGCCGAACTCACGCGCCGTATCGATCCAGAGTTGAATAGCCGCATTGGCGCTCGCAAGCGCCTCTTCTTGGGAAGAGCCATGAGCCATGCATCCCGAGAGTTCAGGTACTTCAGCGATAAATACTTGATCCTCATCGCTCCAATAAATAATGACCTCGTATTTATGCATCCGCTATTCCTCCCAATCTATGCTTCAGAATGACATTGCGAACCTGGCGAACCTGGTATGCTTTCGCTTTATTCCCATCACACTGCAGATTGATCATCTCCTCAATCCCGAGTTTCCGAAAAACGTGGTGGCTGCCGCGAATACGTTCGTCAAACCCCATGCCCCGTAGCATGTGGCAGAGCTCGGTAAACGAAATGTTCGCATCCGACATGCCGCCAAGAATTCTAGCAAGGAGTTTGTCTTCCTTCCCCACAATGTGAAATTTACCATACTTGCCCCGCTAGCAGACAAGAAAATGCCGCATGCAGAGCGCCGCTGCGCTCTGCACCTCAACGCAATCATACTTACGAAAGGATCTCTCAGTTATTTGAAAATGAGCGTAGGAACCGCAGCGGGATGGTTACTCGATAGGTGTGAAGAAACGGCAGGGGGCCTCGGCTTTATAGCTGAAGCCCCCTTGCCTCACTTTACTGAGCAGAAACCTTGGCGAGAACTGGATGGCCCGCAATCCCCTCATTCAAAGCCTTTACCAACGCCACTGGGGAAGTCTCTCCGGTCTGGACCAAGGATGTATACCGTTCCTGGGTCATGGCGAAGAACGCAGCGTGGCGCTCCGCTGGTACGCCCATCAGCGTTGCAAGCGAGGCCAAGTGTTCGCCCTGCCCTTGAGCCATCTCGGCTGAGAGCGCTTCAAAATTCAACGAAGCGAACACAGTGGTCTTGTGCTCACTCATGACCTTGCCATCGTTGGTGCACCCAGAGGTCCCAGAGCTAATGGCAAAAGTGTTCATGCCCGTTCCATTCGTCGTCACCATCAACACTTGGGGGGCAATCTCCTTCTGGCCTTTGTAATTCTCCCAGGCCAATTTCCCCAATCCACAACCTGGCCCAGTGTCTGGATTTGCCGCCATTGCCAGCCCAGCCTGGCTCCCAAACAGGATCGCAACAGCCACTAAGAGTCCTTTTTTCGACATAAGTCCTCCTCCGTTAGAATTGATTACGTTCCCACTGCTCCTGCAAAAATACTGTGACGAAAGTATAGCGAAATAGGTCACCTTATGTTGATAGAAAAACTGGGCTCCCACTCGAGAGTCAACAACACCAAGTGAGAAAGTTGATTATAGACAAATCACAACTGAGCGCAACAACTTTTTCTTGGCCTTTCTGGGGATAGCTCTCTACTCATGAGACCTTCCTCACATCTCCCACGGCATACATAGGATACGATGCCCTTGCTTCACCCAACGAGTTCGCTGAGCGCTCGCGTTTTACTTTTGTGGAGTAGGAGCGGGAGTCGGTGACGTCGTGTCGGGATCGAGGGAGAATCCCATTCCGGGAGGATCCTGCTCCCATGCTCCAGGCGAGACCAGACCAATAAGCGGCAGCAGAATAACCGAACCCCCTACCACATCGGCAATCCCCAAGCCACTAAGCTTTTTAGAGGTCTGGCGAAATTGGCTCTTATATCCTGGTTTCTCCACTTCAACCAGTAGTTCCCCTCGCCGGGAAACCTGGTACTGGAGCGGCGTGACACCAATCTGCTGGCCATTGATCCGCACCGTGGCGCCCGTGGGACTTGAACTGACCGTAAAGTTCTGAGACGATCCGCCAAAAAATGAACAGCCAGCCAGAGCGATAGTAGAGAGAAGGATCATGAGCACACGAGAATACTGTTGACCAAGATTGATTCTCAATGGCATGAGACGTCCTCCATTTTAGTTTTCCCACGTATATCACAGCAGGGCAGGGCTCGCAAATCTCGGGTGGGAACGAGGAGATCATCGTCTTTGTCTACGAGAGGAAGAGACTCACTGAACTTTGGCACCGTGACCTGTCCCCCCACAAGCAATATTTACCCACTCTCATTCCCGCCGCACTTCACCCACGCATACAACAACGCAAACCAAATTCCAGATTGACGGGCACCACATATATGACTATACTCCTGCGGGTGATTGCTTAAGACACCTAAGCAATCAGGAAATCTAACTTCTATTTAGGAGGATCTTTATGAAGCACGCATCCCGACTATCCCTCGCGGTTATTGCCCTTGTCGGCCTGAGCTTGAGCGGTTGTCAGATCGTCCAGTCTCCCATGATGGGCGGTATCTACAATGAAACCAAATACGGCGATACCGCAACCGACGAGGCAGTATCCTCCAAGGAGGGCAAGGCATGCGGCCAGTCGATTCTCGGATGGGTCGCAACCGGTGATGCAAGCGTCCAGGCTGCGAAAGCTGCCGGAGGGATCACCAAAGTCGCCTCCGTGGACCACTCCGCCAAGAATATCTTGGGTATCCTCGGTGAATGGTGCACGATCGTTCGTGGTAACTAGACAGCTATAGAGTACGCTTTGGAAGGGCCTTCCGGAAATTCTCCAGAAGGCCCTTTCTTTTTCTGCCTTCATAACCTTCGTGAAACTGTGGGATTCGTTTCCCTCGTTCGATTGATCGCTCTCCCCAGTGCGTTGCTCTGCTCCCTATGTGTCACTGACGTAGCGGTCGCAGCCGAGTTTGGAGACGTGGAACTGAGCGCCTATGCGCTGGGCAGCTGGCCTCGTGATCTGACGATTTTCAACCAAGAGACGACGGTACCCGCCTCGATTCAAGACGGCTTCGGTGCTGGGCTAAAAGTGGGACTCTTCCCAGCTGCGCTCCGTCGAATGGTGGGCCTCGAGCTCGATTCCAACATGCACGGTGGAGCAATTTCCTTTCCCAACGTCGCCAATGGGCAGAACAATGGGGCTGGGCGCTCCGACCTCCTCATCCTGAATACGACATTCAACTTGATCCTGCGCTATCCGGGTGAGACGATTCGTCCTTATGTTGGGTTCGGCCTAGGCTGGTCTCACGGCACACTCCTGAACCCAAACATTGCCGGACGAGACGATAAAGATTTTGACTCAGCCCGTGCCTTGGTTCATCAATTTCTCGGCGGAGGGCAATTTATAATCAGTCCCAAGTGGTTTCTGTTCGGGGAGTATCGATACGTTTCGGCCGACTATCACTGGGAAGGACTGGCCATGGATTTTCGCACCCACTATGGGTTGGTGGGCGTAGGCTTGCGCTTTTAATATCCTGGTATTGCCTGATGCCGGTTCCCCAGCACCAAGCTGACTCCGGACTACCGCTTCAATCCTCCACTTCACTGAACATGAGCAGAACGACCCTGAGCGATCGCGTGCAGCTGCGCCTCGCTCCATTGCTGTAGTACCTGATGATCTCTATTGAGAAGACGCACACCACCATCAGCTGAATACTCCGCTTCTGAGAGTAGGGTTCCGTGTTCATCAACCAGGCGATAGCCTGTCGAACTAGCGACGATCGCGGCACGGCGTTCGACGATACCATGACGTTCATAGACCACGGTTGCACCATCCTCCAAAGGAATCCATCGGATTGTGGTATCACCCAAGGTGGTTACCTTGGTGCCGTCACTGCCCATGTCAGAAGCCTTGATGGGGCTTTCCCCGGTCCAAAAGTGCATCGAGTTAAAGATAAACGTGTCCAACAACGCCGAGAACATATAGGCCGGGATGATCAACATGCCGAAGAAGACGATTTCTTTCATCCATTTGTCGTTGACTTGCCCACTACCTTTGACATTGCTGTTCCAACGATAGACATTCTTCGTGAGATTGAACGGACCGTAGCACGCAGTACTCATCGTCATAAAACCCAGCAACACCGTCACGGCAACAATACGACGACCGACCGTATTCATCACTTTCTCCTTTCGTCAGAATGATCGTGCTGTCTCATTCATGGTGAAAACTCTCATCTAGCACAGTGTCTTATCGCGCACAACCGTTTAGGCGAAGGAACCCGATCCTCCAACGTGATGTGTTTAGCCGACCGGTGAATTCCAATCGTGATCCGCCCAACCATCCTGGGCAATGTGAAGCGCTTTGGCCCCGCCGATCCAGGATTGAACAACAGCGTATCACCAAACCATTCATTCTTGGGTTGATGGGTGTGGCCAAACATACAAATGTCTGGTCTGGTACGGTCGAGAAACGCTCTTCCATCTTCCGTCAGCTTTCCCGCTTCAAACACGACATGTCGGATCGCGACGCGGACACTATTCAGCTTAATGAGGGCCTCGGTCGGAAAGCCGCTCTCTTCGTACCCATCCACATTACCGGACACGGCTGTCACGGGAGCAATCATCTCAGGTTGTTCTATAACCAATCGATTGCCAATATCGCCGGCATGGATAATAAGATCCACGCCACGAAAGTGTCGCCTGATCGCTGGATCGAATAGGCTATGCGTATCGGCAATGACACCGAGACGGATCGCCCGCACAGGAATCATGGAGGGGTACTAGGCGGTGCGCCCTGCGAGGCTCGGACTTTGGGCCACTCGAATGTGAAAGGTTCGGGGTGCTGTTTCGGCATCCCTGCCAGCTGTGTCTTGAGGCGCTCGGCTCTGGCATTGCTCATCGGATGGGTGGAGAGCCATTCGACTCGTCCCTCGTCTTTTCCAGCCAGCCGTTGAAAGAACGTGATCATACCGGATGGATCAATCTTCGCGCGATAGAGTAACTCAAGGCCGGTGAGATCCGCTTCCGTCTCCTGCGCTCGACCGAACTTCAGCGTCATCAGCTCAACCCCAAGCTGCTTCATCATCCCGCCCAATCCTGGAGGATTCCCCAGCACAATCGACACGACGGCCACAAAGCCCAGCTGCTTAATAATGCGTTCGAGTCCGTGCCGCTGCAGCACATGGTTCAGCTCGTGTGCGAGTACCCCGGCGACCTCCTCGCCACTTTCCGCTTTTTTCATCAGTCCGGTGAAGACAACGATGTAGCCGCCTGGCAGGGCAAACGCATTCACCACATCACTCTTCACGACGGTGATCTCGAAAGTGTAGGGGTTCTCCGGAATCTGGCCGGTCAGGCGATGGATCATCTCGTTGACCGCATCCACCGCTGGGCCTTCTTTCATCACATCCTGATGAGCCAGAAAGTCATGATAGGTCGACTCGCCCAGCTTCCGTTCCCACTCGACCGGGATTCGATCGACGGCGCGTTCCACCAGCACGTCACTCCCAAACCACAGTCCGAGCACGACAACCAGGAGGGCACCTCCGACAATACTCCACACCATTCGATGCCGTTGCCGCGCCTGACGGACTTGTTCGGCGGCTCGTTCAAGAGGCTGACTCAGATGATCAGGAGCCGCTTGCCGAAAGGCACGAATCACATCGGGGCTTTTGAGATAGAGAGTCCGCTGCCCTTTCAACCCTACCCATGTGGCCACGAGCTGATCATGATCCAGCCCTCCTGCGGAGACGGTCAGTTCGGAAAACTTCAAGGATTCAGCGCGGCGCTCGACTCCATCACCATCAGAGGAAAACGTAATCGTCAGTCCATGGTCTTCGACATGAACCAGGCAAGGGGCACCGCTGGCGGAGAACTCGTCGCCGAAACAGAGCGCGTTGGGAGTGCTTTCTACCATGGCATGCCATGCGGCGGCTTTAAATAGCTGCCGACGAGGTCGTAGGTGAGTGACACCTGGAATCGTACCCTCGGAGGTACGGTGAGGGTTTCCTGCGAGGTGAGAATGAAGTTGGTGGCCATTTTCAGCTACTGCTACTGACTGACTGGAATGAACTGTCGTACCCATGCGCCGAAACTGCCCGGATTGCGGCTCTGGATATACACGACACCCGGCCCACGAAATCGGCAGACAAATCCTTCACCCGACGTGAAGCTGGCTACCCATCCGGACGTGGCCTTTTCGATGTTATACGTGGTCGTGGTAGACCACGCCACCAGATGGCTATTATCCACGATATATTCCTGACCTGGCTTCAACTCGATCTTGTGAATGGCTCCGAAGCTGTTCAGGGCAAGCATCCCCTTCCCGCTCATTTTCAAGATGAAAAACCCCTCCCCGCCCAGCAATCCCCGGCTCATGCTCTGCATTTGGCTGTCGATGACAACCCCCTCCGCACCCGCCAGGAATCCATCCTTCTGCACCATATACTCGTTCACGCCATCGAGCTCCATTACGACAATTTCGCCGGGCACGGTCGGCGCGAGCAACACTTCGCCGGCGCCTCGACTCGCCCGCAGCGTCTGAAAGAAGAACTTTTCTCCTGTCAGGAACTTTCGTGACAGCGCTCCTAAAAACCCTCCCTCCATCTTGCTTTCAATATCGATGGTCGGCGAGCAGGCCACCATCGCGCCCGACTCAGCCTTAATGTGCTCTCCCTCCGCCAGTTCCACACGCACCATTGGAAACGCGCCAGGATACAAAAGCTCGCTTTTCATTCGGCCTCTCCTCTCTTCATTTTTTCTTTACCAATGTAATGTGTGGGCAGAGCAGGTCGCTGGCTCATTGCGTATATGCACCGAGCACCACCCGTCACCCGACTTTCGCATCAGACCTGCGTGCGCGGTACGCGAGCGGAAGACACGACCTGCCCGCCCATTCATCCCGCCACCCATCCGTACGCTCTTCGGCTCGGCTCCGGCCCTTCCTCTAGATAGCTCATTCTCAGCCGGCCCAAGGCGTCGTTTGGAACCTCCCGTCGTTTAGCTTCGACATCGACCCCAAACACTCTGGCCGAGTTGAATCCAAACACCTGTTCCTTCGCCCGCCTCGTCAACGGCTGATACTGATGCTTCTCGATCAACTGGTCAGGGATCTGGAATCGCCGAAAGGCTTCAATCTGCCATTGCGGCGTTCCATACCAGATCGAGTCGGTTCCCCACAGGACGTGATCCATGTCGAACGAGCGGATAATCTGCCCCAGTAGATGCGCGCAGATCAATGGGTATGTCGTCACCAGTTGCCCGAAGGTGGAACCCAGCTCCATGTAGATATTGGAGAGACCCGGCTCCTGCTCCTTCATCCGGCAGAATTCCGTGGTCCAGGGGATTTCACCGGTCTTCGCAAAGATTTGTTCGATCGAAGCCACGCCCCGAAACCCGGCGTGATACACCACAAAGTTGAGATCTGGAAAGTCTTTGGCCGCCTTGATCAGATCTCGTGGATGGTTGTAGTCCGGCACGGGCCCCAGGGGCAGTCCCTTGTGGACGCAGATCCGCTTCACGTTGAGCTTCCGCGCCTGCTCCAACATCGGATAGGCGATGTGCTCATCGTCCATACGCCAGCCTCGGTCGAATCCCTTCGGACAGGAACCGGTGTAACATTTCCAGGCATCGACCTTGAGGGTTTCCGCCTGCATGGCCATGAATTCCAAATCTGCCGCACCGAGTTGGGGGGTCGCCAGGCCATGGGCCAACATCCGTTGCGACCCGGCCAACCGATTGATCTCGTCACGAATGTGAGCCATTTCTTTTGGCGGAACGACGGCTTCCTGCGGATAGGGCCCTGGCGGTGTGCTGATCACGCCGACGGTCGTCTCGCTGTCGAAAAACACTTCCTTTACAAAATTCTTCCATGACAGATCATCGACCGTGCCTCGATCACCAGTCAGTTTTGGATTGAGCCCCATCTCGCGAATGTACTTTCTTAACGACAGCAGAGCCTGTTTGGAAACGGCCCCCTTCCGATTGGCTTCGGCATCGGAGAGATCGTAATGAGAACTCACATAGTGGGTCTGCGCATCAAAAATAAAATACGGATTTCCCTGCTGCTCGGCGAACGCCGCTGTTTCGAACAGCTCGATGTCCCCGATAGTAAAAAATCGCCCGAATACGGAATTCATGGCCAGGAGCGCGGCCGCCATACCACCCGTCGTTCTTATAAACTCCCGGCGTGAGACTCCCTGCCGAGAGGCCGCCCTTTCCATCAGTTCTCCAGCGACGTGCTCGATGCGAGCCTGCTCGACCGTTTGGCCGATCGGGAGAAACTCTTCGTTGGATACGATCTGCGTCGGAAGAGACGTCGGAAACGTCATCCCCTTCTTCATGGAAAAACCTCGTCCCATTGTTTCGGTGAGTGCCCCATGGTGCCTCTTCAGCTCGGCGAAGCCCGCTGATTGTGTGGAATACTCGACGCTCTGTCAAGCAAGCGATGCCGGGGCAGACCGGGAGGAAGGAAAACGGACTTATCTAGACTTGGATGAAGAGGCTGAGGACTTCACCGGAGCGGCAGACGTGTGTGCAACAGGAATCTCTACCACCACATCGGACTGGGGATCGGCATCTTGATCTTTCCCGTCGTGTCCAACACTGTAGAGGACGCCTTTTTTCATGTTCATGAGCATTGGCAATCCCGTGTAGGGGTCATACAGGCTTTGCCCTGCTTTCGCAATCCGGGTGGCGAGATCACCGTCGGCGGGACCACGCCTGAGCCAAGCTTGTACACTGGCAAGCCGAAGGTGGGCTTCTGTGTCGACCACGAATCCGTTGTACAGATCCCATGGAGCAAGCGGTTCAAGCCCCACGATGTTCTCGATCGGGTTGGTGAGATGATCCATCATGCCAGACGCTGGGAAACGGAGATAGTCTTTCCACTTTGGCAACGAGCCATATCGCCCTTCGCTGGCAGCCTTGTACGACGCGTCATAATATTCCGCATAATCATTGAGACGGCGTTGCATCGGCAAGGGAAGCGCCGATGCCACCATGGTGTACACCGGCAGTTCTTCGGCTCTCGCTGTTTTCAACTGCGTCTCGTATGTCTTCGCGGCAACGACCAGTTCGCTTTGCATAGGCCAACGCATCGAGAGTTCACCCTGATCAAGCGGGCGAAGAACTTTGGTGACGCGCCCAAGGTATTTTCCGTCCAAGTCGGAGCCTACGAGTAACCCTGAGGCGACGGCAATGTCATCATTGATCACCTGGAGTGCCAGCATTTTCACCGCCAAAGTCTTCGCCTGACTCAGGACGATGCGCCAGGCTTCCATATCTGTCTCAAGTCGGTCGATGCCGAGATCGGTACCCTGCAGGAATCCATCTGCCACATGGAGCTGGTGGGCGAAGACCATCGCAGTACAAGGCGGACTCACTGTTTGGCCATATCCCCAATCTTCAAAGGGAAGTTTTTGCCACTGGCTATACCGATTGAGCGCCGACTCATGCTGATTACCCCATTCCCTGATGGTCTGCTGATGAGACTTAAAGGCCCCAACAGGATCTGAACTGCGAACCCACCCTCGCATGATATTGGCTGAGGCATTCGATCCCTCGACCATCCCCGAGCCTGAGCTCCCGAAACACGCGAGCGCCAACTTGCCATCGTGGGTCTCAGGCTTCCGATCGTATCCCGCTTGTATCGGATCGTGACCGACCGACACGTCAAACCCGAGGAGAAACAAGTAGCCGTTTTTCTTGAAATCCGACAGTGTCTGTTGAGGCGTGGTCGTAAGACTTTGGAATGTTGGGGAGGGTGATTCTTCCATGATGAACCAGGTCAGTCCGATGGCACCGATCCCAAGCGCAATGAGGATCCCCGAGAGCATCACCAGCCCGATGCACGTCACCACAAGGGCTCGCGTAGTCGAAAAACATGAGCTGACAAAACCAGCAATCGCCGAGCGGGCTCGAATCAGTGTCGAACTGGATTTTCGTTTTGGCTTGGGCTCTGCGACATCTGCTCGCGTCTCTGTCGCCCTGACATGTTGAGACGACTCAAAGAGCACATCAACAGCTGCAGCCACGGACATAGACCGGCCGACGTCCTGCCGTTCTGCGCTCTCCGGCGATACCTGCGCACTTGGAGCGGCGTGAGGTTGTTCGATGAATTGGATCGATTCTCCTGCTTTGATCCATTCTTCCTGTTCGGGCACTGGTTCAGGAATAGGAGCTTGCGCCTCGACAAACGCCATGGCCTGCGGTTGCGGTTCATCAGCCTGCACCTCGGCTGTCTCTCTTAGGCGCTGGGAAGTTTCTCCCATTTCTGGCTGCGATTCTAAAATTCTCTGTTGTGTTCGCAGAGGGGAGGGAGGTGGAATCTCATCGGCCTCCGTGCTCAGTGTCTCGCTGCTAGGTTGCTGTGGAAGAGCGACGGGAGACTCGGGCGTAAACTCCTGAACGAGGTTCTGATCCGCTGCGATCGCATGTTCCTCTTCCGTGTTCAAGAGGAAGTCATCATCATCCTTCGACGGAACGTCTGAAGGGGATGGCACAGCGTCTGCAACTGGTTCATCCGCAAAAACTGGTTCCACTAGTGCTGCCGCAGGAGCTTCCGGCGGCGGCTCATCGATCGTCGGAGCACTCACCATCCGAAACTGCGGTTCAGGCTCTGCTGAAGCGGAGGCGGCCTGTTCGGATTCGAGTGTGGTGTGTTCCAACTCAGCAGCAGGAATCTCCAGATCGTGCGAATCCGACGTCTGTCGAGTTGACACAATCGAGAATGAATCCATTTCTTCAACGGACGTATCCGGTGAAGACGGAGGTTGAACCTGGCTTTCACTCACTGTTGGAGGTAGTTCTGGTTCAGGTGGATGAGGCAATGGATCTACCGCCAGCTTCAGACTCTCTGTCATTGGAGGATCGACATGCGCTGGCGGAATTGGAACGACCGACTCCTGAACGTGATCCCAAGGCATCGACGCAATTGGAGATCCAGCAGAGGTAGGATCTCCAAACGATGTTGATTCTTTGTGCTCTGATATTTCGACCGCGTGGTCTTCTACTACCTGTTCCTGGTGAGATCTCACTGCCGAGGCTGGGGTTGGTGCTTCACCAACATTCGTCTCGGTGAGTTCCGACGGGGAACCATGTGCCGAACGATCACTTCCTAACTTCCATGCACTATTGAATACAGATTCCCAGGAGAAGCCTGGTTGTTTCCATGGTTCTGAAACATCATTGTCTGAAACCGACACGGGGCTCGATGGGTTAGGCGTGCCTGGAGGCTGCTCTGTCACGACCTCCCTCGGTTCAGTCTCGACAGGTTGGAGTAGAGAGGGTTGGCTCTCCTCGACCTCTATTGGTGGAATGCTCGATTGTTCTGTTCCCAAGAATTCAGGCGCTGATATCTCTTCAACCTGAGATGCCGCCATGACACTGGTATCTTCGGAGGACTGCATTGCGCTCGCCGGCGCTTCCGGAGCAGTGGTGAGGTCCGTCGGTACAACAACCGTGAATGGGTCACTTGAATCATAGAGCGCACGTGGTTCAGCCTCGGCCACCCATCCGTCTTGTTCCTGAGCCACAGCAGAACCATCTCCCGACACCGATGAGGACACGAGCGAGTGGGAACCTCCAAGCTCACCCTGTCCGGGAAGATCATTTATCTGCGATCCAGAGGAAACAGGCCCATCTTCATCAGTATGAGGTTCGTCCGATGCAGCACTTCCCACTTCACTCGTGCTGCTCATGGTCTGCGTTTGTTCTTGTAACGAAAGATCAGAGGTCAGCAATGCTTCATCGTGCATGTGCGCGGGAGTTGTCGAAAGATCCGTGACCGTTGGTGGGGTAAGCGATCCCAGTGAATCAGATACAGTGGCTGCGTGGGGAGAATCCGGCGACGTCACCAGAGAATCCTGGATCTCCCATGGCATCACCCCATCCATCGGTTCAGGACCTGCCGTGACACCCTGACCCGTCTCAGATATGTCGAGGGATGATGTGTCGGTTGATGGTCCAGAATCACGAGTCTCACGGGCCAGCAGTTCACCGGTTTGCGCGTCAAAGAAGGACGCCAACCGAAATGCCACGGGGCTCACTGGCGCAAGGGCTCGTACTTTATCGTAGAGCTCGGAGGCATGCTGTGGATGGTCAGGATCGGGGTCTTCGATTAAGATGTCGATCGCCTTGGCGAACTCAGCCACGGCCTCGTGTGTGTCTCCTTTTTCCTGATAGAGCCTCCCAAGCTTTTCCAAGAACGGCACACATCGCGGACCAGCCGCCAAGTATTCATGAAGCAACGATTCCGCGAGCCAGTAGTCTTGCCGCTCAAGCGCTTCGCTGATGAGTGAGTCAAAGGCTTGTCTCGCCGGGATCAAGCTCCCGAGACGAAGGTGGAGAGTGGCGAACAGCCGTCGCGCCTCCATGTTCTGCGGATCAAGTGCGAGTAATTCCTTCAGGGCGGTAGAAGAACGCCCATATTTCCCGGCATTCATTTGGGTAATGGCATCCTCAAGAAGAGCGCTCTTCCTGCTGTAGCCAACCACACCACGCTTGTGAGCGCGGGAGGTCTGGGTTTTATCTGATTTTAAAGGGGATTTCTTATTCACACGCACGCTACAACCTTAGCAGATCCCGACGCCGTGGGAGCCTTCGCCAGCAGCCCATTCTGCTCTCGCCGACGCTCGTGACCTTGGACCGTGATATAGGAGCGAAACCTTTAAGGGAGTCTGGAACCTCAATGCCTCACTCATCCACCGGACCATCATGCCAAGCCATTGAAAAGTAATGGCTTAACTAGCAATTCAATCCACTCAGACATTTGGGGCCAGAGGTCGTCTGGCCCACACACATAGCCTCTCTGTATCGGTGTATTGGCGAACACACTTAACGATGGGCTCAGGGTTGTGCCTCCAAGCTTGGAAGGGTGGCTGGCAGCGAGCGCCCCTCCTCTGGATATGCTCGGACGGTACGCTTTTGAGAAACATCAGCTTGGTTGTGTCTTTCGACACGCCTATGGTACGGTCAGACTCACGTACACCGCATCAGCTGATGCCACGGAATTAATAGTCCATCGTGCAAGCCCGTCCAATACCTCATTGCCCATCGAACACGACCAGGGAATTTAGCACCTGCCTAATCTTGGTGCTTCTGCTCTTCTTGGCCTTCCCTCCCCCTCTATTTTCACAAGGCGGAGGAGGCCAACCACTAAAAGTTGCGTTGGATTTCAACGAAGTCGAGATCCCCGTCTTCGTCCGCTTTATCAGTGAGATCACCGGAAAAAACTTTGTTTTAGATGAGACTATTAAAAAGCAGGGCGGAAAAGTATCCGTGTTTTCTCCGACTAAGGTGTCACCGGACCAGGCTTTTACCATGTTCGTCGCGGCATTAGAGGCAGCCCGTATCGCGGTGGTCCCGAAGGGAGGAAACCTCTATCAGGTGGTCCCTATGGGTGACCTTCCGCCAGAACGTGGTGTGTTTGTCTATAAGCTGAAACACGCTAACGCGACTGATCTTGCCGCTGTTCTCACCAATTTGGTGGCACGTTCACAAACCGTGGCACAGATCACGCCTGGCACCAGACCACCCGTCAGACCGCTGACGGAATTCGAGGCTCCAGTCCAAGTGTTTGCCGATAAGGCGACCAACTCCATCGTAATCAGTGCAACCAAGCTCGCCTGGAGTCATCTCCAAGCCGTCATTCGTGACCTCGATATCCGGCGCAAGCAGGTCTTTGTGGAGGCGGTCATCCTGGAGGTCCAAGTGGATCGCCTTCGCCAAATCGGCACAGATCCGACTCAAGTGCTCAGTGCGGGAAAATCTGGTTTTTTACAGGGGATTAGCGGGTTCAATAGAGCACCGGAAGACCTGGCAACCTTCGCCCAGGCGGTCACCGGCGCTGCGGCCGGAGGGGCAGCTGGCCCAGCATTCCCGCTCCTGAATACGCTGAACGTGCGCGCATTCCTGAACCTCCTGATGAACATGACCGATACGAATGTCCTCTCCACACCCCAGGTGCTGGCCGCCGATAACCAGAAGGCGAAGATCGTCGTCGGTGAAAATCGCCCGTTCCCAACCGGCCAGGCCCAAGGCATCACGGGGGGAACGCTCGTCACCATTGAGCGAAAAGATGTCGGCGTGACGTTAGAGTTGACCCCGCAGGTCCTCGACGGTGATTTGATTCGCCTGGAAATCAAGCAAGAGATTACGGCGATCGCGGAAAACGTGGCGCAGACTATCGGCGCTGGGTCGGCCAGTATCCCGGTGGGACCCACCACAACGAAGCGATCCATGGAAACCACGACCGTCGCCCAGGATCAACAGACGCTCGTCATCGGAGGATTGGTGCGTGACAACATCACGCTCAGTGAAAAGAAGATTCCCGTGTTGGGAGACATTCCGTGGATTGGATGGCTATTCAAATCACAGAGTCGTCAGATTGAGAAACTGAATCTTCTCGTCTTTCTTACACCGCACTTAGTCCGGGACGATGCAGATGTGGTGGAATTGAATGCAAGAAAGGCAAAAGATATCAATATCTTGCAACGAGATAACCGCATTGAAGAACCGACGAAACTCAAGCAAGATGTGCTGGAACGACTCGAACTCCCCTCAACCGTCCCCCCTCCATCTTTAACGGATAAGCCCAGCAAGCCTTAATAAAACGCTGAAAAAGTCTGGCAGCTTCGTTCCCTGCCTTGCCGAAGCGCTTCGCGCAGGCAGGTCTCATCGCTCACGTGGCTAAACGTACAAAAACGCACGCTCTGCCTCTTCGCTCACTGCGACCTTGTTTGCGGAAGGGTGCGTCTTGGCTCGCCTCGCTGAGTTGGCTTAGCGGGCGTGCCGGGGTTTATCGGGTAAGAAGTCTGGCCTTTTCGAGCATTCTGAAGTTCTTCTGGCATAAGCACCAGCTCAACAAGCCTCTGATACCCAGCACAGAGTATTCTTGAACCGAATGAGGTCCTGCGCCCCCCCTCCGAGGAATGGTCCCTGGCCCTCTACGGGGATAGACTGCGGCCTACGGAGGACACAACAATGGCTGATACGACCATTAACTGGCGAATCCATCCTCGGCTACCTGTGGCTTATCCTACGATATTCGGAGGCGCTCCATTTGTGGGAGAAGGGGTGGTGTCTGACCTGTCCATTGCAGGCTGTGCCATCACCTGTGAGCGAACCGTCCTCATGGGGAGCTATATCAAGCTGAGTGTTCTCCTACCGGATCCAACCGCATCCCTGTTCATCGAACTGGGGAAAGTCCGCTGGGTCAAGGAACATACTTTTGGCGTCGAGTTCATTCGCGTCCCGATGATGACCCGCCACCGATTGGATCGAGTGGTCACTCAAGAGCTGGCCCTAGACGTACACCTTTCTCCACTAGTTGCCTAGCTCCACTGGCACTCATTGCTGCTCATACCAATACGGCGAGTTCGGTCTGGAGATCAAACGATCTTATACCCTGGTTATGTGAGAGGGGAAAATGGTTGGGAGGGGGGTACTTTAAACTCAGCTGCACACCCTACCTTCTTGTGGCAAGGTGTGCACTGAAACTGTGTACGAATCTACGGTCTCACGTCAAAGTGAATCGACAAGCCGCCATGCACAAAGATGGTTCTCATCGTGGATTCATAATTATCAAAAACTAGGTCTTGTCCGCCACTTGTGGATGCCCCGAACCGATCCGTCCCTAGCTCGTCGTGAAAGGCCTGAACATACTTCGCCTCAACAAAGGCAGCCACGTACTTGAAGAGATGCGCCTTGAACCCTCCCAGCGCCATAAACCCGGGAGCCGTATTCCGCTGGTCGACGATGGCATTCGCAAAACCACCCCCTCGGAATCCGCCTGGCCGCTGTGCGATCTGATGCGCTCCACCACCGACCCCGATATAGGGAAACCATCGCCCGTTGGGATAGGCCTCGGAAATCCCCATCGGGTAGCGCAGCATGACATTGGTGCCCACGTAGATCCCTTGCGTTTCCGTCGTGGTGCCCTCAAACGATCCGTCCGGATTCAGCGTTCCATTCACACCGTTCCGACAGCAGGCGATGTCCGGATACCAAACAAATCCGCTGATTTCAAGGCCGAGATCGAATCCCGCCATCTTGTTTCTGGTCGGAAACCAGATGCCCGCGTTGCCACCGACCGACTGTTTCATCTGATAGTCGACCTTGCTCTCCACATCGCCATTACGAAACGTGGCGTCCTGACTGAACGGGATTGCAATCCCCGCCATAAATGAAAGATAGGGCTCAAGCGTCCCGGAGGACATGGTTGGGGGATCAGGCGAGATCGCATAGGGATCAGCCACCCGTTGGCTGTATGGATCTTCCGCCCGTGTGACCTCAGCGTAGCCAAGGACACAGAGAAGGCAAACGATCGCCGAAATTCTCGTTTTCATTCATTGCCCTCCAAAGGTAAAGAAAACATATTCTTCGACGAATTTTTGTCGCCAAATTTGATATCAGTCGGTAGATCGTCGGTGGTCACTGAGGCCACACGAGACGATTGCGTTTTCATGATACTCAAATCGGCCCACGGTTCCGCTGTTGCGGTGATCGGCATGAGAGTCCAACTATCCGCCTCTAGAGCGATCATGAGTGAATGCTCTTCTCGCGTCGCAGGACGGACGGCGCCAACAGTAGCAATCCCGCATTCATTTTTAAAAATAGATAAAACGGATTGGAGTTATCGGTAAATCCAATATCCCATCTGACATGGCCACGGCGATGGATGAATCGACTCTTGCTCGGGCTTCATGAGCAGTCATTACACCCCGCTCGTGCACAGCAATCTACGGGCAAACAACTCATTGAAATATAGACAATCGTCCATCCACGTGACTGAGCGGAGGCGATGGACAGGCCGTAGAGATCAGGCCTACGCAGCGGTAGCGGAGGAGGATAGCTACAGAAGAATGGACTTGGGGAACTACCGTCCCAACGCGTGTTTGACCGCCGCGCCGATCTCAGCTGGATTCTTAACGACTTTGACCCCGGCCGCTTCCAGCGTTTTCATCTTTTCGGCTGCGGTCCCTTTGCCGCCGGAGATAATGGCGCCGGCATGGCCCATGCGGCGTCCGGGAGGCGCCGTGATGCCGGCGATGAAGCTGATGACCGGTTTCTTGACGTTCTTCTTGATGAATTCGGCTGCTTTTTCTTCCGCGTCGCCGCCGATCTCGCCGATCATGACGATGGCCTGTGTTTCTGGATCTTTCTCGAATAACGGCAGCACATCGACAAAACCAGTACCATTGACCGGATCGCCGCCGATCCCGACGCAGGTCGTCTCGCCCAACCCCAAGGTCGAGAGTTGATGGACGGCTTCATACGTGAGGGTGCCGCTGCGAGAGACCACCCCGACCACACCCTTCTTGTGGATGAAGCCCGGCATGATACCGATCTTTGCCTCATCCACCGTGATGACACCTGGGCAGTTGGGTCCGATCAGCCTTACATCACGACCGCGGAGCGCCCGCTTAACCTTCACCATATCGTTGACGGGAATGCCTTCGGTGATGCAGATGATCAACTTGATCCCGGCATCGGCTGCTTCAAGGATGGCATCGGCACAGAACGGCGGCGGCACGAAGATCAGTGAGGTATCAACCTCGGTCTTCTTGACCGCGTCAGCCACGGTGTTGAACACAGGGATACCTTCGACTTCCTGCCCAGCCTTCCCTGGCGTAACGCCTGCCACAACCTTGGTCCCATAGGCTTTGCATTGCGTCGCATGGAACGACCCTTCCTTGCCCGTAATCCCCTGCACGACCACCCGCGTATTTTCATTGACGAGAATGCTCACGGTTTCCTCTTTTCTTACCTTCCTCTTCAAGAAGGTGCGCCGGGTCGGTCTTCATACTGCGCGCATCCACCGAGCACCGACCAATGTCTGACAATCTAGTTGATTCATATGTGCGCGGTGGGCGAGCACTGAAGACCGGCCCGGCGCACCTTTCGCTCACGCTGCCTTGCCAGTCAGTTTCACAATTTTTTGTGCCGCTTCCCAGAGATCATCAGCTACGTCAAGCTTCAATCCCGATTCGGCTAATAGCTTGCGGCCTTCTTCTGCATTCGTGCCCTGCAAGCGGACGACGAGCGGCACGGCGATCTTCACTTCCTTGGCTGCTTCGATGACGCCATGGGCAATCCGCTCGCAGCGTACGATGCCACCGAAGATGTTGATGAAGATGCCCTTGACGTTCGGGTCTTTGAGCAGAATCCGAAAGCCTGCTGCCACCGTTTCTTTGGTCGCGCCACCCCCAACATCTAAAAAGTTCGCAGGCTCACTACCGGCCAGCTTGATGACGTCCATCGTCGCCATGGCCAGGCCCGCCCCGTTCACCATGCAACCGATGTTGCCGTCCAGCTTCACATAATTCAGATTGTTCGTGCCGGCTTCGATTTCCAGCGGCTCTTCTTCGTTGAGATCGCGCATCTGCTGAACGTCAGCATGCTTGAACAACGCGTTGTCATCGAAGGAGACCTTGCCGTCGAGCGCGACGATCGTCTTTTCTTTTGTGATGATAAGCGGGTTGATCTCCACCATTGCGGCGTGCTTTTCCATGAACAAACGATAGAGATTCCCCATCATCTGGATAAAGGGATTCATCACGGCCGGCTCGATCGTATTGAGGCCGAGGGCAAACGCGACGTTGCGCCCGTTATAGCCTTGAAATCCCACGGCCGGATCAATCAATTCCTTGATGATCTTCTCGGGTGTCTTCTCCGCGACCTCTTCGATTTCCATCCCGCCTTCGGTGCTGGCAATGAAGACGGGCCACCCGGAATCGCGGTCCACCAGGATGCTCAGATACAATTCTTTGCTGATGTTGGCGCCTTCTTCGAGCAGGAGCCGATGGACCTGACGGCCTTTGGGACCGGTCTGGTGGGTCACCAGCGTCTTGCCGATCAATTCCTTGGCAAATCCGGCCACCGCGCCTTTGTCTTTCGTGATCTTGACCCCTCCGGCCTTGCCTCGCCCCCCGGCATGAATTTGCGCCTTCACGACGAAGACCGGCGTATTGAGTTCATTGGCCCAGGCGGTCGCACCTTCAGGAGAGGTAATTTCCTTCCCCCGCGGTACCGGGACGCCGAACTGAGCGAACAAGGACTTGGCTTGGAATTCGTGAACGTTCATAGCGCTCCTTCTGTCACTTCAGGACTGAGTTACGAGGACTGTGCGCTGAGTTGATTTTCTTCTCAGCCCTCAGTACTCACTCCTCATGGCTAACTCACTTTTCTGGTATAGGCCGGCAGAATCATCGGCGAAATCACACCACTGACGTTGCCGTGCTTCTTGGCATCGGCTCGGAACCGCTGCAGATGCTTCAGCGTGAGCTGACCCTGTTTCATCGATCCGACACGGCCTGCTGCCGTCAGACCAGACCGTTTGCCGTAGACCATCAGGTCAAGCAACGAATTGCCCATCAATCGGTTCCGCCCGTGCAGGCCGCCTGACGCTTCACCGGCGACAAAGAGATTCTTCACATTGGTTTCTGAATTGGTGTCGATCTTCACGCCCCCGTTCTGATAGTGCAACGTTGGGTAGATCAGGACCGGGTCCTTGCTGATGTCAATCCCAAATCGTTCGAACTGCAGCATCATCGCCGGGAAATGTTTTTCCACCGTGCCGGGCCCATGCTCCGCATCTAGTAACGGGGTATCCAGCCAGACGCCAACGCGACCGGACATTGTTCTGATGCCACGTCCTTCTTCACACTCACGGATGATCGAGGACGAGACCACGTCGCGGGTATCAAGTTCGTTCACAAATCGCTCGCCCTTGGCATTCACAAGCTGCCCGCCTTCTGAGCGAATTCCTTCGGTCACCAATTGCCCGATCAGTTGCTCGGGATAGACCGCCCCAGAGGGGTGATATTGGAACGTATCGATGTGGTCCAACTTGGCGCCCATGCGATAGGCCAGGCAGAGCCCGTCTCCGGTCGCGCCATAGTGGTTACTCGTCGGAAATCCTTGAATGTGGAGCCGGCCGATCCCGCCAGTTGCCAGGATCACGGACTTGGCCGCAACCACGACATGCCGCTGGTTGTCGAGATCTTTGAAGATCGCGCCGGTACAATTTCCTTCATCATCACTGAGCAGTTCGATCGCTGCGGCAAACTCAAGCAGTGGAATCTTTTGATTGATGACCTCGTCCTTGAGCACCCGCATGATCTCAAGACCGGTATAGTCTGAGCAGGTTAGCAGCCGTGGCTTAGAACTGCCTCCGCCCTTCTTCACATGGAGATTGCCGTCGGCTTGACGGTCGAACAGCACGCCCAGCTCCAGCAACCACTTCGCAATCGACGGCCCCTCCTCGACCATGGTCTTCAGAAGGGCGTGATCGTTCTCCATGTGGCCGCCCTTGAGCGTGTCGAGGAAATGAGTGACCGGTGAATCTTCTGGGGCCACGGAGATCTGCATTCCCCCCTGAGCCATCACACTGTTTGAATCACCAAGCCGTAGTTTCGTGGCCAAGAGCACGTTTGCCCCTGCTCCATGCGCATGGAGTGCCGCAGCGCACCCGGCCCCACCGCCACCTATCACCAGCACATCGCACGAATACTGAGGCGTCAGGTCGGCATTTCCTTGGATAGAGCTGTCGCCTTCGAGCAACGTGGCCAGCTCCACAACGGTTTTGCCCCCTTCATTGGGACCGAAGCGGATCGACCGGTAGGCGCTGGCCCTGAAATCCGGATGATATCTATGAATCAGTTGATCGCAGTCTGCAGGAGAAAACTTGGGGATAGTCTGCTTACGGCGGTCATCCCGCGTCTTATGTACAATCTGTTGGAGCGCGTGAATGTCCATCTCGGAAGCCTCAATGCTGGAATTATTTTACGGTGGCACAGTGATCGGCCAGTTCCTTCTCGCTCATTTTAAGAATCGTATTCCATGCATCCTGGTATTGCCCGTCCTGAATTTCCTTGATGCGGGTGTCGAGCCCGATGGGCTTTTTGGTAAAATGTGCCCCCTGTGCACGGCTCACGTACAGGGCGACAAGATTCGGTGCAATATCAGCAATGCACACCGGCGTGCACATGCCGCACATCACACAATCCATAAACATTTCGGAGACACTCTTGAAGTCGCCAAAGACGGCTTTCCAGACTCCTTCACGCACATCGATCTTCTGCGGACAGGCTTCGGTGCAGGCATTGCAGTTTCGACACAATGGCGTTTCAGGATACAGGTTAAACAGGTCTTGTTTAGGATCCTTGAGTGCCTGAATGTCGTAGGTGGCCTTGCGCGCCGGAAACGATGGCATCATCGTAAAAGACATGCCGTCCTGCACTGCCATCTGACAAGCCAGGCAGGTTCGGACCTTTGGATCATCTTTCGTGCGGTAGTAGGTCGCACAGGCACCACAGAAACCGCCGAGACAACCGACGCCGCGGACGACATCAATCCCCGCATACCACATGGCCTTGACAACCGTGATCCCTTCCGGCACGTCCACCTTCTTGCCGGCGATCTCGATTGTGACCATCCGCGGTTTCATCACCTCGGGCTGATCGATCAGATTGGTATCATCTTGAGCCATAGGTTCCTGTGTAACACGCGAGGCGTAAGGAGCGATAGCCCCCCACGCCTCACCATGAATCGAAATTAGGCAATCGCGTCGATGATCGTGTTCAAGGTCGCGCTTGGACGCATGGCTTTGGCAGCCTTAGCATCGTCCGGATGATAGTACCCACCGACATCTTGCGGCTTACCTTGCGCGGCCAACAGCTCACCGTCGATCTTCTTTTCGTTGTCGCTCAGATCTTTTGCGATCTTGGTAAACCGATCGGATATCCGCTTATCCGCTGTCTGCGTGGCCAAGGCCTGTGCCCAATAGAGTGCCAAGTAGAAGTGACTGCCACGGTTGTCGATCTCGCCGACCTTACGAGCTGGCGACTTGTTGCTCTCCAGGAACTGCGCATTGGCCTGATCCAGCGTGTCCGCCAGAATCTTGGCGACCGGATTGTTTCCCACTTTCGCAAGATGTTCCAGCGAGGCCGCAAGCGCAAGGAACTCACCGAGCGAATCCCAGCGTAAATAGCCTTCTTCCTGGAACTGCTGCACGTGCTTCGGCGCTGATCCACCTGCGCCGGTCTCGAACAGACCACCGCCGTTCAGCAACGGAACAATCGAGAGCATTTTGGCGCTGGTCCCGATTTCGAGAATCGGAAAGAGATCCGTGAGATAGTCACGGAGTACGTTGCCGGTGACAGAAATCGTATCCTTACTTTCCTTCATCCGCTGAATTGAGAAGCGGCAGGCATCCGCCGGTGACATGATCTTGATCTCAAGACCATTCGTGTCATGCTTTGGCAAATACGCATTCACTTTCTTGATCAGCTCGGCATCGTGCGCACGGTCCTTATTCAACCAGAACACCGCCGGCGAGCCGGTCGCTCTGGCGCGGGTCACAGCCAGCTTCACCCAGTCCTGAATCGGGGCATCCTTCACCTGACAGGCGCGCCAGATGTCCCCCGCTTCCACCTTGTGTTCATGCAACGTGGTGCCGGCCGCATCCACGATGCGGATGGTGCCGTTGCCCGGCGCCTTGAAGGTCTTGTCGTGCGAACCATATTCCTCAGCCGCCTGCGCCATCAGACCGACGTTGGGCACGGTGCCCATCGTCTTCGGATCAAACGCGCCGTTCTTCTTACAGAACTCCACCACTTCATGATAAACGGGCGCATAGCAAGAATCGGGAATGACGCATTTGGCGTCAGCCGCCTTGCCATCCGGCCCCCACATCTTGCCGCTATCACGAATGACTGGAGGCATCGATGCGTCGATGATGATGTCGCTCGGAACATGGAGATTGGTGATGCCCTTGTCGCTGTTCACCATCGCCATCGGCGGCCGCTTTTGATAGACGGCTTGAATGTCCGCTTCGATCGCCTTGCGTTGTTCGTCCGGCAAAGACTTGATCTTGACATAGACATCACCGAGACCGTTGTCCGGATCCACACCCAGCTTCTTGAACGTCTCGCCGTGCTTTTCAAAGACATCCTTGTAATAGACCGTCACGCCATGACCGAAGATCTTCGGATCCGAGATCTTCATCATGGTGGCCTTCATGTGCAACGAGAACAGCACTCCCTTCTGCTGGGCGTCCTGGATCTGCTCTTCCAAGAACGTGCGGAGAGCCTTCACGCTCATGAAGGTCGCATCCAGCACCTCACCGGCCTGCAAGGCGACTTTCTCCTTCAAAACGGTGATCTTCCCATCTGCGCCAACGAACTCGATCTTTGCCGTGGTCGCGGCTGGAATTGTGATCGACTTTTCGTTCGAACGGAAGTCACCACTCTTCATGTGGGACACGTGGGTCTTGGAATCAGGACTCCAGGCGCCCATCTTATGCGGATGCTTTCTGGTATGGGCTTTCACGGACAACGGGGCTCGGCGATCCGAGTTCCCTTCGCGCAACACTGGATTCACAGCACTGCCTTTGACTTTGTCGTAACGAGCCTTGACGTCCTTTTCCTTGTCGTCTTTCGGATTCTCAGGGTACTCAGGAAGCTTATATCCTTGCTTCTGCAATTCCTTGATGGTCTCTTGCAACTGCGGCAATGAGGCGCTGATGTTCGGCAGCTTGATGATGTTGGCTTCCGGTGTCTTGGCCAACTCGCCCAATTCAGCCAATGCGTCGTGTTGCTTCTGTTCCGGCGTCAAGTACTCTGGGAATACGGCGAGTACGCGGCCCGCCAGCGAGATATCCCGCAATTCAACCGTCACACCCGCCGCCTTCGAAAAGGCGTTGATGATCGGTAAGAACGAGTAAGTCGCCAGCAT
This sequence comes from Nitrospira sp., assembly GCA_005116745.1. Lineage (NCBI taxonomy): Bacteria > Pseudomonadati > Nitrospirota > Nitrospiria > Nitrospirales > Nitrospiraceae > Nitrospira > Nitrospira sp. Next base: position 855,984 of record SWDS01000006.1, on the reverse strand, counting down.
CGGTGCTTCATCGGTCTTCGTGTAAATTATTTTGTCTGCTTGTGCCATGAGTATCCCTCTCAATATATGGGTTAGTTCAGCGCGTTCAACGCTGAACCGGCCTTAAACCAAGTGATTTGTGGTGCTGTCATGCTGTGATTGGCTTGAACCTTCACATCGCCGCTGGTTTTATGCACGACCACTGTGACTGGCTTGCCTGGAGCCAGACTGTTCAGATCGAGTACGCTCAGTCGATCATTCATCTCAATCTTGTCATAGTCCTTCGGGTCTGCGAATGTCAGCGCCAGAATGCCCTGCTTCTTGAGATTGGTTTCATGGATGCGCGCAAAACTCTTGGTGATGACGGCTCGCACGTTCAAGAACCGTGGAGACATGGCCGCATGCTCACGGCTACTGCCTTCACCGTAATTTTCATCGCCGACGACAATCGACCCAATACCTTGAGCTTTGTACGCTCTGGCAATTTGTGCCATCGTGAGATTGGCTTCGCCAGTCAGGATGTTCGTCCCCTTCCCTGGTTCTGACGAAAACGTGTTATTCGCTCCAAGAAACATATTGTCGCTGATCTTGTCGAGATGTCCGCGGAACTTGAGCCAGGGACCGGCCGGGGAGATGTGATCGGTCGTGGTCTTCCCCTTGGTCTTGAGCAGGAGTGGCAGCTTATCGAAATCCTTGCCGTCCCACTTAGGGAACGGCTGCAACAACTGCAATCGCTCGCTGGTCGGCGGAATGTCGACGGTTAAGCTCGACCCGTCTGCAGCAGGCTCAACATACCCCTCTTCGCCCTTCGCAAAACCCTTGGCCGGCAATTCTTCACCCACCGGCGGCTGCAACTTGAATTCTTTGCCGTCCGCGCCCTTGACTGTCTGATTGACCGGATCGAAGCCCAAATCGCCGGTGATGGCATAGGCGGTCACGACCTCTGGACTGGCGAGAAACGACAGCGTTTCACTGATCCCGTCGTTACGACCTGGAAAATTCCGGTTGAAGGAGCTGACAATTGAATCAGCCTTGCCCTTCACCCCGTCCGCACGCTTCCACTGTCCGATGCAGGGGCCGCAAGAATTGGACAGCACGGTGCCCCCCAGTTGCTCGAACGTGTCCAAGAACCCATCACGCTTCATGGTGTGATAAATACGCTCGGAGCCAGGCGAGACTAAAAACGAGGCCTTCGCCTTCAAGCCAGCCTTCAACGCCTGTTGCGCAATATGAGCCGACCGACTGATGTCTTCATAGGATGAATTGGTACAACTGCCGATGAGCGCCGCCTTCAACTCAACCGGATAGCCCTTCTCTTGCGCTTCCGCTTTCAACTTTGAAATCGGCCTGGCCAAGTCCGGTGTATGCGGTCCAACCACATGCGGCTCGAGCGTTGAGAGATCGACTTCCACGATCTGATCGTAGTACTTCTCCGGCGACTGATAGACTTCAGGGTCGGCCACGAGTAGATTCTTCTGCGCCGTCGCCAAAATCGAGAGATCCGCGCGATCCGTAATATTCATGTAGGCGACCATCTTCTGGTCGAAGGGGAATACCGACGTCGTCGCCCCGAGCTCGGCGCCCATATTACAGATGGTGCCCTTCCCTGTAGCACTGATCGTTTCGGCGCCAGGACCGAAGTACTCGACGATCTTGTTCGTCCCGCCCTTCACGGTGAGCAGGCCGCACAGATAGAGGATGACGTCTTTCGCCGAGGCCCATCCGCTCAACTTGCCGGTCAGTTTCACACCGATCAATTTAGGATGAAGAACCTCCCACGGCAGGCCGGCCATGACTTCGCCGGCATCTGCGCCGCCGACACCGATCGCCAATCCTCCCAACCCACCCCCGTTCGGCGTATGCGAGTCGGTTCCGATGATCAGAGAGCCAGGGAATGCATAGTTTTCCAGCACGACTTGATGGATGATTCCGGCTCCCGGCTTCCAGAAACCGATGCCGTACTTCTTGGCAGCGGACGCGAGAAAGTTATAGACTTCCTTGTTCTCGTCCAATGCATGCATCAGATCCTTCTGCGAGCCCATTTCGGCACGGATCAAATGGTCGCAGTGGATCGTGCTGGGCACCGCCGCTTTCTTCTTATTCGCCTGCATGAACTGCAAGACGGCCATCTGCGCCGTCGCGTCTTGCATGGCTACCCGGTCAGGCCGCAGGGCCAACATGGCTTTGCCCCGTTCCCAATTCTGAGTGTCGAAGTTGTCGGCATGCGCGACAAGAATCTTCTCCGCCAGCGTCAAGCCACGGCCAAATTTCTTTCGAGCCTTCTCAAAGACGCTCGGCATTTTGGCATAGAGGTTTTTGGCGAGATCCATCGACATAACTTTCTCCTTAAAAAAGCGTCATCGGACATTCACAAACCATCGTTTTTTTTCACGAATGACCAGTGACCTGTTATTTCAACGGCGGAACTTCCCGCCGTTTGGGTGCCGCGTAGTTCACAAGATAATCGAACAGCCGGATCAAGCGGCTGCCCTGACGTTTCTGATCAACCCAATGGCCGATCAAGCCGATTGTCCGCGAGAGGATGAAGAAGCCGTTCAAACTATCGACCGGGAATCCGATATCGACCAACACGGCCGCCATCGTCCCATCTACGTTCAAAATGAGGTTATCCTTCTTTGCCGCCGTGACCTGCTCGACCTGCAATGCAAAATCGAGGCACGGGGTCTTGATGGGCAAGCTCTTCACATAGCCGACCAACTCCTTCACCCGCTTGTCCGGATTGCGCAAGCTCTTCACACGATGGCCGATACCGGGCACCGGACCATGGTTCTTCTTCATGTAGGTCAGGAATTCGTCGACCGTCATCTTATTGTCGACAGCATGTTTGAAAAACCGTCCAGCATCGGTGACCGCCCCGCCGAACCGTGGGCCGATCATGATGAGTCCCGCGGCCACCGACTGAGACAGGCCAATCCCGGCGCAAGCCGCGATGATCGTCCCCAATGCGCCGCTGACACAGGGGCCATGGTCGGCAGAGAGCATCATGATGCGCTTGATAATTTCGGCTTCCTGCTTGGAGATCAACCGCTTATCCCACAAGAGTCCGACGACATGGGGAATTTCGTAGCCTTTATTGATGAGCTCGGAGGCGGGATACCCGTCATAGCAGGGTTCGTCTCCGCGATCGTCGCTGATCGTGGTACGAATCAGTGGGGTGACCATGACTTCGTCGGCCTTCATGGCCGCTTCAATACTCTTGGGCAACTTCGGCAGTGCCGCCGGCTCGACCGGTTCCTTCACCTGGCCGGTCTTCAACAACTCCTGATAGACGTCCTTGATCGCCGGACCAAGCGCGCCAAACGTGGGCGGCACGATCGCGCCGGACTTTTTGAGGGCATCGGACTTGGACCGAGCCGACCCTTCGCCCTTCAATCCCTCTTTCGCGCCCGCGTGACCGAATTTCATCCCCTTCGGCAAACTTTCCTGGCAGAATCCGGAGACGACGGCCATCAACTTCACACGCCGCTTCTTGGCGCCGTACCACTCAGCGGCCCGCTCTTCAAGATCGCCGCCCATTTCGCCGACAATGACGACCGCTTTCGTTTGCGGATCGTTCTCAAACATTTCGAGATAGCTCACGTAGTCAGTGCCCGGATAGGCATCGCCGCCAATGCCGATGGCCGTCGTGATCCCATCGGCGAACTGCGAGCAAATCCAGATAATTTCGTTCGAGAGACCGCCCGACTTGGTGATGACGCCGAAGGAACCTTCACGATAGAGCTTTGATAAGACGAGGTTGTCGAACGCACCACCGATGACACCGAGCCGACAGGAACCGGCCGACACAATACCGATCGACGAGGGGCCGTTAAACACCTTGCCAAGCTTTCTGGCATGGGCCCCAAGAATCTTGGCGTCCTTCTCCGGCACACCCTCCGTGATCATCGTCACGACCTTGATGTGTGTATCGTCGAGGGCTTCCATCCCGCCCTTCATCGCGCGGTCCGCTCCGATATACACAAGACTGGTGTTGATGGTCGGATGGTTCTTCGTCGCTTCGGCGATGGTCTTATAGACCGGGATGGCGATGAGGCCGCTGCCATAAGGCACTTCATTGGACTTGCCGGCGTCAGGCGGATAGACAAACGCTTCGACGTTGAGTGGGCGCTTGATCAGGTAGCAGAACTCCGCCATACGGCGGGCTGCGTTGACACCGGCGGCGCCCCCCTGAATCACAACCCGGGTGTCTTTATTGGCCAGAATGCTCATCGGAATCTCCCTCTTTCCTTTAGGACTGAGCGCTGAGAACTGAGGGCCGAGTGAACGCCCTCCGACTAGCTCAGTCCACAGTCCTGAGTCCTCGTTACTATTTCTGAAGTGCTTTGTCGACGATGTCCGTCAGCGGGGTGTTGCGATCGAAGACGTTGATGTCGAATCCTTCGTCCTTGAGCGCGCGCATCGCATCGAGCCCTTCCTTCTCTCGCGGGCCTCCGCGACGCACCCAGATCTTCACGCCCTTCAGCTTCCCTTCCGCCTTGGCCTTGCGGAATCCGTTGATGATGCCGCCGAATGTTTTCACCACGTCGGTGAAATTGGCGATCGCGCCACCGACAATGATGTTCTTAATTCCGGGCAAGGAGCAGACCTTCTCCGTCAGCACTTCAACGGCCCAATCGGGAGGATCGCCGGAGTACTCGGCATAATTCGCCAGCTTGCCGCCACGAGCCACGACGGCATCGGAGTAATAGACACTGGCGCCACCGCCTGCGGGGAGCATCGCCGTATCACCACCGGGAATCTCAATGAACTTGACCGAGCCCTTGATCTTGCTGTCGACCGCCATGACCTCCTCTTCCTGCTTGGAATAGGCCCGGCCGAATTCTGCCGCAAACGCAAAATTCCAATCCGGATGACGGAACTTGGCATCGCCGTCTAGCAACGTCACCGCGTCAAGCGCGACTAACTCGCCATCGCTCGCGCGAGTCACAACGGGATTCACCTCGAGATACTGCGCATCTTCGCTGTCGAAGCAGCTAAACATCTTGCCAGCGAAATCCGCCATCTTCTTAGCCAACGCGCCAGTAAAACCTGCCTCTTTGGCAAGCTTTTCAAGCGCTTCATGGGAGGGAACCTGTCCCACATCAAGGCACAACCGCTTCACGCGGTCCCAATTCGATTCAACTTCGATCCCACCACAGTTGGCCACGAGAATCTCGCTGCCTTCGCGAGTCGATTTCACCGCACAATAGTATTCCTCTTTGTGGGCAATCATTTCAGAGACGATGACTTGGGAAACCATAATACTGCCGACCTGGCGACCGATCATGTCTTTGGTCGCCGCCACAGCACCGGTCAGATCGAGGCCCACCTTCACCAACCCGAGCTTAAACCTGGAACCGAGCGCTTCATGAGCTTTGGCGACCAATTGACTCTGCTTCATCCAGTCGTTGACGTGACCGAGCTTGGAGAGTTCGTCCGCGGAGGTCACAACCGCATAATGGGGGACGTGAATTCCCCACTTCTTCATCAGTCCCATCCCGGGACCTTCCAACACCTTTGCCATGAGAGTTCTCCTTCGTATTCAACTCAGCCGATCAGGGAGCCGGATTGTAACGGAAATCAACGGGATGACTCAAGACACCAGAGGAACTAAAATGAAACGGATCAAAAGGCCTAGTGTGGAGTTTCTTGGCCCATTTTCTACTAAGCACTCAAAATATAAAGATTTACCGTCACTGGTCATTACTTTGTAGACCGAAGAGACTGGCAGCTGAGGCAAAAATATGCGCTCCGCTCCCCCTGAAAGCGTCGAATGACTCCTCCGCAGTGATTGGGACAGGGCTGCCCCGCTTTGCCATAGACCAGATGCCGCCGCTTATATTGCCCTTCGGTTCCATCGGGAGCAAAAAAGTCTCGGACGCTCGATCCTCCACAGGCAATTGCCTCATGGAGAACCTCACACATGATCTGGTAAAGTTTTTCAAGCCTAGCCACCGACAGTTTGCTGACCTGAACATGCGGGTGCAGACCTGCTCGAAAAAGAATCTCATTCGCGTAGATATTCCCGATCCCGGCGATGACTTGTTGATGCATCAGGAGGGATTTGAGTCGGCCACGTCTCGATTGCAACAGTTCCACAAAGTCCTGCTGCGACGCGGCGAGCGGATCCAGGCCAAATCGGCGGGTGCGATATCGATCAAGTCCCGCCCTATCCACCAGCGAGAGTCGCCCAAACCGACGAGGATTCCAGTACCGTAATTCCGGCTCACGAGCGTCTTCAAACAACATCTTCACATGGACGTGCTGTGGATGTTTCGTCGGCGTGGACTGGAACAGGAGGAGTCCGGTCATCCCAAGTTCGGCCACGACATAGCGACAGACCCGGTCCTTCACAAATCCAAGGGCCACACTCTTGCCAAATCGCTCGACAGACTGCAGGCTGGCGCCGGGATACCACGATAAGGTCGAGAATCCCTCCCGCACAATATCCGCCCGTCCGACCCACACATCGCCTAATGGCGCACCGAGGAGACGGGAGCGGATTTGTCCAGCCACGACTTCTGCTTCTGGGAGCTCCGGCATCACTCATCCAAATTACGAGATGAAGAGAAATGCCATTACGCCATGAGGATTGGAGGAAAGGCAAGACGAGCTTGAAGGCGGTAGCAGAAAACCTGGTTACTGACAATCAATATGGGTGGGAGGTTCTGAACGGTGCTGATGCGAGAATACCTTGAGGATGCTCAAAAAGGCTGATGCTCTCACCCGCTCGACCCCGACGCGCCAAGACGCGCCTCGCCACAGGCAAGGCCGCAGCAAGCGAAAAGGCGAAGCGTATGCTTCGGTACGTTGAGCCTTTGAGCAACGCGAGAACACCGATGGCGGGCTTTTTCAGCATCCGACTACGCGGCGCGGCGGAGTTGGCGCACCTGTTCAATAGCGACTTGTAGATTTGGCAGCGGCATGGCGCCAGGCCGTCTGGCCATGACCAGCTTCAAGACCTCATCGTAGGTCCGGCCTTCCACGCAACAGAGATAAGCCATGACCACGGACACGGAGCGACCCATGCCTGCCCGACAACAGACCAGGGTCCGACTTTTTGGAGCGCGCGACTCAAGCCATCGCATCGCTTCCGCTAGCTTGGCAGGATCAACCTTGGCAAATTCTCGAAAGGGAATCCGATGATAGTCCACCCAGGCAACCGGTGTGATCGTAAACTCTTCAGCCACGAGGAGGAGCGTGCCAACCACCTCAGGTGGCCCTTGTGCATCGTCGATGCTTCCCACCAACAGATTGTCCGTAATCACATGCATTGCGTTGTCAGTATAACGCGAGTCTAATGGACGTCAAGCGTTCTTGTCGGGTTTGCGGTGTAGTTGCGATTCTATTTCCTCGCCCGCTATACTCGACCTGGTCAATTGGGGAGCGGTTTCCTTCGTCCTATGGTCACTATCACTCAACAGGAAGTAGAACGGCGTCTAAACACGGTCCAATGCGCCATCTGCAAACAGTCCAGCTTTGCCATTGACGAACGGTCCATGGGAACCGACGGTGACTGGCGGGGCATCTGCAAGAAATGCTTCTACACCTTCCCCCTCTATACCGATATGGAGTTTTATCTCCGGACACAGCCGGACGTGCCGTTTCACTTGAAGGAGATTTCCTGCACGACCTGCAACCATCGCGGAGTTGACCTCGACTTCCGGGCTACGTTATCCGTGCGGGAATCCATCTACTTCGTGACCTGCAAGGGCTGTAAGCGACAGTTCCCAGAGAAATCGTCACTGGAAGCGTTTGAATAAGTGCGCCACAGTGCTCTCCGCTGGTGTATACTGCTTGTATGAGTGATAATCTAAAACAACCTGACCAATCTTTGCCGGAAGAAAAGCCGAAGGCAAGAAAAGAAATCCCCCTCATCGCCATTCAGGATGATGGAGATATGATCGCCGAAGAAATGGCTGAGCTGTTCGAAGAAGATAAGGTGTCCCACCAGCACGGCAGCGCGGAACCGGAAGCGGATTAGCTTCTCGAAGATTCCCAGAAGTCGTCAGCAAGCGGAGCTTCCTGCTTTCATACTTCTCGGCATTACCCTTCTGAGTTGCGACGAGCGGAAATCACCTGAAATTCCCGCCGAAACCTCAGAGGGTCCCTGCGCCTCCAGTAAAGTCGGCAGTTAGCTCCCGCCTGCTGCTTCCAATAAATGAAACGGTGACGAGCCTCTTTCAGACTCGTGTTTTGCTAAAGAGGAACAATAACCATCCCTGCTACAGTTTTGGTGGTAATCCGTTCACGTCAAGTGTCTCATCCGGCAGGAGGTACTTTGCATGACTACAGAAGTAGGCCCGGTGCAATTCATCGCATGATGCCACCACCGAAGCGCGCATCCGTTCCACTGGGCTTCCTCTTAAACCCTTCAGACCATGGTGCGAGGAGTGCCTCAGGAGGGGCTGGAGCGAGAGGACACATACTTCCTTGGATTTGATTGGAGAATGTTAGACCGGACGAACGATTCTCACTTCCGCACCTTGTTCAATTCGTCCCAAGGCCGACACTTTTCCCTTTCGTTCTTTGTGAACGACCTTTTCGATCTGCACAATCGCTCCACGATGCCACTCATCAAACGCTGCGTTCTGAGGCGAAACCAGGCGATCCTGCCGACCGATTTCTGGCCGTCCCGTCTCATTGCATAGCCAGGCCCGCTTCTCACCTTTCAGTTCCCGCAGTTCGCTCACGATACGATAGACATCCGGACGTCGGTCGACGATGGTCTTCCCGTCCTTTCGCAACAACAGATAGGAAAACTTCAGCGCGTCTTTGATGAAGCCGACCTCGCCGTCGATTTCCTGGATTGATACCGGAGGTTCCCAGGCCCGCTCTTCATGACACCAATCGTAGGGGTTCACTAGGGCCGGACAACTGTTTTCATGCAGGCAGGGGCTATAGACGGTGCAGCGTTTCTCTTGGAGTAATCGGTCGCGCACTTGGTGCAGCGCTCGGGAGGTCTCGCGTAAGGCCGGTTCCACAATCATCAAGGTGCCCTGGGGTGCGAGACGCGCTAACAGCTCCGTCACAAGGCGACTTCGCATCGCGATCGGATCTGTCGCTTCCGCATGAATCTCGTTCAGGCAGTTTGCAAGAATGATGAGATTGAATGGAGCCCTCGGTTCAACCTCTTTTATCCACCCAGTCCGTGCTACATCTGCCTTGCAAGTTTGCAGGCTCGTGCCGGTCAGGTCGGCTGTTCGGCAATACTTACTCCAGAGGCTTTCGGCTTGGTGAAGTGCCGCCATCGAACGGTCCACGGCCACGACTGACAGCCCAGAGACACTCCCTCGCCCATTCCACCAGTCGAGAACCGCGAGTGCTCCGGTCCCTGGCCCAGAGCCAAGGTCTAGCACTGAGAATGGTTCGTCAACCAGCACAACGGGCATTTCACCAAGAAGCACTTGGATCTTTGACAGATTCACCGGCAGGAAATAGTTGAGATACGCCGCGCCAAGGGCGGGCGATTCAAGATAGGAGTGGCTCAATGCACTTCGCCCTATTGTGAAAAGCTTTGAGAGATCAACAACCGCAGTTGAGAGACGCTCTCGTGAAACCCCTTCGGGCTTGACGACATTCTCAATCACACTCAATAACGAGGACGAAAGGGTGACATTGTGGCTACGCATAGGCCTAGTGTATGCTCAGTCTATTACGGAGGACAACTATGACGGATGATATCCTCAAGGCCTATAAAGAGGTTGAGTCGGCTGTGGAGCGCTATATCCGACTGCTGCACGACCATGTCACGATGTTACAAAACGTCGAGCCACCCGGTTCGGATAAGATCATTCGACTGACTTCCGGCTCGAAGGCCATGACCGATAGTGCGGGAATCTATCTGTCCTATGCGAAGTATGTGGCCTATGGGATGCCGGACAGCGAGGAGATGATCGAGGACGAGATTCAGGGATAACGAACGGTCTGGCCTAGCCAGTCGTCGGAATCATAACGACTAGATAGACAAGATAGACCGGATTGACAGAAACAGGAAGGGCCTCTCAAGCTGATGCTTGAGAGGCCCTTCCTGTTTGACTATCGTCTCGCTTTAGATGCTGCGCATGAAGTGAGCGACTTCGTCAGGATTGACGCCACCCATGATCTGCGACATCGCAACGTTCGTAGACTTCTTACCGCTCACACCTGATTCGACTTCGTCCACGATTAACTCCACCGGCATCGACTGACCACCGTACACGCGCGGGCCACCGATGATCTTCGCGTTGGAGAAACCGTAGATGGCAGTCGCCACTTCCTTGGCCAGCCAGCCGACGTAGTTGAATTCCGGGACCACGATCAGCTTGGCCTTGCCGCACAACTGGCGGAGTTCCTTGGTCGGGAACGGGCGGAGGGAGCGGACCTTGATCAATCCGACCTTCATGCCCTTTTCTTTACAGAGTCGAACGGCTTCGCGCGACTGCGCGGCAGCGCTGCCGGAGGCAATGATGATCACTTCGGCATCATCGACGTTCTCCGCAGTGAGCAATCCGCCCATATATCGATCAATGTATTTGCGCGACCGTTCAACGGCTGCCCAGACTTCTTGTTGCCAGACGGCGTGAATGTTGTACGCCATAAAGTTTGACTTCTGGACTGGGGCGTCTCGAGAGAGACGCGCGGGAGGATTCTCCGCATCCAGCACAGGAACAGCCCCGCGCCAGGCTTCGCGCGGCGGAAGCTTAATGCCACGATCCTGCATGCGCACATACCCACGAGCATGGGTGACGAAAAAACCGTCGCAGCAGACCCCGACGGGCAACGTGACATCATTCATTTCGCTG
>SWDS01000006.1:446358-545121 GCA_005116745.1 Nitrospira sp. | reverse complement strand
ACTGGCCATAATGTGACCTCCTTGTTAGACGAACCTCCGCATTGACGAACTCTTCTTAGCTGACCGAACCCCGCCAGTTCCTCCAGCACGTGGATTTCGAGAACTCATAGCTAAGTAAAGCATACTCCTCGAGCTATGAAGAGCTGATGAGGAATTCATGAAGACTTTTTAATGATCCAGCTGAATGCCTGATCTGAGCGCAAAGCCTTCGGTGAGCCAGCCCCTCTGGCCGTTTCTTCCTGCCTGCTCGACCCCTCAAATGACCTGACTGTCGCCATGAGTGGACCACATGGCAATGTATTCCGGCAATATCCTCACACCCATCCGTCATCCGCAACTGTCGGCGGACAAGCGATGCGCCCAAAGTGTCAGAGAGAGACGGTGATGAAACCTGTTCAGGGGCGGTGACGCAACTCGGTCGATATTAATGCGGCTGCTCCGTCCTGGTGAGGAACCGGTTCTTGATCTAACCACGCATCGCCTTCCGGCTGATGACCAGCCTCTGCTGTCAGCGAGGTAAAGTCAAAGAGTCGTGGATCCATCAAGAGCGAGGGCGCGACGTTGGTCAATGCCGCGGCGATGCTGTCGGAACAGCCAGATGACTCTCGCTCCCATTGCTGAAGAAATGCTTTCACTTTCTTTCGCTTCAAATTCTCTTGAGAGCCGCAGAGGTCGCAGGGAATGATGGGAAATTCTCTTAGCTCCGCATAGCGTGCAAGATCGGCCTCTTTCACCAACGCCAGCGGACGGATGACCAGATGCCGTCCATCCTTTGAACGCAGTTTTGGTGGAATCGCTTTCAACTTCCCTGTATAGAAGAGATTCAGGAAGAGCGTTTCGATTATGTCATCCCGATGATGCCCGAGCGCGATTTTCGTGGCCCCTAGCTCACCGGCGATGCGATAGAGATGTCCCCTGCGAAGGCGCGAACACAACGAGCACGTCGTTTGTCCTTCGGGAATCAGTCGTTTCACAATCGAATAGGTATCGCGGGACTCGATGTGGAAGCGGACTCCCCGACTAGTCAGATAATCTGGCAGGACGTCCGCTGGAAATCCTGGCTGCTTCTGGTCGAGGTTGACGGCAATCAGGTCAAAATGGATCGGTGCACGGGGTTGCAGCACGAGTAGGATGTCGAGTAAACCATAACTATCTTTGCCGCCCGACAGACACACCATAACCTTGTCGCCGTCCTCAATAAGGCGATAGTCAGCAATCGCTTGCCCCACCAGGCGGCAGAGGCGTGTCTGAAGCTTCTCGGTTTCTTCGTCGAGTTTACGACGTGGCGTGGCGGCCGCAGAGATAGGCATGGCGCGATTGTAGCCGCTCTGGAGCGGTCCTGTCGACCGTGCACTGGTACATGGAGCATGACAAACCACCTATGAGGCAGTCCATTCTCTTTGTCTGCACGGGAAACGTGTTCCGCAGCGTGACAGCCGAATATGCGGTCCGGGCACAGAGCGGTCCACAATCCTGTTACCACGTTGAATCGGCTGGTATCAAAGCCTCGCCTCAATCGGTTCCCCTGGTGGTCTGTCACCCGCTGATCCAGAAAGGCATTGACCCCTCTGCGCACATTCCACAAGCACTGACCAAGGAGCTGATCAATCGGGTTGATCTTATTATTGCCATGAGTCTGAACCATCGAGAGTTTATTCAGCGGCAATTCGGTCTGACGACTCCACTCTTCAATGAAGTGGCACTCGGCGAAGAAACCCCAATTCTCGACCTGCACGAAGCTCTGCCAGATTGGGAGCGTGATCTTGCCCAAGCCCGAGACTATGTGGAGTCAGTCATCGACCACATTTGGGCATCCGTGCCGGCATTGATGGCACGACTTTCACAGTTTCCTGGACACCGAGGGCCCATGAAACCGTAATCACAGTTCAAACTGGAACAAGTGTGGACAATTTGTTCCTCCTCTCGCTCCTCGTCGATCAATCGCATCAGCCTCGCCAGCAGCTTGAACCAAGAATGCTATAGTTTTCCATGGACCATACCGACAGACCCTATGGAGGATGAAGTGTCTCATGGACCGTACGGTTTCCGACGTGCTCAAGACTCCGGCTGTTGGCCACGACGAACCGACATGGGCCTCCTGGCCCGACGACGCGTTGTTGGATCTCCCGATGTGCGATCTGCACCTCGGACTCAAGGGTGGATTTCTCGAACAGCCGATCGCAGAATTGACCCGCGAGCTGGAAGAACGTCGCCTGCTGTTTCGCCCACACTTCTGGCTCTCCAATGAATGGTTCACACCCGATGGGGTTCCCGGCATTGCGATTCCCTTCTACCTCGCTCATCCTCGCCTTGCGAAACTCGAACTAGCCCAAATGCTCGAAGTCGAAGGCGGAACAACGGAATGGTGCCTGCGCATTCTCCGCCACGAAGCCGGCCATGCCATCGAGAACGCGTACAAAATCAGGCGGCGCAAAACCCGCCAGCAGACTTTCGGCAAGTCGTCCCAACAGTACCCGCTGTATTACTCGCCTCGTCCCTATAGCCGGAGTTTCGTCCGCCACTTAGATTTATGGTATGCGCAGAGTCATCCGGATGAAGACTTCGCTGAAACCTTTGCCGTCTGGCTGACACCGGACTCCCTATGGGAAGAGCGATACCGTGGCTGGCCCGTTCTGAAGAAGCTCAGATATGTCGATGGCCTCATGAATAACCTCCAGGGCATCCCCCCCTCCGTCACAACACATGAAGAAATTGATCCACTTCCCAATCTCAAAAAGACTCTTCGCGAACACTATGAGCGAAAGCGCAGACATTACGGCATCGAGCACCAGTCGCAGTATGACCCGGATCTCAAGCGGCTCTTTTCCCACCTGCCCAACCATGCCAATAGGCCAAGTGCCGCCACCTTTCTCAATCGGTTTCGCCGTGAAGTGCGACGCAAAGTCGCGAGTTGGACCGGCGAGTATCAATACACGATCGACCAAGTGCTGGAGGACATGATCCGGCGATGCCGTGAATTGAATCTTCGAGTCCCCGTAGCAGAAGAGCAGGCCAAACTCGATTTCACCATCCTCCTGACCGTCCACACCATGAACTTCTTGCGGAGTGGGCGCCATCGAGTGGCCTTATGAAGCGACTGCGCGTGCTCGTCCTTATGCATGAAGACCTTGTCCCGCCGGAGCAGGTGAACGGTCACGATCTGGAAACCGCCGCGTGGCGAACAGAGCATAATGTCGTCTCCACATTGAAGAAGCTAGGGCATGAGGTGCTCCCGCTCGGCGTGAAGAGCGATCTCGACGTGATCCATTCTGCCATTGAGGAGTGGAAGCCGGACATCGCCTTCAACTTACTTGAAGAATTCGATGGCGTTGCCGTCTACGATCAGCACGTCGTGTCATACCTCGAACTCCTGCACCTCCCCTACACCGGCTGTAATCCGCGCGGCCTGATGCTGGCACGGGACAAGGCGCTGACCAAGAAAGTGTTATCCTTTCACCACATCCCCTATCCAGAATTTATCGAAGTCCCTCAGGGGCGCACGGTCAGGCGACCCAAATGGCTCTCCTTCCCATTGATCGTCAAATCCGTCAGCGAAGAAGCCTCACTGGGCATCTCTCAGGCCTCGATCGTAGAGGACGACGACAAGCTGAGCGAACGAGTGGCGTTCATCCATAATAGTGTGGGCAGTGGCGCCCTGATCGAGCGGTATATCGAGGGGCGTGAATTCTACGTAGGGATCATTGGCAACGGCCAGCTGCAAGTGCTGCCGGTGTGGGAACTCATCATGGACAAGCTGCCTGAGGACGCCAAACGGATCGCGACCGAGCGTGTGAAGTGGAGCCGGAAGTATCAGCAGAAGTACGGCATCACATCACGAGAGGCTGACAACCTGCCGAAGGGAAAAGCCGAAGACATTCAGGATCTATCGAAACAAGTGTATCGGGCGCTTGGACTCAGCGGCTATGCGCGGATCGATATGAGGATGGCAGATGACGGACAACTCTATGTCCTGGAAGCTAATCCCAACCCTCAAATCGCAGAGGATGAGGACTTCGCCGATTCGGCAAAGAAAGCGGACTATCACTACAAGGAACTACTCCAAGAACTCCTGAACGTTGGCCTCCGCTGGCGACCCGCTAAAGCGGCCTAACCGTTTACACTCAACCCTACAGTATTTTCCCGCCGAGCGTCAGAACTGCTTGTCCTGGCCTCATGAACCCGTTAGGATCGGTCCACTATGCGCACCATTCACTACGTGAGTTGCTCGACGTCATGCATCCGGCTGCTCACTCTCCTCCCATGAGTAACCCGTCTGATCAACCTAAGACCGCAGGTCTCACGCTCGCCGCGCTTGGTGTCGTGTACGGTGACATCGGGACCAGTCCTCTCTATGCGCTGCGGGAATGTTTCCATGCCTCGCACGGTTTGCCCGTGACACTTCCGACAATCATCGGCCTGCTTTCCCTCATCATCTGGGCCCTGCTGCTGGTCGTCACGGTGAAGTATTTGTTGTTCGTTATGCAAGCCGACAATCAGGGTGAAGGCGGCATTGTGGCGCTCATGGCCTTGGGACAACGCCATCGCGAAGAGTCGGCGTTCCCTTTGCGGATCGGGTCCGTGATTGCACTTGGATTACTCGGGGCTTCATTGGTGTATAGCGATGGGATCATCACACCGGCCATCTCAGTCCTCAGTGCGGTGGAGGGCATCGAGGTGGAGACGACAGCCTATCGGCCCTATACACTGCCGATCGCTATCGCCGTGCTGCTTGCATTCTTTGCAATCCAGTCACGTGGCACTGGGCGGCTCGGCGCATGGTTTGGTCCTGTCATGCTGCTTTGGTTCGTCACCCTCGCAGTTCTGGGAATCACGAGCGCTGTCCAGACCCCCGAGGTGTTTACCGCGTTCAACCCCCACCATGCCGTCCAGTTTCTTCTCGACCATCCCACACAGGGCTTCGCGGTGTTAGGAAGCGTGTTTCTCGTCCTGACAGGGGCCGAAGCCCTGTATGCCGACATGGGACACTTCGGAAAATCCCCCATTCGACTCGGCTGGTATGGCGTGGTCCTTCCATCGCTCGTCCTGCAATACTTGGGTCAGGGCGCATTGCTGGCTCGGCAACCGGACGCCGTAGCGAATCCGTTCTATTTGCTCGCACCGGGATGGTTCCTCTTGCCGCTGGTCGGCCTTGCCACGCTCGCGACCATCATCGCGTCGCAAGCGATGCTCAGCGGCGCCTTTTCCCTCACGAATCAGGCGATCCAGTTGGGCTATCTGCCACGCATGCACATTCGATACACCTCCGCATCGCAGATCGGGCAAATCTACGTCCCGGCGATGAACCTCATGATGCTGATCGGCACGATCAGCCTGGTTATACTCTTTGGCACGTCCAGCAATCTGGCCGCTGCGTACGGGATCGCCGTCGCCGGCACCATGGTCATGACCACGCTACTGATGTCCGTCGTCGCCCGACGCCAATGGAAATGGAGTTGGCCAGCGGTGGTCCTCGTCACCAGTCTCTTGTTGACCATGGACCTGTCGTTTTTTGGAGCCAATGCGCTGAAGATCCCACACGGTGGCTGGCTCCCGCTGGTCCTCGGCGCCGGGATCTTCTTCTTGATGATCACCTGGCATGGCGGGCGTCGGCTCATTGCGAAACACCTCTGGAGCAAAATGCCGCAACTGACCACCTACCTGAAAGACGTGCTGGCGCAGCCGCTCACTCGCGTCCCGGGAACCGCCGTCTACTTGACGCAGTTCCCCGACCTCACGCCGCCGTCTTTCGTGCAGAACGTGCGGCACAATAAAGTGCTCCACGAACAACTGGTCTTCCTCACCACCACGACCGCCCGCGTTCCGATAGTCATCGGCAGTCATCATGTCCGTATCGAACCGCTCGCGGAGGGTGTTCGACGAGTTGTGGCGCAATATGGATTCATGGAGACTCCGGACATTACTCGCCTGCTCACAGCCTGCCGGACACAGGGGTTAGACGTCGATCTTGACGGAGCGACGTTCTTCCTGAGCCGCGTGAATTCCCTCGCCACACCGAAGCCGGGCATGGCGCTCTGGCGGGAACGCCTTTTCATCTTCCTCAGCCGTAACTCCCAGCGCGCCAGTTCGTTCTTTCATATTCCCGCTGAACAGGTTGTTGAAATCGGCGTCGTGGTGGAAATCTAGTCCATACAGGCTGGAGACGACTGCCATTCGCCGCGTTTTCCATCTTTACTCTCTTTTCAGTTTCTGCGAGAATTCATCACGATGCGCTGAGACTTCAGTAAGTCCTGCCGTCCCACCACTCACCAAGTTTTCACAACACGTCCGAGCGAGTTTGGTTATGGCGCGCTTGAGTGGCCGAAGGTGAGTCACTGTTGTTCAATAAGGACATTCAATGAAAGTTTTAGTCACGGGAGCGAATGGGTTTGTTGGAGCCCATCTGTGTCGACGTCTTGTTGAGCGAGGAGCAGATGTTCGGGCATTGGTGCGGCAAGGCTCTGATCAAAGCGAGCTGAAGGGACAGTCCGTCGACATCGTTCACGGAGACATTCTGGATCTCGCGAGTTTAGAGCGGGCCACCCAAGGCTGTGAGCAGGTGTATCACCTGGCGGCGAACGTGAAGTTTTTCACCAGGGATCCTGCGGCCATGCGTGCCGCCAATACACAGGGCACGCGCAACGTGCTCACCGCGGCTCGCAAGGCCGGCGTGCGAAAAATGATTCATACCAGCACCGCCGCAGTCCTACGGCGCGGAACGAATTCGCCCTCGGCAGACGAAACCATGCTCAAGGACGATCATGAAGCCGTTGGCGCCTACGAGCTATCGAAGTTAGAAGCGGATCGCGTCGCGATGGAGGCCTGTGCAGAGGGGCTTCCGGTGATCATCATCAATCTTGCCGCGCCGATCGGTCCTGGCGACGCAAAACCCTCCCCCATTGGTCACACCATCATTCAATTTCTCAAAGGGAGATTCCCGGTATACACCGACTCAGGCTTGAATGTCGTGGATGTTCGAGATGCCGCAGAAGGCCATTGCCTGGCTGCAGAGAAGGGAACAATCGGACATCGCTATATCCTCGGAGGAGAGAACATTTCCTTGAAAGACTTTCTTGGTGTACTGGGAGAGTTGTCGGGGGTCCCCGCGCCAACAATACAAGTGCCCTACGCGTTGACCCTGATCGGTGGTGTGATGGGTGAGATCACCGGGCGGCTCACCGGCAAGGAACCCTTGGCCTGCATGGCCTCGGTGCGAATGGGGAAATATCCGCATTACGTCAGCATCGACAAAGCAAAGCGTGAACTGGGATACCGTCCCGGTCCCATTCGAGCCTCGTTACAAGAAGAAATAGACTGGTTTCGTGCGCACGGCATGGTGTAACTGAGAACCACCACCCTGGCTCGACTCGTTATTGAGGATAGGCCGCATGCTAATCCCTGGACCTGCAGGTTCCAGAAAACATCCAGTTGCATCGCCTCGGGGGCAGTCGTTCGTCAACTCGACACACCCTCCGGTAGTGAGTCAGTTTGAATTCGCCTGATCCCCGACATCCTAAGTTTCATCACTGAGGGTCTATGGCTTACGGACTCACTTGCACAGTGTTCACTTTGGGCTATTTTCTGTTTCTGGAAGATGTTACGGTGCTCGTGCCATGCGATACACGACCCGCCTGCGGCTCGCGGTACACACTATGGTGCTGCGACGTCTGATGCATGGCTTAGGAGCCGGACCCTCAACCTGAGAGTGAACGAGAACCTATCTCAAAATTGATTTTGAGAAGAGTCGGAACGAAGATCAGAACCTTGCAACATTGGATGCTATCGTCTGTTTCATCACTGCCTCATGGTGAAACACCTTCTTGTCTCGCGCTGTCTCAGGTGACGACCCAAATCTGGTCATACCATGTGTAATGATCAATTTTCCCGCAGAGGTGTAGAGGTCTGTCCTGTCTGGCACGACATGTGACATGTATTTTCAACGTGAGATACGTTCGAGACTCAGCCATAGAACAACCCGCGCTCAAAGGAGGCATTTATGAAATCTCTTCTATTACTCATCGAAGGTGACGATGAATTACGACCGGTTGTCAAGGAGCTTCAGGCCACGCCTGTGCCCGGGCCACAAAATCCGTTTGAAGGGACTCTATTCAATAAAACGAAGATCATTGCGGTAACCACCGGCGTTGGTCCCGAACAAGCCTATCGGGTGACCGCCGACGCGATCCGGCAATTCAACCCAGATTACGTGCTCTCTGCCGGAACCTGTGGCGCGTTGGTTCAGGGTCTCGAGGTGTCGGATTGGGTGGTGACAGGAGATGTGCGTGCGATTGGGAAGGCGAAGCAGCAATGGTCTACCCTCGAGACGCTTCGAGACAACGATGCGACCGCAGCGCCACGTCTCGGCCAAGCCCTCAAACAGACCCCACGGTGGCATGAAGGAAGATTGGTGACCGTGGCTGATGAACCAATCCATTGTGCCATGGCCAAGGCCGAGATCGCAGCGCTCCATGACGCGATTGCTGTGGACATGGAAAGTTATGGCATCGCACGGGCAGCCGTCGAGAATGGGCTTCCATGGGTTGTGGCGCGAGTCGTCGTCGATACCCCAGCCCTGCCCTTACCGGACTTCGGCGCCATGAACGTACGCACAGGGCGTCCTCCCCTTTCAGGCATCGCCAAATATGTCCTCATGAACCCCTTTGCGGGGCCCCAAAGATTACACGGATTATGGTCCCTGGTGCAGACCTACGCGTTTCACCTTGTCAGAATCTTGCCGGAATTCACCGATGGGTCGAGGGTCTCTGCCCCGAGAGAAGAGTGTCAACTCGTGTAGTCGCTCATCGCTCCACGATCTTTCTCAAGACCACCACCCTCGCCTGTCGATCACATGATCGTCGTCCAGGTCTGTGTGTCATGGGCTCCTGATCCACGGTGACCATGAGACTTCCTGTTCTGGCAGCCAGAATCCCTGCACCGCGAGGGGACTGATTCGTTTCTTCTCTTGGAAGAGAACGCGCATCGGGCCTACTGCCATGCATGCTGTGTGGCGCACGGCTCACATGACACATCTTTAGACACCACTCCTTTTCTGTTTCATATTGAGTCGGCTCCAAGTGAGAGCTCTCGCATTAATATTGAGCATTCCGCCTCTCTATGAAATAGTGTTGGAGCGGTGCGTGTCACGCCTATCTGGCTCCAGTCCCCCGCTTTACCAAATGTGGAGGTCTTACCTATGAAACGGATACTCACAGCTTGCCGACGTGCCGTGTGGCTACCGACCCTGCTGGTCCTGGTAACGGGCTGCGCCCACTCGACCATGCAAGGACGTTCGTCGCAGGAAGATCTCGGAATGGGAATCGTATCGGGAACATTGGGTGAACAACAACGTGTGGCCCTATGCACCGGAACACCATCCTCCATCTCGGTTATCGGTCACGTGCAAGCGGTGGAGGGCGGCGCGTACCTAATTCAGGACGCCCAGGGACAGGACATCCGTATTCCGCATGATGAAAATACCAAGATCGACCGACCAGCCCATGTGGGCGACCGCATTCAATCCTGGCTCGACCGCCAGGGCCGTGCCGTGCTGATCCGCAGCCTCGATGGAAATGGGCGGTAGCACTTTAAAACATGCTCTTGCAATTTCTAGCGGGATGTTCAGGCATGACCATTGATCTAACCCGCTTCAATCCTCTCGACCTGTGACGAATCGGTTCACACTGCACGATCACCGTGAATAGCGAGGTTCACGCAACCAACACATCTGGCTACTGATACGTACGCTTGCCTTGCCCACCTCGACCCTCTCATACGAGTCGAGCTTCCGCGTCGGCACTCATGGGCACCCAGGAGCTCATCCCCTCCTGGTGGAATGCCCTCGACAGACGAAAACACCGCTCGAACTCGTCACGAGAGCATCGCCGGAAGACTTGGTCGCCGAAGCGAGGCGACGACGACCGGCACATGACCGACCTCGGTCCATGACAGCACCGCCATCTCCGGCTCGACGCTGAACGATTGGAGCAGCCAGAGTGCACCGAGAAAGAGGGCAATGATGGCAGGCCAGATGGTCGAGAGGGCACCGATAACAAAGACGAACGTGATGGCCGACAATGTCAGCTGGAGCAACTGGCTCTTGGCTGTGATCATATGGTCCTCCCTCGTTCCCTAGCCCCTCGATTCATTCAGCGGGTCCCCCATATCTTCCACACTGCTCGATAAGCAAAGAGCGGGCCATGGTGAATCTACTTATAACGACTTGAATTTCCAACATTATGCTGTTGCCTGGAGAACTAACGCCTCACTGGGTGTATCTATCTCGATTCGCCGTGAGTATCCGAATAGATTCATCGCGGTGGGGATATCAGAGCAGATAGCCGAACACGCAGATGCTGATATTTAAGGGTAGACCATCGGACTGAGTGCCGTGGCTGCTTGACTGAGTCATGTCTTGCGCTCAGTAGACCTTCACGTGGAGCACTCTCGCGGCTTCGGGAGATACGGGTGATCGACGCGGCGGAGAGTTCGAGCTCATGCGTGATCCTGGCATCCGTTATACCCAGGACCACTAGATGTGGTGGGCTGACAGCCTGGAACACCTATTACTTTTTGTCCCTATCACGGCTCTCAACGAGATGCCCTGCAGGCCTTGCTGGGCACGACATTTAGTCAAAATCCTCAGTTGCAAAGCGCTGCTAGACGGCGTATAGGGTAGAGTAGGGCCTGTTGGTTCTACTTATCGATCGATAAGAGCGACCAGGGGCAGTTTCATGGTTTTTGGCTGATGTCGTTCCCCTGTTTCGTGACGGATTTTTCACGGTGTGAACGGGAACGGCTGTTGCCTCCATGGTCGACTTCAAAACTTGACTCCAGACAGCGGAGTCGCTGCAACTTCATCATTGAGTGAGGTGAGATATGATTATGAAGCTGGTCGCTTTCGCGTTTCTCTTCACCTTCATGGTCAATGGACAGGAATCGAGTCAGGCTGCGGCCACTCAGTCCATTGCCGACAGCCAGCCGACTGCGGTTCAATCGGACAATGGTCAACGTTCTCTTCTGGCCATGCTCGTCGGATTCTTGACCCCGACCGATGCTCGGCACGCTCAACAGGACTACGAGGCGGGCTCGTATGTTCACAAAGTCGACGGCGACGAGACGTCACTGGCTCCGTCAATTACGCCTATGACGTCGATTACGATCGACACACCCCAGAGCCAATCTTCTGAAGCAGAGAAGGAAACAGTCCGGCTGGAGCAACTCCTCGAACAGCTCACGGCTAAAGAGAAAGAGTTGTCCCTTCTGCGAGAGAAGACGACTGCGGCAGCGAATCAGGTGACCGTCGAAAAGACTCGCGCGGAAGCCTTGGAAGCGCAGCTGACCCAAAAGGAGCAGGAACTCGCAGGGCTCTGTACCCAACGGGACACCCACCAGTATATGTCGCAGGAGCTGAACCGGACACGAAGCAGCCTGGAGTTGGCCAGACAACAAGTCTTCGACATTGAGCGGCAATTTGCCACCAACAATGACCAGCTTGATACCGCGATGCAACGGATTGCCGACCTTGACCTGCAATTGGTGGCGAAAGAGCAGGAATTCCAGCTGGCCAAGGCCAACATGGATATGGAACTCGCCGCTCGCGACTCTCAGCTCGTGCAGGCGAAACGCCTACTCACGAGCCTAGGTAAGAGCTTGCCGAAACCGGTCAAACTGCCTTCCTACGCCAAGAATGCACTGCCTCAGCCAACCATCACGACGGCGCGTGCCACGACTGACCTCTCTCGGGTCAGCGAGAAGCTGGCGAGCGCCCTCCAGGACGAACTCAAACGAGGCACCGTGGTGTTAGAGCAGCGCGGCGACAAACTCACGCTCGCATTGTCGTCGGGTGAACTGTTTGGCATAGGACGAGTGACCATGACGGCGGCGGGAAACTCCTTAGTCAAGCGAATCGGCGTGGCCTTGCGTAAGTTCCGTCCCGAGAGCGTCGAAGTCGCCGGACATACCGACAGCATACCGGTCAAGTACAATCCTCGGCGGCCGTTTAAGGATAACGCTGAGCTTTCTCAGGCGCGCGCCGAAAATGCCGGCAAGGCGTTGGTTAAGGGAGGGTTAGGGGTCGACCGCGTTAGAGCTGTCGGGTATGCGGACGCACGGCCCATCGCGACCAACGATACGGAAGAAGGCCGGAGCAAGAACCGGCGGGTTGAGATTGTCGTGACCCAATCACCTCAGCCAATCGCCTCCACAGGTGAAACAGACGAGCAGGTTACACGCAACACTCGTGACACATCCCAATACAGTGGAATGGTCAAAAAAGTTTCGAATCGCTGATACTCAACAGACAACCATGTCGGCCTCTCATAGGCCGACATGGTTCGGTCGGTTTCCTACAAAGCTGCCCCTACCTGTTTAGAGTCCCGCCCTCTCTTGTATGTTCTGAAGGATATGTGAATCACCGCAATGTTTCCCATCTAAGCCACCACTTGAGGGCATGACGCACCCTGCAGTATTCTACACGCCAACAGGAAAATTGAGATGACTCCTACTCAAGCCGCAGCTGCCTTATTCAACGCTATGCCGCAACCTCTCACCGTGTCTCAGCTTGAGGAATACGGAGTCGAGGCATCGGAATCGACCTCCGGCCAGATCGCTCGCGAAATCTTGTCGTTAAATCTGTATTGGATCCTGGCTGCGGTGGATGCGCATATCCCCGCCAAGTACAGGGCCGCCATTACAGAGGCCCTGTTGGAGTCTGTCCGGAAGGCATGGTGGGAATCAGGGTGGTGCGGAGCTGGAACCTGGGACGAGTATCAACCGGAACTGAACGACCGGCAAACACACTATGCACGCCTGATCGATCAGGAAGGGATGAATCCCATGGGTGTTTGCGCGGAGACGGCGTCACTGATGGAGGATCAAGGCATCATTTCGCCGGAGGATCAAGCAAAGCTGCTCGTATTGCTGATCGACTATGCGCCAGCTTCGGAATACGGCAAGTTGCTCGAAGAGGTGGGATAAACTACACGCTCACAAATACCGGTGTGACAATACCTTGCCGCTGTCATCCAATTCGTAGAGAAGCGGCATGCCGGTCGGAATGTTGAGCTCCAACACCTCTTCCTTCGACAATTGCTCGAGTTCCATCACCAACGCACGAAGGCTGTTGCCATGCGCCGCAATGATGATAGTTTCCCCCTTCAATACACAGGGCTTGATCATCTTCTCATAATAGGGCAACGCGCGCTCAGCCGTATCCTTGAGGCTTTCTCCGCCAGGCGGTCTCACATCATAGCTCCGTCGCCAGATTTTTACTTGCGCATCACCGTACTGCTTGGCGGTTTCGGCCTTATTCAGCCCTTGAAGATCTCCGTACATCCGCTCGTTCAAGGCCTTGTCCTTCTCGATCGGGATGGTCGTTTGGCCAATGGCCTCCAAGACAAGTCTCAAGGTCTCATTCGCGCGAGTGAGCACCGATGTGAACGCCCGGTCAAAGCTAAACCCACGGAGCTTTTCACCAGCTTGTTTCGCTTCCTCAATCCCTTTGGGGGAAAGTGGGACATCAACCCACCCCGTGAAGCGATTTTCCAAGTTCCATTGCGACTCCCCATGCCGAAGCAAGACTAATCGAGCCATCGTAGATCCTTTATTATCAACCTGAACATCTCATCAGGGATCAAAGCATACTGAGTTGTCGCGCCAAGTCAAGCCTGTGACTGCAAGACCGCCTGTTTGGCCGGTCGACCGGGTGATTGCTCCACATCAGGTGGGCCTTCTTGCACCATCTTCGTCAACGTCGCCAGGAAGATAATGTAGAAAACCACACCGACCCAGATGACATAGGGCTGCACCCCGCCTGATTCCTTCAGTGCGGTTTCTTGCGCGGCAACATTCATCCGGCCGGCTTTCTTGATTTCACCGATGTGCTCATGGCAATGCCAAAAATACAGATAGTTCGCAGTCGCTCCCGCCATGACGCTCCACACGATGCCTGCTGAAAAATCTCCTGTGAGGTAGGTCGAGACCATCGGGCCGACCGCGTAGACGAACGCGTGCAGATACATCTTACGGTACAAAAACCACAGAAAGGAGATATAGAGAAAGGCCGGCCAGTTCCACGAAAGCGCAAACTTGGGCTGACCATTCGACGAAAATTTCTTAAACACGGTCAGGTAGTGGTCGGCGTTGGGACCGAGGAATTGGCGCCAGAGCGTGTCCTCGTTTTGAATCGGCTGAGCAGTGGACCTGTCAGTAGCGGTCTCTGCGGCAGTCGTGGCCTCAGCCAGCTTGGCTCCACACTGATGACAGAAATGGGCCTCGTCGGAGTTCTGTTGGCTGCACTGACTGCACATCATCATGGCGACGCAGCTTACCACACTCGGAACAGGAGGATACCACCTATCGCGTAATAGCTGATTGGAGAATGTCGTGCACGCGACTTCTGACAGTAATTTCCCGCTGCTCCGCTTATTGCTCTTCCCATTGCCCCTGTGCTAGCTTTTTCTTCTTTCTTAAGGGGATACGTCGTCATGCCGACCGAAGAACTGAAAGATGATGCCGCCAAATACCTGATGCAGACCTACACGCGCCAGCCGGTCTCGATTGTACGAGGGCGAGGGGCAAAGGTCTACGATTTGGAGGGGCGAGAGTACCTCGATTTCGTCGGCGGGATTGCCGTCAATATATTGGGGCATGGTCATCCTGACCTGGTTCAAGCCATCCAACGCCAGGCCGCCCAACTGATCCATACGTCCAACCTGTATTACACCGAACCACAAGTGAAGCTGGCGCGCCTGCTGGTGGACCATTCGTTCGCCGACCGCGTGTTTTTCTGCAACAGCGGAGCCGAAGCCAATGAAGCGGCGATTAAGCTGGCTCGACGGTACGGGCATGAGCGACATGGGCCTGATCGTTATGAAGTCATCACGATGAAGAATTCGTTCCATGGCCGCACGCTGGGCATGCTCACGGCCACGGGACAGGAGAAGGTCCAGAAGGGTTTCGAACCGCTGATGCCCGGGTTTGCCTATGCCCCGTTCAATGATTTCAGCGCGATCGAGTCCATGGTCAATGAGAAGACTGCGGCGATCATGCTGGAACCGATTCAGGCGGAAGGCGGCGTGCATGTGGCCGACCGGGATTATCTGAGGAGCCTGCGTGAGCTCTGTACACAGCAAGACATCTTGCTCATTTTTGATGAAATTCAAACAGGCATGGGTCGAACCGGCACCTTCTTCGCCCATGAGCAACTCGGTGTGAAACCCGATATCATGACTCTTGCAAAGGGTCTCGCCGGAGGAGTGCCGATCGGCGCCTGTCTGGCGAAAGAATCGGTGGCCGTAGCCTTTACGCCTGGCTCTCATGCATCGACATTCGGTGGGAACCCCTTGGCCTGTGCTGCGGCGCTGGCCGTCTGCCGGGTCCTGCTCGAAGGAAAAATACTGGATCAAGCCAAGCGCATGGGCGAATACTTGGCTAAAGGGTTGGCCGACTGCAAAGACCGCCATCGAATCGTAAAAGACGTGCGCGGGCTTGGTCTCTTGCAAGGTATGGAGTTGGAAGTCGATGCCCGAACGGTGGTGGCCGATGCACTCGCCCGTGGCGTGCTCATCAATGCGGCAACCGAGCGGGTACTGCGTTTTGTACCGGCCTTGGTGATCACACAGCCCGAGGTGGATAAGCTCATTGACCTCCTCGATATCCTGTTCAATCAACGCCAATCGGCGGGAAAAGATTCACACCACTGATGGCGCTCTCAGCCCGACAAAGAATACGCCGCACGCGCTATGCCAAGGACTTGCTCGACGTCGCGACGCTGTCACGACAGCAGGTCCTCGACTTATTGCGTTTGGCGACGTCTTTGAAGACAAAGCAGCGTCACGGCGCTCCACATCGGCTCCTGCCCGGGAAGACATTAGGATTGCTGTTTCAAAAACCGTCGACGAGGACGCGCGTGTCGTTCGAGGCGGGGATGAACCAGCTCGGCGGCCATGCGATGATCCTTCCCATGAGCGACATTCAACTCTCCCGCGGGGAGACGGTCTCAGACACAGCACGCGTCTTGTCTCGTTACCTAGACGGGATCGTGATCCGTACCTATGACCATGCGATTGTTGAAGAGTGGGCGACAGAAGCCACGATGCCGGTGATTAACGGGCTGACCGACCATAGCCATCCTTGTCAGGCGTTGTCCGACTTGATGACGATTCAAGAGATCAAGGGCCGGCTCAAGGGACTCAGCCTGGCCTACATCGGCGATGGAAACAACGTGGCCAACTCGCTCATCGAAGCAGGGGCGAAGGTCGGCATGCGCGTCGTGATCGGATGCCCGTCCGGCTATCAGCCGGATCAGCGGGTGATCGATCGTGCGAGAATGGAAGGGCACACCACCGGTGCGTCCATCGAGGTGCTGGAGAATCCTCTCGTTGCCGTGAAAGAAGCCGATGTGGTGTATACCGACGTATGGATCAGCATGGGCCGCGAGCGGGAGCAGGCTCGACGATTGCGGACGCTCGCCCCCTATCAGCTGAACAAGCGATTGCTGCAACGGGCGAAACCCGACGCCATCGTCATGCATTGCTTGCCGGCTCATCGCGGAGAAGAGATTACGGCGGATGTACTGGACGGCCCACAGTCCGTCGTCATCGATCAAGCAGAAAATCGCCTGCATATGCAGAAGGCAATCTTGACCCAACTGCTCAACCAGAAGACACATACCGAGTAGGATCCACCATGAAGCCAACATCGATCAAGAAAATCGTCCTGGCCTATTCCGGCGGACTGGATACATCCGTCATCCTCAAGTGGCTGCAAGAAACCTATCAGGCCGAGATCATCGCGTTCTGCGCCGACCTCGGCCAGGGCGAAGACCTCAAGGCCGTCAAGGTCAAGGCACAGGCGCTCGGCGTCAAGAAGGTCTATGTCGAGGATCTCCGTGAGACCTTCGTCAAGGACTATGTGTTCCCGATGTTGCGAGGAAATGCGATGTACGAAGGTTGTTACCTCCTGGGGACGTCGATCGCTCGCCCGCTGATCGCTCGTCGTCAGGCTGAAATTGCGCTCAAAGAGGGCGCCGAAGCGGTGTCGCACGGCTCCACAGGGAAGGGCAACGACCAGGTGCGCTTCGAGTTGACCTACATGGCCCTCGCGCCGAATCTCAAGATTATTGCGCCTTGGCGGGAATGGACCATGCGATCCCGGCGTGAATTGATCGAGTATGCCGATCGCCACGGCATTCCGGTGACCGCGACCAAAGCCAAACCCTACAGCACAGACCCAAATCTGTTTCATATTAGTTATGAAGGCGGCATTCTGGAGGACCCCTGGAAATCACCACCGGATGAAATATTCCAGCTGACTGTTTCGCCGGAGAAGGCCCCGAACAAGCCATTGGAAGTGGAGATCGCGTATCAAGCCGGCAATCCCGTCGCAGTCGATGGCAAGAAAATGAGTCCTGCGACCTTACTTGCCCATCTCAATAAACTAGGTGGCGCACACGGGATCGGCCGGGTCGATTTGGTGGAAAACCGCTACGTTGGGATGAAGTCTCGCGGTGTGTATGAAACGCCGGGAGGGACGATTCTACACGTGGCTCATCGCGGACTTGAATCCCTGACGATGGACCGCGAGGTCCTTCACTTCCGCGACAGTTTGATCCCACGATTTGCGGATCTGATCTACAACGGATATTGGTTCAGCCCTGAGCGCGAAATGATACAGACCGCTATCGATGAGGCACAAAAAGACGTCAGCGGCATCGCACGGGTCAAACTCTATAAGGGAAGCTGCACCCTAGCAGGACGTAAATCGAAACAGTCACTCTATCGACTCGACATCGCCACCTTCGAGGAAGATGAGGTGTATAACCAGAAGGACGCAGAAGGCTTCATCCGGCTGAATGCCTTGCGGCTGAAGATTCGCGCACAGAGAAAGAAAGCCTCGTCCTGATGGCCAAGCGCAGGAATGCTCAGACGTCAGTCGGCGGTGCTGGAAAGGCCTGGGACGGTCGGTTTCGAGAGAAGACCGACCAATTGGTCGAAGCGTTTACCAGGTCGGTGACCATCGATAGTCGGCTCTATGGCGAAGACATCACCGGGAGCATCGCCCATTGCAAGACACTCGAGAAGGCCCGGGTCCTCACACGGACAGAAACGCGTGCCATCGTGCGCGGGCTGGAATCAGTGAAGCAGGAGCTGGACCGCGGCCAATTCGCTTTCTCCCCTCACGACGAAGATATTCACATGGCGATTGAGCGACGGTTGACCGAAATGATCGGCCCATTGGGAGGCAAGCTTCACACGGGGCGCAGCCGGAATGACCAGGTAGCATTGGATATTCGACTGTACCTGCGCACACAGCTGGATGAGCTGCACGGACAATTAACTGACTTTCAACGCGTGCTGGTGGCGCAGGCCGCTGCGAACCGCACCCTCATGATGCCCGGGTATACTCACTTACAACGTGCCCAGCCGGTCCTCTTTGCGCACCACCTATTGGCCTACGTGGAGATGCTCGAACGAGACAAGGGCCGACTCCGCGATGCAAGAGGCCGGCTCAATGTCATGCCGCTGGGGTCCGGCGCCTTGGCGGGCACGAACTATCCGGTAAACCGGCGATACACCGCTGAACTGCTGGGCTTTCCTGCCGTCACCCTGAACAGCATGGATGCGGTTTCTGACCGTGATTTCATGATCGAAGTGGCCTCCGCCCTCTCGATTGTGATGATGCATTTGTCTCGGCTCAGCGAAGAATTGATTGTGTGGGCCTCACAGGAATTTCAGTTCGTTGATCTGCCGGACGCCTTCTGCACAGGAAGCAGCATGATGCCGCAGAAGAAGAACCCAGACATCCCTGAGTTGGTCCGAGGAAAGACCGGACGCGTCTACGGCCACCTCGTCAATCTGCTGACCCTGCTCAAGGCTCTGCCGTTAAGTTACAATCGAGATTTGCAAGAAGACAAACCGGCGCTCTTTGACGCCCTTGATACCGTAGCGGCCTCGCTCCAAGTGATGACGGAATTGATGCGCCGACTGACAGTCAACGGAGAGGCCCTCACGCGAGCGTTGCAAGGGGGTGGCCTACTCGCGACAGAACTGGCTGACTACTTGGTCATGAGAGGCGTGCCTTTTCGCGAAGCCCACGGGATCACCGGACGGATCGTACGGGCGGCGCTTGATGGTGGACGTGACATCACGGATTTTTCGCTGAAAGAGTTACAAGCATTTTGTGAACGGATCGATAAGACGGTATTTGCTTGGCTGACGACCGTCGCGGCAATCGATCATAAGGGACAAATCGGCGGGACCGCCCGAGGGCGAGTTGAGCAGCGGATCAAAGAGCTTGAGCGATTACTGTCATGAGAGCATTCCTCGTAATCGCATCGGCAGGGCTTCTGATTTCTTGCGGGGTGGTGGGAACACCGGTCGCCCCGGAACTCATCGGAGTTGCGCCTACGATCGCCAAACAGAAACGGCAACATGCCATCGAGGCAGAGCGGCAGGCAACAGAGTCGGCTGAACCGGACCCTACCCTGGGAGGCCATGAGACGGACCTCCCTCCATCGCAGCCGATCGGAATACGATAAGCGGTGTTGGGCCTGAGACTATCGGATTAACACTAGGAACTAAGCGATGAATAGTTTTGAGTACCACCACGGTGAATTGTATTGTGAACAGGTACCCGTCAGCCGCATGGCGAATGAACTCGGCACTCCCTGCTATATCTATAGCCATGAGACACTCGTCCGGCATTTCCACGCCTATGACAGTGCCTTCAAGAATATCCCGCACGTCATCGCGTTTGCGATGAAGGCCAATTCCAATCTGGCCATCCTTCGCCTGATGGCCAAGGAAGGCAGCGGCGCGGACATCGTGTCGGGCGGCGAGCTGTTCCGAGCCCTCAAAGCCGGGGTGCCTGCTTCCAAAATCGTGTTTGCCGGCGTCGGTAAATCGCCGGATGAAATCCGCGACGCGCTGAAGGCCGATGTTCTCATGTTCAATGTTGAGTCGTCGGCTGAGATTCATGCAATCAACGAGGTCGCGGCGTCGGTCGGGAAAAAGGCGCGCATCGCGTTGCGGATTAATCCGGACGTGGATCCCAAAACCCACCCCTACATCTCGACGGGGATGAAGAAGAGCAAATTTGGCATCGCGTCGGATCGCGCGCTGGAAGAATACAAGATGGCGTCCTCTCTGGACCATATTGACGTCGTCGGTGTCCACGCCCACATCGGCTCGCAGTTGACGGAGGTGACGCCGTTCGTCGATTCGCTGAAGAAGGTCGTGACGCTCATCCATACACTGAAAAGCCAGGGCATCACCATCCGCTACCTGAACATCGGAGGCGGACTCGGTATTACCTATTCCGAGGAGAAGCCCCCTTCGCCCCAAGACCTGGCAAATGCGATTTCGCCGCTTGTCAAAGATTTGGGGTTGACACTGGTCATGGAACCCGGACGCGTCATCGTGGGCAACGCTGGCATCCTGGTGACCAAGGCATTGTACGAGAAGGCCGGTGAGACGAAGCACTTCGTGATCGTCGACGCCGCCATGAACGATTTACTTCGGCCCAGCCTGTACGGCGCCTACCACGAAATTCGTCCAGTGAATGAAGACGCCCTCCATCGGACCAGACAGACAGTGGACATTGTTGGGCCGGTCTGTGAATCGGGTGATTTTCTGGCCAAGGATCGATCGCTGCCTAGCACCAAGCCTGGTGAGTTGTTGGCAGTCATGAGTGCGGGAGCGTATGGCTTTGTGATGGCGTCGAATTATAACTCTCGACCCCGCGTACCGGAAGTGCTCGTCAAGGGTGGAGAGTTTCACGTGATTCGCGAGCGAGAAACATACGACGACCTCGTACGCGGCGAGAGAATTCCGTCCTTCCTCAACGAAACGGAGTGAGTATGTTTACTGGATCTCTTGTCGCAATTGTGACGCCATTTCGACAGGGCAAGGTCGACGAGCGCGCCTTGGCCGAGTTGATCGAATGGCAGATCGCCAATGGCACCAACGGCATTGTCCCCTGTGGAACCACTGGTGAATCGGCTACCCTTTCTCATAGCGAGCATACTCGGGTGATTGAGTTGACGGTTGAGGTGGTCCGTCGTCGGGTACCCGTGATTGCCGGAACGGGTTCGAA
Organism: Nitrospira sp.; assembly: GCA_005116745.1. Taxonomy (NCBI): domain Bacteria; kingdom Pseudomonadati; phylum Nitrospirota; class Nitrospiria; order Nitrospirales; family Nitrospiraceae; genus Nitrospira; species Nitrospira sp. The sequence goes on along the minus strand of SWDS01000006.1, from coordinate 524,031 downwards.
TAGCACAGAAGAAGCCATCACCCTCACAAAACATGCAAAGCAGGCCGGAGCTGACGGCGCGTTGCTTATTACTCCCTACTACAATAAGCCGACCCAGGAAGGACTCTATCGACACTACAAGGCGATTACAGAGGCCGTGGACCTCCCCATAATCCTGTACAATATCCCCGGTCGTACTGGGGTCAACATGCTCCCCTCAACGATCACCAGACTCTCAGCCATTCAGACAATCGTTGGAGTCAAGGAAGGGAGTGGCTCGGTCCAACAGGCCTCAGATATCGTGCAGATGTGCGGTGACCGCCTAACCGTGCTAGCCGGCGACGACTCCCTCACGTTACCGATGATGGCAGTCGGCGGAAAGGGCGTGATTACCGTAACCGCCAATATCGTACCGATGGAAATGGCCGCTCTTGTGAAGGCCTTTGCCGAGGGACGAATTGATGAAGCGCGACGGATTCACTTTAAGCTCTCTCCCCTCTTTGCCGCGTTGTTCTATGAGACCAATCCCATTCCGGTCAAAGAAGCGTTAGGACTCATGAGAAAGATTGACCCAGAATTGCGCTTACCACTCTGCCCAATGGCACAGGACACACGAGAGAAATTGATTCGCGTCCTCAAGGATGCGGCGTTGGTCTAACTTAATCAAGATCTAGGTATACGACAAGATGATCAAGATCATTGTAGCGGGTGCAGCCGGCCGAATGGGTTGCCGACTAGTGTCACTAATCCGAGATTCAACGGCTTTGACATTGGCAGGGGCCTTAGAGGGGACAGGGCATCCGGCGTTGGGTGAAGATGCGGGCGAGACTGCAGCCTCAGGTCGTGCCGGCATTCCCATCACGGATGATCTCTCCATCCTGATGGAGCGAGGGGAGGCTGTGATCGATTTTTCATCGCCCTCGGCGACACTGGAACATATGCGGATCGTTGCTCGCCATCGACGGGCCATGGTTATCGGAACCACAGGATTTTCGGCTGTTCAACTCGATGAGCTGAGGTTGCTGGCCCAGCAAATTCCCTGTGTCTTTTCTCCGAACATGAGTGTTGGGATCAACCTAATCTGCAAAGTCATCGGCGAAATGGCCAGAACGCTTGGGGACGAGTACGACATCGAAGTGATTGAAGCCCACCACCGGCTGAAAAAGGACGCGCCGAGCGGCACGGCCCTCAAGATTGCTGAAGTCCTCGCCCGTTCGGTGAGCCGAAACTTGGACCAAGTCGGAGTCTATGCCCGCAAGGGACTGATCGGAGAACGAACGAAAACAGAAATCGGGATACAAACTATTCGCGCCGGTGATATCGTCGGCGACCATACGATTCTGTTTGGTGGCATGGGGGAACGAATCGAGGTCACCCATCGGGCCAGTAGCCGGGATACGTTCGCCATCGGAGCCCTGCGAGCCGCCAGGTGGGTCGTCCGCCAACCGCCTGGTTTATACGATATGATGGATGTTTTGAACCTTCGTTGAGCATCTTCCAACTGCGCTTCGGCATCGATCCACTTGATGCCTACGCCTTCAATGAATGCACGGGTGAGATGCAGCCATGCAACACCCTCCCCCAGGATATTCGGGTATGCTGTGGCTCACTGAAGTAGGGAGTGCTTCTAGCTGACGACTTTGAATCCGTTACCGATTCTGAGGGAAGAAGGAATGGGCCATGACGCCAGAATTCATGGCTCGCTTCTGCCTAGCCACTGCTGTTCAAAGAGTAGCCACCGATGGCTACCTCCAGAGCAGCCCATTCCCCACAGTAAGCTAGAAGGCGCTGAGATCAAATCTGACCTCACAACCTTCCCACTCGTCAGTAGGTAGTGGTTTGGAGTCTGACAGGAAGGGATTAGTGACGAGCCGTAATCGGTCGAGGTTCCTGGTCCGCTGCTTTCCGACGACCACAGTTCAAACAGGCAAACACAGTGATCGCAAGCCCGGCGTCCAAATCCACCGCCCGTTCCGGTAACATCGCACCATGGCATTTATCGCATGTCTTCATGGTCGGCACTGTAGCACCATAGAATTGAGAAACCAATACTCCTGAAGTACTGGATGGCACTGACAAGAGTCCCAATGAGACCTAGTATCGTAGGCCATTTGCGCATTATTCATCGGTCTGATTTACGATCTGCAACAGGTCTATTCTTGACAGGCCTACCCTACTCGCATAGGATTGTGGTCCACAATTGGATATCCCACTATGTATAGATTAATCCTAGCTATTTTGCTTTTCACAGCCCTCTACTTCCTGCTCCGACAAATATTTCGTGGATTCAACAAGCCGATTGAGGATGGCCAGAAGAAATCGCCTGTACCAGTCCAAGATGAAGAACAAGATCAGATGGTCGAGGATCCAGTGTGCCACATATTCGTCCCAAAGCGAATCGCCGTGATCGAGACAATCGGTACCCGTGAGTACTGTTTTTGCGGCCCGGAGTGTGCGGCGAGGTTTCGGAGTGAGCACCCCGTCTAACAGATGTATTTAGACGCTACCTGAACTTGTTATCGTGGAAGAAATACGCCAGTAGTTTCAACAATAAGTTGGCTAGCAGCCAGAGTAGGTGTAGTCAGAAAGTTTCTCCTCTTTGTCAAACTTGAGGGTGATCTGACATTGATTGGGAGAGAAATTAAAGAATGGAGGTCCTGATTTTCCGCCAGCGATACGATAGTAGGTCCAGGTCTCTCCACCAAAAAACCTGGAGGCCTTGCCGTCTGGAGAACCCCAGTTCTTTTCGAACCAGCCTTTATCTTTTCCTTGAAGCTCGGCCGGTTTCAGCGATGCCTCAAGATAGGGGTTCTTCCCTGAACAGCCTGGAATGATCAGGGAGAAAAGCAGCAACCAGACAAATCGTTGCATCATGATAGCTCCTCTAAGGCCAATGGGTACTGTGAGCCGCAAAATTCTATCCCCCGCCCGAAAGCCTGTCAAACTTTCGTATCAACTTCTTGCAGTGACGTTGAGTTCTCCATAGAATGACCGATAATAGAGAGTATCACCTCACGATCTCTTCGCTAGGAAAGGGACCATTATGAAAATCTATCTCGATACAGCCAACGTCAAGGAAATCCATGAAGCGGCAAGCCTCGGATTACTCGATGGCGTGACCACGAATCCTTCCCTGGTCGTCAAGGAGGGCCGAAGTTTCAGGGAAATGCTGGAAGAAGTCTGCAAGATTGTGGATGGACCGATCAGCGCTGAGGTTGTGAGTGTGGAAGCTGACGCCATGGTGAAGGAAGGTAAAGAGCTCGCCAAGATCCACAAGAACATCGTGGTCAAGTGCCCGCTGATTCCAGAAGGCCTCAAAGCCACGAAGCGCCTGGCGGCCGAGGGAATCAAAGTGAACGTGACCCTCTGTTTTTCACCGACACAGGCACTGCTGGCGGCCAAAGCTGGCGCCTGGTGCGTCTCGCCTTTTATCGGACGGCTCGACGATATCAGCACAAACGGCATGGAGCTCATTCGACAAATCTTAACGATCTATAAAAACTATGACTACAAGACCTTGGTATTAGTGGCAAGCGTGCGCCATCCGCAGCACGTCGTCGAGGCGGCATTAGCAGGCGGTCACATCTGCACAATGCCCTACAGTGTGTTTCAAATGCTCTTCAAACATCCACTGACCGATGCTGGGCTGAAGAAGTTTTTGGACGACTGGAAGGCGAAGGGGCAGCAGTAGTAGTTGTCTAGTGGGGGTGAGCTCCGCATTCGGCGGACGCTCACCCCCCACTCTTCTTTCAAACTGACGATAAATACCTGCTTAGGTTCTAACTCCAAGTGCAACACGACCGGCCCAACTGGGCTAAGGTTTGACGCACGTCCAGCCGAGGTGGCGACCCGCACGGTGCCCGGCCACTGGGAAGGCGACCTCCTCAAGGGGGCTCGCAATACGTCGGCCATCGGTACGCTGGTCGAGCGGACGACGCGCCTGGTCATCCTAGCTCGGATGGAGGGGACGGATGCGACGAGTGCCCGCCAGGGCTTCACGAAGACACTCCGGCACGTACCCGCCGCACTGCGCAAAACCCTGACGTACGATCGGGGCAAAGAGATGGCCGAGCATGAGCAGTTGGCTCAGCGGCGTGCGCTTCAGATCTTTTTTGCCGATCCGCATAGTCCCTGGCAACGCGGCACCAACGAGAATACCAACGGGTTGCTGCGCCAGTACTTGCCGAAGGGCACGGACTTGTCGGGCTACACGCAGCGCGAGTTGAACGCCATTGCCCATCGGCTGAACACGCGCCCGCGAAAATGTCTTAATTTTGCGACGCCCCTGGAAGTTTATGCGGAACTCCGCTCCCATTCACCCGTTGCACTTGGAACTTGAAACCGCCCTGTTAATACACGCCTACACTACGCCGAGTCGATTTCTTTTCTCGCCCTCTGAAACACCGAGTGAAACATCGAGCGAGTCAATTTCCCGGTAAACGTATTTTGCTGGCTGGGGTGATAGGAACCCAGCAGTATCACGCCCCAGGGTAAGCGATAGACGACTCCATGGCCAAATTTTTGGACTGGCGCTGGCATAGCGTGCCCTTGTGCCCGACAGGTCTTGAGGTAGTGGTCGAAGGCGATCTTTCCTAGCGCAATCACCACACGATGATTTTTCAGGAGACGAACTTCATCCTGTAAAAATTGGCTGCAGCGTTGAAACTCATCGGGCGCAGGTTTGTTCTCCGGCGGTGCGCACCGCACGGTTGCACCAATGTAACAATCCGTCAATGATAGGCCATCTTCTTGGTGTGTCGACAAGGCCTGGTTGGCAAATCCATACCGATACAGGGCGTCATACAACCAGTCCCCACTCCGATCACCGGTGAAGACACGGCCTGTCCGATTCCCCCCATGTGCCGCAGGAGCCAGTCCAAGCACATAGAGCCGAGCTTGGTGATCTCCGAAGCCAGGAACCGGCCGCCCCCAGTAGGTCCAATCACGATATTGCTTCCGTTTCTGCCGTGCAATCCCCTTCCGATAAGTGACCAACCGAGGACAGGCCGTGCAATCAGTGATAGTCTTGTTCAGAACGGTCAAGGCTCGCATATGGGGGAAGAGTGTAACACGGACAGGCCCCTTTGCTTGCTGGTGATGAAGTGAGCTGTTACCATAGTTTTGCATTTTGTGACGGCTTGTATCTGGATGCACTAGAGGAGTTCGAGAATGATCATCCGTGGTATGCAGTCCTTGCTTTCTATAGTTGGAATCGGCTTCATAATCCTGTCAATGTGTCCTCCAGCTCTTGCCACATCAGAAACAGCAGATCATGGTGGCCACAAATCAGACGTGGAGAAGGATTTGCTCTTGCCGGATCTGTTGGATTCACAACCCGAACCAGAAGACCGTCTGGTTATTTTGCCGGAAATCAAACGCGAGGGAGAACGGTACTTTCTAAGTTCATTTAAGCTGCCCGATAAGATCACATTTGCAGGCGTGTCGGTTCCCTTGGATAACTGGCAAGTGAGAGAGCGGATCGAGTACGAGTTCTATCAGTTTTTGGAAGATCAAGGGGAAAGCATCATTCTTGCCAAACGGACTGGACGGTGCTTCCCTCCTGCAGAAAAACAGTTGGCTGATGCCGGGTTGCCGGACGACCTCAAGTACATGTTGCTGGTCGAGAGTAAATGCATTTCCGCCGCCTACTCGAAAGCAAAAGCATCAGGTCCCTGGCAGTTCATCCCATCCACAGGGCGCCGATACCGCCTGAAGAGCGACGCCGTCCGAGATGAACGTCGCAATCTCGAAATGTCGACCGAAGCAGCCGTGAAATACCTCAAGTACCTCAAAGACTTTCAGGAGAATGATTGGTTCATGGCCATGGCCTCCTACAATGCCGGCGAGGAACGAGTCCGCAAGCTGCTCAAAGAGCAAAACATTGCCGACTATTGGAAGATGCATGGCCCACGCGAGACGATGCGGTATGTCCCTCGTATCATCGCCGCGAAGGAAATCTACTCCCAGCCGGAGAAGTATCTTGGATTGACCAAGAAGGACCTCTATATACCGCTTGAGACCGAAACCATCACAGTCAATGTCAAGGAATCCCAGCGCGCGTTGACCTCAATCGCCGAAGAGTTTGGCACCTACCTGCTTGAGCTCAAGATGCTAAATCCCGAGTTTAAGAAAGATCTGCTCCCTCATGGCACCTATCAAATTCGTGTGCCTCGGCAGACCTGTCCTAGCCGCTGCTTCAAACAAGAAAAGACCCCGTAACGCTCTTGCTATGCGACTTCGCCTCTCCTCCTCTCCGGCACGGCCACTTCTTCACAGGCTGATCGCCGCAGGACTGAGTACTGCCGATCCCTACCACGCCCTGCTCAAACACGTCGCGCTTACTCGCCACTCCCTGCGTGTGGGCCGTCGCACCTACAACCTTTCACACATTGACCGTATTGTCGTGGTCGGTGCCGGCAAGGCTTCGGCAAGAATGGCACAAGCATTAGAGACTGCACTGGGGCCAAGGCTGGACGATGGACTTGTCATCGTCAAAACAGGTCACACCCTCGCGACCAAACGGATCACTATCCTCGAAGCCAGCCATCCAATTCCCGATCGTGCGGGTCTGCACGCAACTCAACGGCTTCTGCGTCTGACACAATGTCTGACGCCTCGAGATCTGCTGATCGTGCTCCTGTCCGGAGGTGCATCGAGCCTGCTCCCGGCTCCAGTCGCTGGTGTGACGCTGCCTGATAAGCAGCGCACGACGCGCCTGCTGCTTCACAGCGGTGCAACCATCAACGAAATGAACGTCGTGAGAAAACATTTGTCATTGATCAAAGGAGGCGGGCTAGCCGCGTCAACACGGGCGAAGATTGTGACCCTCCTGCTTTCAGACGTCATCGGCGATGATCTCGGTTCCATCGGCTCGGGACCGACAGCGGGCGACCTCTCGACATTCGCGGACGCAGTGGGCGTGTTGCAGCGATATCGAAGCTGGCGTGCCGTACCCGAGGCCGTACGCCGCTACTTGGACCGAGGGCGAAAAGGAGATGCTACAGAAACTCTGAAGCCTGGGTCACGACGATTGCGCAGCGTGCAGCATCACATCATCGGGAACAACCGGATCATGCTGGAAGCCGTCGCGCGCGCCGCACAACAGGCGGACCTCCACACGAAGTTCGTCTCCCACCCCATCACGGGAGAAGCGCGCGTGGCAGTGAAGCAGTTGACGGACCTCGCCAAGGCGATTACCGAAGGGCATGGCATCTTGAAACGCCCCTGTTGCGTGGTGGCGGGAGGCGAGACCACCGTGACAGTCACGGGCCGTGGGAAGGGTGGGCGTGCCCAGGAGTTCGCCGCTTCTGCGGCATTGGAGATCGCCGGTCTCCCCAATACATGGATCGTAGCCCTAGGCACCGATGGAACCGACGGCCCCACCGATGCAGCCGGGGCGATTGTCACTGGATGCACCGTCGCACGAGCAAAGAAACTCGGCATTGATCTCCGCGCCTCCTTAGATCGGCATAATACCTACCCTGCTTTGAAAGCTCTTGGATGTCATATCCATACCGGCCCGACAGGAACCAACGTGAACGACCTTTACCTTCTCCTCCTGCTCTAGCTACTATGCCGGGCTATGACCCGTCCCATCGTCCTTCCCTTGTCTCAGTGTACCGATCTCAATCTTGTGGGAGGCAAGGCCATTGGACTCGCTCGCCTCATTACAGCCGACTTCTCTGCTCCTCAAGGATTTTGCATCACAACAGAGGCCTATACACAGAGCCTGCATGCGTCAGGGTTTATTGAGCATGAGGAGTGGCAGAAAGCCTATGCATTATCAGGAAACGAGCGAGCGTCGGCGCTGGCCGACTGCCAGATTCGCATTGGACGGATAGAGACTTCCCAACTTGCCGCTCACTGTCTGACTGCGCTCCAAGGTCTTCATCAGCCGCCAAACACTCGCTGGGCCGTCCGGTCATCAGCCACGAATGAGGATATGGCGCATACCAGCTTCGCTGGGCTCTATCGCACACACCTTGGCGTGGCTCTCTTCGATATTGATGCTGCGATCAAAGACCTCTGGGCCTCGCTCTGGGAAGAACGAGTGGTGAGCTACCAGGTTCGGCAAAGCACCCACACGGCGCCAAGAATGGCGGTGGTGGTCCAACCGATGGTCGAAGCGCAATCGGCCGGAGTCGCCTATTCCATACATCCCGTGACTGGACGATCGAATCAGGTGACGATTAACGCCGTACCAGGACTCGCAGCACCACTGGTCGACGGCACGGTCAAGCCGGACCAGTATGTCGTAGAAGTGACCGACGAAGGACAACCGATTCGGGTTCGTCGGCGCATACTTGCCCGTAAGTTCGAGCGGCTATTGGTTTCGAGTGATGGACTGCGCACTGATCCCCTCAGTGGAGCGGCCACACTCCAATCGTCACTCACTGATGTTCAGCTCTTTTCCCTCGCCGAGACAGCCAAACACATCGAACGGTCCTTCGGACAGCCAATGGATCTCGAATGGGCGTTTGATACCCGACAATTGTGGATCGTGCAGGCCAGACCGATTACCGCCATTCGCCCTTCCTCCGATCTCACCAATGATGACTGCGAGTGGTCGCGCGCGAATTTCAAAGAGACGCTGCCTGAACTGCCGAGCCTGCTGAGCCTCTCCTTTCTTGAGCGGTTCATGGACGCCTACATCCTCTCGCACTATCGAAGACTTGGATGCCGTATCCCCGACGGGCTCACGTCAGTCCGTGTGCTCAAAGGGCGCCCTTATCTAAACGTCACGCTTTTCCATATCCTCGTCGCTCAGCTTCGTGGAGACCCCTCCATGAATACCGAACAGATGGGCGGTGAGCCACTACAGACCGTGCCACAGGTCCAACCACTCAGTGGGTCAGCCTTTGTCCGCGCGGGTTGGATGGTGTGGGCAGAGATGCGACGGGTGGAACGATCTGGTCCGCGTCTGTTTGAGGAAATGAAGGCGCTGGCCGCAACGTATCGTCGTGATCACATTCTGCACCTCTCGGTAGAGAAACTAGTGATCGAGCTCGACAAGCTTGGTCTCTGGCTAGAGGGCCGTGAAGTCACGTTCGGTATTGCCGGGGGAGTCGGGCAATGCCTACAGATTTTCAGCCAGCACTTACCTCACTGGCTTGGTCCAGACTGGAGAGGTCTACTGAATGCTGCCCTCCAAGGACAAGGGACCGTCATCAGCGCCCAGCAGATTCTCCGGCTCGCTGAGCTTACGGACATCGCCAGAGATGAAGCAGTGGTGAACGCATTTCTGATATCTGAACCATGGAACCCATCGACGTTTCGGATAGCTCTCGCCAGCACCAGGTTTCTGCGCACCTTTGATAGATACCTTGAAGATTATGGCCATCGCGCGGTTGGCGAATCGGATGTGATGTCTCCGCGTCTCGCCGATAACCCGGAATCGATCCTCGCTATCTTGCGATCCCAACTCATCTCCACCGCTCCTTCTCAGGAAACCATTCGCTCACGCCAAGACGAGACCAGAACCACTGCGCTGGATCAGATCAAACGGCAAATTGGCTGGCGTCTGGACAGATGGGCCCTGTTCTTGTGGTGGTACCGTAGATTGGGCCGGTTCTTTGCTCTGCGTGAAGCGAACCGGCACCACCTGATGTATTACTCAATCGCGATTCGCACCCTCTTGTTGCGCCTCGGAGAACTGCTGGTCGAGCGGGGCCAGCTCAACCACCGTGACGATATCTTTTTCTTGACGATCAGCGATCGAGCTGACCTGTTGGCTGGAAGCACACGTGACTGGAAAACTGAGATTCGAGCACTGCGAACTGAGCACGAACACAACGCACAACTTGAAGTTCCTGACACGATCTGCGACTGGGAAACGGCAAGCGAACGGACCATAACCTCTGATAAATCTGAACAGATCGGCATCCTGTCGGGCATGCCGATTAGCGTGGGAACCGTGGCAGGTCTCGTTCGCACGATCCGTTCAACGGCAGATTGGGGCAAGGTGAGAGCGGGGGAGATTCTGGTAGTCTCCGTTATCGATCCAGGCTTGGCTCCTCTCTTCGGTCTTGCTGGAGGCCTGATCGCGGAAATGGGCGGTACGCTGTCTCACGGAGCCATTATTGCGCGCGAATATGGACTCCCAACTATCGTCAATGTCGCAGACGCTATGACACGACTGGCTGATGGGATGCAGGTCTCAATTGATGCCGGATTAGGGACCATTCGTATAGAGCCATTTCCATAACTTGCCATTGACTAGAGCTGATCGATCCAGGCCTTCTGCTCCTTGACGTTTTTCAATTCCTTGCGTAGTCTTCGCTCAAATTGTGAGTCTTCACGCTATATGTAGCAGTTCATTGCAGTGGGACTGGTGACATGGATCAATCGCTCATTGACATCATCCCCCTCTCTATCGGTTTCGGAGCAGGACTGCTCCTAGGCGGGGTGTTTGCCGGGCTGTGGATCACCAGTCGTCTCCGACCTCAAGCTCAACGGGCTGAAGCAATGGTGGATGAGCTGCGACGGCAGATAGACCAAGAACGAGACGCGATTGCTTCTCTCCGCCACGAGTTGTCCGACGCTCAACACGCACGGGTCACTGCGGAAACCAGAATGGAGAACGCCGCTCGCCAGCTCACAGACCAGAAAGTCCTCATTGATCACACACGTCAAGAACTCATGGGGTCGTTCCAAGCTCTATCCGGCGAAGCGTTGAAGCAAAATAACGAGGCATTCTTGAAGCTCGCCGCCGTGTCGTTTGAAAGCCTTCACGTCAAAGCAGAGGGTGACTTGGCGCAACGGCAGCAGGCTGTCGATGCGCTGGTCCGCCCACTTCAAGAATCCCTGCAACGCTACGATGAACAGTTGCGCTTATTGGAGCAATCTCGGCAGTCGGCCTACGGTGGATTGGATCAACATTTGAAGTCGCTAGCGGAATCGCAGCAACGGTTGCAGCTGGAGACTGGAAACTTAGTCAAGGCCTTGCGGGCTCCGACCGTGCGAGGCCAATGGGGCGAATTGACGCTGAAACGAGTCGCCGAATTGGCAGGCATGGTCGACCACTGTGATTTTATCGAACAACCGTCTGTCACGGGCGACGATGGGCGCTTCCGACCGGATATGGTCGTACAGTTGCCTGGCGGACGCCAAATTATCGTGGATGCGAAGACCGTGCTGTCTGCGTACCTTGATGCCCATGAAGCCCAGAGCGAGACCCAACAGCTGGAAGCCTTGCGTCGCCACGCAGCTCAAGTGAAGAGCCGTATGGATGAGTTGTCGCTGAAAGCGTACTGGACGCAGTTCGACCGTGCACCGGAATTTGTCGTGCTGTTTCTCCCAGGTGAGCAATTCCTCGGTGCGGCGCTGGACCAGAACCCCCGGCTCATTGAAGAGGGATTCGCAAACGGAATCGTGTTGGCGACTCCAGCAACACTCATTGCGTTACTCCGTGCAGTCGCCTACGGCTGGCGCCAAGAACGAATGACCGCCCATGCAGAAGAAGCTGGTCGGTTAGGAAAAGAACTGTATGAACGCATGGCGGTGCTGGCTGAACATATGAACGACGTGGGCCAGGCTCTTGGGAAAAGCGTATCGGCGTATAACCGAGCCGTCGGTTCTCTGGAAACACGCATTCTTCCCGCAGCTCGGCGTTTCAAAGAATTGGGCGTCTCGTCGGATCGGGATATCCCGGTGCTGGAGTCGATGGAAGTGGTTCCGCGTAAGACCTTGCCGTTTGATATTGAATGAAGGAGCAGCATGACCGACGAACAAGCCATGGTTGAAGCATTTCACACTAGGTTCGAGATTGTGACACAAACAACGCCGATGGATGTGAGTGAAGAGACGAAACACCTTCGCGTTCGACTCATTCAGGAAGAGTTCGACGAATTGAAGGAAGCCATGGCCTCTGGAAATCTTGCTGAGGTGGCCAAAGAAATGGCAGATCTTCTGTATGTGACCTATGGAACAGCAGTTTCCTACGGGATCGATATGGAACCGGTGTTTCAGGAAGTCCACCGGTCGAATCTGAGCAAAATCGGCGGCTACAAGCGGGCGGATGGAAAATGGGTGAAGCCCCCCACCTATTCACCAGCGAATATCCAACCGATTGTGGAGGTCCAACAGAAGCAACGACCGGCGGAGCGACTATTGGTACATGATGCCGCCGGTGTGCCCCAGAGCTCATGAGAGATCCACACTGCCCAAGTTGCGGAACCCCCTACGTCCGAGTCGTCTATGACGAGGGAACCGTCGAGCGAATTTTGAATCGCTTCAGGATGTTCTCATTCCGGTGCCAACTCTGCACCGCACGCTTTCGTGTCTATCGGGCTCAGCGTCCAGCCCAGCCCTCGGTCTCGGATCGCCGGCAATACAAACGATTGCCCGTGTCGTTCAGGGCCAACCTCCTCGCAGAGAACGCCAGGCGGATGGACAATCGCGTGACGGATATATCCATGGGAGGGTGCACGCTCGAGACGACGGCAACCTTGCCTCAGGGCTCGTTTATCGAGCTGGTCATCAAACCGGCTTCCAATGAAGAACCGATTAAGATTGGGACGGCCATGGTGTGTTCTTCGCGACCAGAATCGATGGGCATCCGATTTCTCGAAATGGTGGCGGATGACAAGAACCGTCTCAGTCAGGTCATCCTCAGCTTACTGGTTGGACAAAGCCTCCATCCCAATCTTCTCGCCTAAAGACGCCTCGCTCTATTTGGAAGACCGCCGCGGCAGGGTGACCAGAAGATTATCGATAAGCCGAACGGATCCTATCCGCACCGCGCCAAGCAGCACAACTCGCGACGTGACAATGGACAGAGGCTCCAGAGTAGATGGATCGCACAGTGCCAGATAGTCGATCGTGATGGCCGGTTCTTTCTTGAGAACATGAGCCATCGCTGACTGTACGGCCTTTCCATCGGTGACGCCTCTCCGAATCACCTCGGCACCGGCTCGCAGGCTCTTGTACAGCGTGATGGCGCGCACTCGTTCCTCTTGCGACAGATAGACATTGCGTGAGCTCATCGCAAGCCCGTCTCTTTCACGGACGGTAGGACAGACAACCATCTCCACACCGAGATTCAAATCTTTCACCAACTGACGGACCAGCGCCGATTGCTGGAAATCTTTCTGCCCAAAGAGCGCAACCTGAGGGCGGACAATTCCAAAAAGCTTTGTCACGACGGTCGCAACGCCGGAAAAATGATGAGGACGGATCTCCCCCTCCCACCGTCGTGCGATTGTGGGAAGTGTGACCACGGTTTGAAATCCCTTCGGGTACATCCCTTCCGCAGTCGGTTCAAAACAGACATCGACCCCTTCTTTTCGGCACATCGCGTGGTCATGCGCGATGGGACGTGGATACTTGGCGAGGTCTTCCTGTGGCCCAAATTGAGTAGGATTCACAAAGATACTGACGACAAGCGCGTCGCATCGCAACCGCGCTGCCCGAATCAGTGCCCGATGGCCATCATGCAATGCACCCATGGTTGGAACCAGACCAACCCTCACACCTTCTCGCCTGTGTTGTTCGCTCCAGGCTGCCATGGGGGTCAGTGAACGAATAATCTTCATGAGTTGGGTGGCGAACTACAGGCAGGACGTGACCCGTATCTGGTTGAAGGCTGAGGGAACAGGAGACGCACTTGAGACTGGTCCTTGGCCGCCGTCAGTAACTGTGCCACCGATTGGTTGAGCGTCGGATGGACCCAGAGTGGATCCAGTTCATTCATCGGCATCAGGACGAATCGGCGTTGATGGAGACGAGGATGCGGAATGGTCAGTCCTGGCTCCGTGAGCACATGCGCCCCATAAAAGAGAATGTCTAAGTCGATCGTGCGAGGACCAGACCGATTGTCTTCATCTCGATCAAGTGCCCGTTCAATTTCCTGGAGTGTCGAGAGGAGGCTGCGGGGAGTAATGTTCGTTTCAAGCTGCACCACCCCGTTGAGGAACCATCCCTCTCCGGAATCGATCTGGTCGCGTACCGGTTCTGTTTCATACAGCAGTGAGACGCCGTGAAGTCGAGAATGTGGGAGGAGGCTGAGCAACGTCACTGCTCGATCGCAAAAATCGACTCGATCGCCGATGTTCGATCCAAATCCGATGAAGACCATCTCCATAGCGAGTTAAGAGTGAGGGGTAAGGAGTAAGGGGCCGAACTCCGTATCTTTTCGCCTCACCCCTTACCCTTCACCCTCTTACTAGTTAGAATTAGAATCCCACTTTTTTGATCCGCTCGACTGCTTCCGCTAACCGCTCTTTGGTCGTGCAGACCGTCATGCGGATATAGCCTTCGCCCGGTGCGCCAAAGCCGTTGCCCGGCGTCGTCACGATCCCTGCTTTTTCCAGCAGATGGGCGGTGAAGGACGTAGAGGTGTAGCCCTTCGGCACCGTCACCCAGATATAGAAAGCGGCGGGTGGCGCATCCACTTCCAGTCCCAGCTGCTTGAGTCCAGGAATGAGCGTATCGCGGCGCTCCTGGTAGATCCTTCGGATGCCGTCGGTGACAGAGTCGTCCAAGCCCAACGCGGTAATGCCGGCCTCTTGAACCGCCTCAAAACAGCCTGAGTCGAGGTTGCTCTTCACCTTGCCGAGGCCTGCCAAAACATCCTTGTTACCGACGACAAATCCCAGACGCCAGCCGGTCATGTTGTACGTCTTCGAGAGCGAGTGGAACTCCACGCCGACGTCCTTGGCACCATCTACTTCCATAAAACTCGATGGGCGCGCACCATCGTAGTAGATTTCCGAGTAGGCCGCGTCGTGGCAGATGATGATCTGATTATCCCCTGCGAACTCGATGGCCCGCTTAAAGTAGTCCTTCGTCATAATCACGGACGTCGGATTATTCGGAGAGTTCAGCCACATCAGCTTGGCTTTCCTAGCCACATCCTTTGGGATCGCATTCAGATCCGGCAGGAATCCATTGGCTTTTGTCAGCGGCATGAGATGCGACACACCGCCTGAAAATCCGGTACCGACGGGATACACCGGATAGCCGGGGCTGGGAACCAACACGATATCGCCGGGATCGACAAAGGCAAGATGAATGTGCCCGATCCCTTCTTTCGAACCGATCAGCGCGAGGACCTCGTTCGCTGGATCAAGCGTCACATTGAAACGGCGTTTGTACCAACCAGCCACGGCTTTCCTGAAAGACAACATACCTTCATAGGAGGGGTACTGGTGGTGCTTGGGGTCCTTCGCTGCTTTCGCCAAACTGTCGATAATCGGAGTCGGAGTCGGCAAATCTGGATCACCAATCCCGAGATTGATGATATCGACTCCCCGGCCAATGGCCTCCTGCTTCATCTTATCGATCGCGGCAAACAAATAGGGAGGCAGCGTCTTGATGCGTGTGGCAACTTCGATCGGAAAACCGGCCATTCCTTTGGCTCCTTTCGAGATGAATTCACATATTGGAACGTGACAAAGTTAGAACATGCGGAAAGAACCTTCTCACTGTTACACGTTCAAACTGAATGCGTTAGGTTACTTCAGAGCAACGCTGGCAATCAACGTGTAGGGTTAAGAAGATGGCCGATGAGTCGATCAGCCATTTCATGAAGTTGTGGGAGCCGCGGCAACGCGGTGGCTTTGACCTCCTGTGCAGCACGATGCGCTTTCATCAAATCCGGGGCACATTCTCGGCACAATGAGTCGATTCCCGTCTCTTCCATCTCTAAATGAAAGAGAAGGCCGTAGGCACGATCTCCATAGCGAAACGCCTGCAGTGGCGCAATCTCGGATCCAGCCAACGAGACACAATCACGGGGTAAGTCGAAGATTTCCCCGTGCCATTCAAAAACCTCGAATGCCTCAGGCGCAGCGCCAAACACTGGATCTTGTTTTCCATCATCAGTGAGACGAACCGGTGTCATACCGATCTCCAATGCCTTGCCTGATCTCACCGTCGCACCGAGCGCCTTTGCCATGAACTGGCTCCCTAGACACACGCCGATCACCGGCTTGTTGGACAGAAGCGCAGATCTGATGAAGGCGGCCTCTTCGGCAATCCATGCGTCAGAATCATTCACTGACATCGGCCCGCCCATCACAATCAGGAGATCCCCCGTATCGTGAGGCACGCCTTCCTTCGGGACGAGAGAATATTCAAGGCTCACGCCACGCTTGGCAAGAGCCGTTGCAAAAGCTCCCGGACCTTCAAAGGGAACGTGTTGGAGACAGATGGCCTTTGTCATGTACGCGTCCGGATGAATGATCGTGACCGAGCGTCAGAACCTGGACTTTTGCTAACTGGATACATACACTGTCCTCTACGGACGCAGCAAGCAAAGAATCTCTCACCCGAACACATGAGCGGTCTTACATGCCTACTCCCGCTGCTCAAACTCTCCTTAGTCAGCCAGTACCTCGGAACCTCACAGACATCGCCTTGCCACGACGCGTAAAGTTTCACTCGTCGCCAGGAGACTGGCGCGACGAAGTCCTCTACTTTCTCCTCGTCGATCGATTCAGCGATGGGCAGGAGGCATCCAGGCCTCTCCTTGATCGTACCCGTCGCACGACATTTCGACCTCTCGGGCACCACCGACAACCGTGGCGATGGGATCGCTGGGCCGAATCCGGCGCGCATCGGTGGCAAGGGGGAACGCTGAAAGGTGTGGAATCCAAGCTTGGGTATCTGCAGGACCTGGGTGTCACGGCACTCTGGCTGAGCCCCATATTTAAGCAGCGCGGTCACCTTAATACGTTTCATGGTTACGGCATTCAACATTTCTTAGATGTCGATCCTCGATTCGGCACGAGAAACGATCTGGTCGCCCTCGTCGAGGCGGCGCACGCTCGTGGCATGCGGATCATCCTGGACATTATTTTCAACCATTCCGGGTTCAATTGGGTCTATCCAGGAGGGGTCAAGGAACCTGTCTACAAACCGTTTCCGGATCGCTACCCATTCGGTTCATGGCTGGGCCGGAGCGGGGAAGAAATCGGCAACCATGTGGATGACCATGAGGCCGGAGTCTGGCCGGCTGAGATGCAGGCCATCGATTCCTATACTCGGGCAGGCGTTGGAAATCTCGGGGGCGGCAGCCTGGACGATCCGAATGCGGAGCACAAGCGAACGGACTTTTTCACGCTACGGGATTTCTCGCTCAGTGCGCCGGGGGTCCTTGATCATCTGGCGGCTTGTTATCGCTACTGGATTGCCCTGACGGATTGCGATGGTTTCCGCATTGATACGTTGAAACATGTGTCCTACGAGGAGGGGCGAAATTTCTGCGGTGCCATCAAGGAGTTCTCTGCGAATCTTGGCAAAACTAACTTTTTGCTCGTAGGGGAAATCGCGGGGGGTGACTTTGCGCAAGATCGCTACCTTGATGTGCTTGGACGCAATCTTGATGCAGCTCTCGATATCGGCGGGATGCGGATGACGCTTCAGAATGTGGCGAAGGGGCTGGCACCTCCGCAGACATACTTCGATGGCTTCGATGCCGGCACAGCGGAGATGGGATCGCATCGGAATATCGGTCAGCGGCATGTCTCCATCCTGGACGATCACGACCATGTGTTCGGTCACAAGATCCGCTTCTCCAGCGAAGCAGCCTCGGAAGAACAGGTTGTCGCCGGCGTGGCGTTACAGCTGTTTACGCTGGGTATTCCCTGCATTTATTATGGGACGGAGCAATCCTTCGCCGGGCCTGAGGAGTCGGAACAGCGTTTCCTTCCAGGCTGGAAGGGTGGTGACCATGCCGATCGGTACCTGCGCGAAGCCATGTTCGGCCCGGAGCATCCTCGGGCTTCCGGGCTTGTAGGCTTGACAGCAGCCAATGGACTGGACCGAACCCTGCCGGGATTCGGACCGTTCGGAACGGCGGGCGCCCACTGCTTCGATCCAAACTTTCACGCCTACCGCCGGCTTGCAGCCCTTGCTGCCATTCGCCAACGCTTTCCGGTGCTGCGCGTAGGACGGCAATATTTACGACCGATCTCGCTATTCGACGGGCCATTCTTGTTTCGAGAGGCTGGAGAACTTGTCGCATGGTCAAGAATTCTCAGTGATGAAGAGGCCTTGTGCATTGTCAACGCCCATGGGACTCAAATACGTGGTGGTGATGTGATGGTAGACGCAGATCTCAACCAGCCTGACATGGCGTTTACTGTCGTTGCGAATAGCATGGAGGCTGGGGCTGGAACATCGGCTGGGATCGCCCATCCGGTCGGCTCACAGCTCCCCATCAGGCGCCACTCCGACGGCACCGCGTTCGTGGAGATCCGTAATCTCGCACCGTCTGCCGTCATCGTGGCGGTCAATCATCCGTAGGCGGGATGGCCTTCGAAGTAAATATATTGGGAACAGACAATCTTTGGACGTCTGTTTGACCTGAGGCAAGTGAAACAAAAAGGCTCTAGCCTGGACTTTCGCCTGAGGGATACATACACTATCTTCGGCTAGGCTCAAAGTGTAGGCTTTTTGCACAAATGGCCACGGTAGATTCTCAGAAAGAGGTGAGCATGAAATACCGCATCGCCCTGCACAAATCTGAGGAAGGTTTCGCAGTTTCTGTTCCCGGCCTGCCTGGATGCTGGTCCCAAGGTGCATCGGAACAGGAGGCTATTCAGAATATCCAGGATGCTATCCGCGAATACTTGTCCGTCGTTGAGGATGAAATCCGAGGTCAAGACGTGCGCGAGATCGAAGTCGCGGTGTAGCGTTGCCAAAGATTCCCGGAGTCAATCACCTCGCTGCCGTGCGAGCCCTGGAAAAGGCCAGCTTTCGTGTCGCCCGTCAAGGAAAGCATATCGTGATGAGCAATGGACAACGCATCCTCACCATCCCTCGCCACAATCCCGTCAATGCGATCACCATGGGTGGAATCGTTCGTGACGCCGGTCTGAGTGTTGATGAGTTCAGAGCCCTGCTATAAGACCGCAGGCTTTGATTACTTGGGCCTCAAATGAAGACTCCACTACTACGTCCTTTTCGTCATCTGCGCCGACATTACTACACTCAACGTTGACGCTATTGTAAATGCGGCCAATGCTTCTCTACTCCCCGTCCGTGGGGTGTGCGGAACAATCCATCGCGCAGCGGGGCCAGAATTGGCACAGGAATGTCGTGTGCTTGGCGACTGTCCAACAGGCGATGCGACGTTGACGAGAGGCTATCGTTTGTCTGCTCGATACGTGATCCATGCCGTCGGACCGGTCTGGACGGGTGGGAACAATGGCAAACCCGCACAGCTCGCTTCCTGTTATCGCCGCAGTCTTGAGATCGCAACCGAAAATAGAACTCAGACCATCGTCTTTCTCAGCATCAGCACCGGCATCTACGGCTATCCCATCGAGTTTGCTGCCAACGTGGCGATCGACTCAGTCCGTACCACTATGGCCGGCCTTTCGTCGGTCTATGAAGAGACATGTTGTTGTTTTTCTCCAAATGACTTGATGGTGTACCAAAAGCACCTCGCTCGGGCCTGACGATTTACCTCTCCTCCCCCATTTCCGACTTTAGCCCTTCCGTCGACCGACCGACAAGTACATATCATGGCTCTTCCAGCTGCCGATGTAGACCCCACGATGTGCGATATCCCTCTGACCTGCCCACAAATTACTCTGGATACTCTTCCTCGTTGTTCGTTTCAGCAGAGGGTACGCTCACACTATCACGCATTCTGGTACCACCTTGGGGAACGATTCGCCTGGTCACGAGGAGCGTATCGTGAACGACCGGTCAGGCGGCTTTCTCAACTGAGCGGCATTCAGCAAGCACGTATCGCCTCGCTCCAACGACGCTTCTGTGTAGGATTCGAACAGCAGGCAGAACAGTCGACGGCCCTGAAGCAATACGACTATCTTGAGGTGCTGGAACGAACCTGGTCGGCGCTCGGCTTATCCTATTCAGTAGGTGGAGCCGTTCAGGATATAGGGTCGAGTAACTTCTGGTATGCGGCCGCCTTGCATGCGTTCTTTCAGCCATCGGAACTGGTCGGCGTTGAAGTGGAAGGGTACCGGATCTACACCAATGGGTATAGTCGCCTCGACTATGCCCATGGCTATATCCAAGACCTGCCGAACACACAATTCGTCGTCGGCGACTATGCCGGCTATGATCATCCGGCTGACGTCATCACAGCGTGGTATCCCTTCGTGACGCCGGACCCTGTGCTGGCCTGGCGGATGCCGCTCTCAGTGTTAACGCCACACACATTGTTTTCTCGGGTAGTCCGCAATCTCACCTCTCACGGTTTATTCGTCATGGTCAACCAAGGCCGGGACGAAGCGGCAATCGCTGCCGCCTGGTGCGAGAAGGTCGGCCTCATACGGTACGGCTCCTACGAGGTCAGAACCTTGTTGCGTGCTCGGCGTCCTGCTGTGGTATCGTGCTGGACGAGCGCACACGCGTCGCAGACGTCTCCATACCAGAACTAGTATTTGTCATATGAAGCACTCCATTAAGAACGTGGAAGACCTTCGGTGGTTCATCGGGCATACAGGCGGTTTTCGCTCAGGATATGTGACCGACCTGCAGATTTCCAAACGCCGTCTGTTCGACGAAGGCTCTACACGGGAAGTACCGGCCGGTACGACCATCTCGCTCACGATCCGTTATGAGGTTCGCGGATACGTCCGAGTCGCCAAGCTCACGATGACCGGCGTCACGGATTTCTCCGTCTTCGAACAAGATGGGACTGATTGTTCATCCCTTGGCGTGATCCAGACGGAGTTCACTGCGGGGAAAATGCGCTTCTGGTTCGATCCCCAGGGAGAGCTCTACGTGGTGTGCGATGAGGCCGCTCTGGATGAAATCGCCACGCCATTCGTGACGGCCGATCAGGCGGCCGAGTTCGCTCGATGGATATTCCAAGGCCGAGCGACCGAAGGCCCCACGGTGGAGTGGCTGTTACACCAACTGGATCGAGCCGGTCTGCCGTGCACATGGCGTGACGCGACGCGGACAGTCGCGATTCATCCGGCGGTGCAGTGGGAAGGCGATCTGATTCCAGCAGGCGACTCTACCGCCAGCGAGGAGCATAGGGTCCACGTCCTGGGCTATGGTCCACTGGAGGGGCAAGGCTTTGGTCTGATGCTACGGGTGATGGGGATTCAGGATCGGCGGATGAGCCGGATCCTCGAAGTGCTGGCTGATCAAATCACTCAACAGTTCGTCGGTGACTGTCTCGTCGGTACAACGATCATCCCCGGTCGTGAATGGGAGGGATGGTTGATTCGGGAACTCCAGACACGACACAGTCGATAAGCAGCGATGAGGGGGAACGCTGATTAGTGTACGTGCTCGGGGGAGTAACGTCCGTTGCCGTTCACATACCCTGAGGCAGGGCGTGCCGTGCCATTCCCGTTAGTCCGCTGGCCCTTGCCGTTGATGCACTCCACCAAGGCCCAAAGCCGTAATGGATTCACCCGTTGATTGCGAGCGATGCGGAGCGACGTCCCTTCCAACACGGTACTAAGCGACAGATCGGTCCGCCACCCCAGGTGCTTGGTCAACGGCGAGATCACTCGCTCCATCGCATTGATCACCTTGTTGCCATTGCTGAAGTGGTTGAGCATGATAATACGGCCACCGGGACGGCAAACCCGAATCATCTCACTGACCACCGTTCGATAGTCTGGCACCGCCGTGACGACATAGGCCGCCACAACCGTATCGAAGCTATCATCCTCGAATTCCATCGCGCCTGCATCCATGCGGTGAAGCTGGACGTGGTCGAGGGAGTGAGTTTCCGCCTTCTCCCGTGCCCTAGCCAACATTCCTTCGGATACGTCGATCCCAATAATGCGGCAATGGCGAGGGTACATGGGAAGCGCAAGTCCAGTCCCCACACCGACTTCGAGAATCTGTTCATCGGGTTGTACATTGAGATTCCGAACGACTGATTCACGCCCTTCATGGAACACTTTCCCAAACACTTTGTCGTAGAACCCCGCGTAGGAGGTGTAGACACGTTCAATCTTGATGGGATCCATGCTCTCCTCCAAACTTCACACAATTCGCTCTCTGCAATCCTCACTCTGTCAGAGGCGGCAAACCGCCATGGCGACGCGGGGGGGGGAAATTGAGGCGGGAAATCTACACGGTACACGGCCCGCCCGGAACGGCGTCGCCGGTACTGTAGCCAATCTCTCTTCAGCGAGTCAACAGATTCTTGCGAGATCTGAGGAAGAAATGCTGTCCCAATGACATATGGGTACTATCGGTCATGTGGGGCTTACCCGCCTTGATTCATGGCTCGTTCCTATGTGATAGCTACATGTATGATACTGGCGGGCCTCTTCGCAGGGCTCTTATTTATCGGACTGATCGTCGGTGATTGGCTGTATTTTATTCGGCTGACCCCGGACGCCATTCGGTACGGGTGCCGTGTCGCAAGCAATCCGGACCAGTGGCCTGGAGCCGCGCTCACAACCCTAGACGATCGGTTCACGCCCGAAGGGGTGCTGATGCTTCCGCATGGAGTGGCCTGGTTTTATCCACAGCTCTCCCAAATTGCAATCCGCCCCCAGTATCGATTGTTCTCCAGGCGGTTCAGGACCGCCTGGCCGGTGAAAGGGCTGATTCATCTTTCGCCACAGGATCAGTCGCTGAACACGCTGTGCGTGAAGCGGATGCCGTGGTCGTCAACCATCATGACGCTCCTATGGTTTGCGGTCGTCTTGATCGGGTCCCTGACCTTCGTGGTGCAATATGCCCTGGACGGAGGATTCGCTTCACTGGGGGGAACCCTCACGGGTGTCACGGTCATTGCTCTCGCCGCCCTTGTGCTGGCCTTTGGACTCGTCACGATGGCCCTTGCGTATCGGCTTGAAGACAGCCGCCTCATGAAAGTCTATGCCGAATTGCGAGATGCCGTCGCACTTCCCATCTCCTCCTCTTCCTAGTTCGCCCGTTGCGCTTTTTCTCAGGTAAGAAATAAATTCAAGAAGTGATCGTATTCGGCCGGCAAGCTCAAGGCTAAGCGGTTACGGGCCAGGCCGGCAATGATTCCCCGATGCTTCTTCGCAAGCCCTGATGCATGAAACGCCTGTGCAAACTGCTGCCAGTGTAGGGTCGGATCGGAGACGATTCGAACTTGCTCTTCCTTCGGCAGGGCATGCACGATGGTGGTCAGCATCCGAATCGCTTTTTCTACGCTCTCGTAGGGTGGAGCCAATTGAAGATGGGCATAGAACATCTCTAGATGCCGGCGGAACTCCTCCTTCAGAATCTGACTGGGATCGGACAAGGTAGGTGTGGGATCGGCCATAGTAATCATGTGGATAATACGGTATGAAGAAGGCAAGGAACAACTCTCAATAGGAGGCATGCATGAAACGAATGTTTGGCGGCTTACTCAGTGCGCTCACCCTGATGGTGCTGGTTGGGTGCTCGTCTCACCACCACGGCATGCCGGGAGGCGGCAAGAGTGACGCCTATTGGCAGAAGGGCCAGCAAGATATGGAGGGATTGATCAATCGGACCGTGCAAGATCCCGAGAAGGCGAAGGGTGTGAATGCCTACGTCGGTGAGATCATCAAGGAGCTCAAGGAGGGCCGTGCGCAGGAGCGGGCCTATCATCGGCAGCTCTACACTCTGAATACCAGCTATACCGCGACACCTGACGAATTTTCAAAAATCGTGAACGAGGCAAACATTCAGCGGGCGCAAAGCTCGGCCAGGGTACTGAGCCTTCGGTTCAAGATGAAGGACCTGATGACCGCAGACGAGTGGAAAACGCTCTCAGACCGCATGGTCTCCTATAGCGGCCGTTACCAGCATGGAGAAGCAGGCGCAAAAAGCAGTTATTGACTCGAAACCGGCGCGGCAGTGAGCGGCACCGCCGCCCACGTCGCGCCGGCATCAGTGGAACGATAGAGCCCACTACCGTTCGTGCCGGCGTAGAGCAATTGCGGATTCTTCGGGTTCATGGCCAGGGCGCGAATGTTCAGGGTTGTCATGCCCTGGTTGATCGCCTGCCACGTCTTTCCGCTATCCGAACTTTTCCAGACTCCTTTCGGCCCACCAACATAGAGCTGTGACGGTTCTGTGGGATGGAGCAGAATGCTGCTGATAAAGGGATCCGGGAGGGGTTGTCCAATCCGCTCCCATTGTTCACCTTTATTGACCGTGCGAAACAGCCCTTTCGTCGTCCCCGCGTAAACGATAGTAGGATTCGTCTGATCGATTTCAATGGCATTCACGCCCAACGCCATGGACGCCATCAGCTCGCTCTCGGGAATCAACCCGTTGTTGATCCTTTTCCAGGACATCGCTCCATCCTCTGAGCGATACATCCCGCCCGTTGTTCCGCCGTACAGGGTGGTAGGGGCTTTGGGATTCATAGCGATGGCCGTCACAATGTGAACTTCCTTCATCCCGTTCATCCGTTCTTCCCATTCCCGGCCTGCATCTTTTGTGAAGAACACACCGACAGTCGTCGCAATATAGATCTTCTCGCTCAGCATGGGATGGAACACAAACTGATTCACAAACGAGACGTGCTCTTTCAGACCAACATTATGCGGCAGCCAATGTTGCCCGCCATCCGGACTCTTATAAACCGCGTCCCCCATGGTGCCGGCATAGATCGTGGCAGGCAGGAGCGGATCAAGCGCCAGCGTCGTCACCCTACGTGCGCTGAAACTTGGGAATCGCTCCCAGGTCGAGCCACCATCGCGTGACTTATAGACCGCGTCGTTGGTAGCGACGTAGAGGATATTCGCGTTGGTCGGATGGAGCGCGATCGACACGACCGACTCGCTTTCCTTTTGGCAGCCGAGAACGGAAATCAGGAGCGTGATCAAGGCCAGCGTACGGGCAGTGTGAAGCAGTCGCATGGTGGTGGGACCTAACCACAGGGATCTGACGGGCGTCAAGCCGGGAAGGGCTGAACGCCACCGTTGGCGAGGTGAAGGAGTGGTTAGGCCGCCGTGCCGATAAGGCTTTCCAGGGGGATGCGCAACTTGCGGTGGAGTCGACGAATCATCTCAAGCGAGAGATTTCGCTTCTTCGTCAGGATTTCCGACACACGTCCTCGCCCACCCAGTACCGTCTCTAAATCTTTCCGCGTCATGCCGAGTTGATCCATCCGAAATGTGATCGCCTCGATCGGGTCGGGAGGATAAATCGCGTGATGTTTCGCTTCGTACGCCTCGACGAGCGTCGTGAGTACGTCCAGCTCGTCACCAGCTTTCGTGCCTGGCTTCGCCTCCATCAGTTGTTCAATACGAGTTAACGTCCGGTCATAGTCTCGGGCTGTTTTGATCGGAGCAATGATCATGTCGCCTCCTCGCATTCTAGATAGTCGTCACATCGATGGCATAATACTCAGCGTGCATCCACATTGGCAAAACAGGAGTCCGAGGGGCATTGCGTTGGTAGCCTCCGAATGAAGTGGGCCATTTTTTAGAACTACACTCTCATACCTATTTCTTCCTCTTCAAATGACTCTTAGCCCTTCCACGAGGAAGTACTTTCACCCTCATCACATGTGAATCGTTTTTGATTCAATCCCGAATCTTTTCAGATACAGTTCTTTTCTCAATCCCCTCAAGCCAACTCTAGCATTCTCGTAAGTTGCGGAAAAGTCTGGGCGGCTCGGCTTGCGTATTTCCGGCATATATCCTGCCTTGAGTAAGACTTGGATTAATTAAACATAGGGAGGTAACGCAATGCTGATCCAAAAATTGGTGCGCGTCTGGAAAATGAAAACCCTTCTACCTGTTATCGCCATAGGCCTAGCCCTGCTCTGCTATGCCGCAAGTGCATATGCGCAGGTGGTGGCGAAGTGTTGGACGATGGTGGGCTCCGATGGAACCGTGGACCAAGCCGACCTAAGTATCGTTGCTCTCAGCTCCAACACGGCGGCGGTCCGTAGTGGGGTTTCTAAGGGTACGGTAGATATTCGCTACAATGTTGTGGCAATGGACGGAGTTTTTGGAGGGGACAGGAATACCAAGACTCTAGCAGTTCGCTTAGCCGATAACGGACCAGACGCACAGGTTATTGTGCGTCTCCAGCAATTAAATATTTCCACTGGAGTAATTACTCTCCTGGAAGAACTTAATAGTAACGATTTTGATCCCCAAACCACAGCCCAGAGGCGTGCTATACTTTTCAACTGTGACAAACCTGATTTTGATTTCGCTAACAATGTTTACTATGTTGAAGCTCAACTTATAAAGACCGGCCCTAGTGGCACGCCGCTGATACGGGCTATCCAAATATGCAATAACGGTGTGTGTTAGATATTACATTTGATCTAACACAGACCCGGAATGGGATAGCTCTAGCTGTAGGTAGCTCCCCCGTCTTCACAGACGGGGGAGCTCAGGGCTCAAGCTGTGGTTGCCCCTCCCTAGTAGATTACAGTCACCTATGAAAACAACTATAAGGGGACAAGCACAATAGTCGACAATCCGAAATATCCTCGTGCGTCTCAGGCATGAGTATTGACTTGTTACAATTTGATGCTCGACGGTCCTAGAGCAGACAGGCGCTGTGCTCTTTCGAATAATATTCTTCACCCCTGGACACCGGCCAGGGCCCATTGGAGCGTGACGTTATACTAGCCTCTCAGACTCAAACCCATCTACTATCTGCCAGAGTGCTCATTTCACCCTCTCTCGGTGATCACTGTAGAACTGCTCAGCGTCTGCATCGCAGCATTACTTGCTTCCGCTCTCACGCTGTTTTCAGGATTTGGGCTCGGCACGCTGCTGATGCCGGTGGTGGCCCTCTTCTTTCCCCTAGAATTGGCGATTGCGATGACGGTCATGGTCCATTTGGCGAACAACCTCTTCAAGATTGGACTGCTCGGCAGAAAAGCGGACGCTTCGGTTCTGCTGAAGTTCGGGTTGCCCGCAATTGCGGCAGCCTTTGTGAGAGCTGCATTGCTGACGTATCTGGGGAAAGTCAACCCGATCTACGAATACCACGCATTCGGGAGCAATCGGCAGGTCTCAGTGCTCAAGTTAATCATCGGTGCACTCATCGTGTTATTTGTTATCTTGGAACTCTCCCCGACATTCTCGAAGACTGCGCTCGGTCGCAAATGGCTTCCGTTCGGCGGCGTTATCAGCGGGTTCTTCGGCGGATTGTCGGGGCATCAAGGCGCTTTCCGCAGCATGTTCCTGATTAAGGCGGGTCTAGAGAAAGAGGCGTTTGTGGCTACTGGAGTGGTGCTGGCTGTCATGGTCGATCTCTCTCGCATGGTCATCTACGGTGTCAGCGTCTCGGCTCATGGTGATGCCGTTGAGTGGCCGTTGGTTATCGGTGCCAGCATCTCTGCCTTTGCCGGGGCATACGTCGGGGCAAAGATGCTCAAGAAGGTCACGCTCCGATCGGTCCAGTTGATGGTCTCGGCTCTGTTGATTGTGGTCGGCTGTGGGCTGATCGCGGGTGTCTTGTGACTCGACTATGCGGCCTTTCTCCCTACAGCTTGAGGCGTTCGACATAGCCGGTCAGCTCGACGTAGCCTTGGCCCTTGATGGGTTTGCCTTGTTTAGTCCCCGTCACAGCCACCGCCCCTTCCCAATAGGAAACCTTGGTGCTGCGCGAGGTGCGTAATTCCTGATCTGCGAGCAGCGGCGTGACATCCAGCACAAGGTCGAGTGACGGGAATGTCAGCTTCCATCGGCTGGGATACGTGGCCTTGCTCTCAGGGCTGGTCCAAGTGCCGGTCGATTCGATCTGAAAGTCTGTCACCTCCAGATGTCGAGTGCGTCCATCCGGCGACACGGTGGTCCCGCTAGACGCCAGATCGGACGAGCCGTCTTTCCGCCGCATCCGATACAGCATGAGCTCGGTGTCGTCTTCCAACTGGATGCTGAACCAGTCCCATCCGACTTGATCGGTCCCGAGTTCGGCCGACCCGAATTCATGATCCATCCAGGTGAGACCCGTCACTTCGAACTGTTCGCCGTCGATCGTCAGGCTACCCGTTGTCACGAGTCTGGTAAACGAATAGTAGTGAGAGGCTTGACTGACATCTTTCCCTTTTCGGCTAATACCTGCTGCGCCGTGGGTGACGAGCGGCTTGGCCGGTTGGAGTGTGAGGGCGAGCGAATGGGTTTCGTCGTGGGCGACCACGGTATGAGAGCCGGTCGAGTCCGTGGCAGCCTCCGCGCGCCAATCATCGATCCAGACGCGAAGCCGCGACTCGTCGGCACCGGCCTTCCCCAACCCATCCCGGCTGAACTTTTCCGAGAAATGAAATTTCTTCCCGTTGATATCGGTCACGGCAAAGTGGGCCAGATAGAGGTGGCTGATCGACCATTTGGACGGCAGAGTTTTGATGTCGTCAGGCGGCACCCCTCGACGGAAGAAGGTCAATTCAAAGCCAAATGCTCGTCCGTTTTTCGACCGCAGATGGCCTGTGTAGTACCACCACTCGGTTCGATAGCGAGCATGCGATCCATGGTCTCTGGGAAACTCGTACCGATAGCCGGCAGTCGCCGGTTGAAAGGGTGCGGAAGCCGGACTTGCGGCGAGCGCCGTCGGCAAAGTCAGGCTCAGCAAGACAGGGACTACCATGAGGATCCGTCCCCAGTCTGTCACGCGCTGCCTTGTCTCGTCAGCCAATTGTAAATGGATCACGTAACCTGAGCCCTCCCGGTGCATCGTTTATATCACGCATCCGACCTATGAACCAATCGACTGTCTCAGAGCGATGTTTCGAATTTGCTCTTGGCTCGACGCCGAGCAAACGGCGTTGACAATTTTCACACGTGTCAGCTATCGTGAGCCATGCAGGCTGATCATGAGCGGGGGCCGTCTGATTGGAGTTCGTCCAAACATGTCGAACCGTTTCCAATTCCCGATCGCCTTCCGGTGTTTCCGTTACCAAACGTGGTCTTTTTCCCCAGGACGTATCTGCCGCTCCATATTTTTGAACCACGCTATCGCCAGATGATCGCTGATGTGACAATGGGCGGTCAATGTATTGCCATGGCGCTGCTGAAAGAAGGGTGGGAGCCGGACTACTATGGGAATCCGGCCATCTATCCCGCGCTATGCATCGGACGGATCGTGAGCGTACAACCCTTGCCGGACGGGCGCTCCAACATCTTGCTACAAGGGCTCGAACGGTGCGAGATTTCCGAAGAACACTTCGACAAGCCCTATCGCGAAGCGACGATTCAGGTCACGCCCATGTGCTCCACCGAGGGGCTGGCCAAAGGCGTTCGGCAAGCGCTGGTCGATGTGCTTGGACGGTACCTTCAGGCGAGAGAAGATAGTGCAGCGTGGCAAGGGTTTTTTCGCGAAGAAGTCAGTGATGAAGTTTTGGTCAATACTCTCTCAACCTATTTGGACTGTACCCCCTTGGAAAAACAATTTTTACTGGAAGCGGATGGGCTCCACCAACGAGCTCGTCGATTGAACGATCTGGTTCAATTCATGCTCCACGAACCTCACGGCATAAAGGGCTTGGACTAAATGGATCGGACCATCGCAATCGACGTCAGCCATCTGAGCAAAACCTATGACAGCTATAAGGCTGTCGATGACCTCTCGTTCCAGGTCTACGCAGGAGAGATTTTTGGCCTGCTGGGACCGAACGGCGCAGGCAAGAGCACCACGCTTCGCACCCTCATCACATTGCTGCACCCGACATCGGGCGCGGCGACGGTCATGGGGTACGATACGGTGCGGGATGCGGACAAGGTTCGGACCCTCATCGGGTACGTGCCCCAAGAACGCGCGATCGACCGGTTCCTCACCGGACGTGAACACTTACAATTGCTGGGCGCGCTCTATCATCTGACGAAAGAAGAAGCGGCCAAACGCATCGCCGAACTGCTCACACTGGTCGAACTGGAGGCCCATGCGGACCGGCCGGCCAAGACCTATTCCGGTGGGATGAAACGCAAGCTCGATATCGCCTGCGGATTGCTGCCTGACCCCAAAGTCTTGTTTCTCGACGAGCCCACACTTGGCCTCGACGTACAAAGCCGTCTCCGGATTTGGGAGTACGTTCGAATGCTCAAAGCCCGCGGGATGACGATTGTGATGACGACCAACTATCTGGATGAGGCCGATCAACTCTGCGATCGACTTGCGATTATCGACGGGGGCAAGATCAAAACGCTAGGCTCACCAGTCGAGCTCAAAATTGCCCTCGGTGGGGACATTGTGTCCCTGACCTTGAAAGAAACCGACCGGATTCATTCGTTAGAGTCCGAGCTCAAAGATCGGCCTGCGATCAAGGCCGTGCGGGCAACCACCAAGGGCTTGGATATCAGAGTAGAATCCCCAGAAAAAGCATTGCCCACCATTCTCGAATCAGCCAATCGACTAGGTTGTAACATCGAGTTTATTCAATATAACCGTCCGCGCTTGGACGATGTGTTCATCGCACATACGGGACGGGCCATCACCGAATCTATCCCGGAATCCGAGACGGCGTAAAGGAGTCCTGTGGCGCACTATTGGCAAGAAATCAGCGCGTTAACGATGCGGTGGGTTCGGCGATTGAGCCGGGAAAAATTCAGCATGCTGTTCACCTTGGTACAGCCGATGCTGTTCTGGCTCATCTTCTTCGGCAACCTGTTTGAACGGGCCGCAGACACACAGGTCATGCAGGCTCCCAACTACATCAGTTTCCTCGCCGCCGGCGTCGTCGTCATGACGGTCTTGAACAACGGCTTGGCCGGCGGGGTCGATCTGCTGTTCGACAAGGAAAACGGGTTCCTCGAGCGGTTAATGTCCACGCCGATCCATCGAACCTCTGTCATCATCAGCCGGTTTATCTTCGTCATGGCAATCACGTCGATGCAGGTCCTCGTGATTCTCGGCGTATCGTACCTCTTTGGTGTCCAACCCGCGACAGGTATTCTTGGTGTGGCGATGATCGTACTGATCGGCATGATGTTCGGGATCGGCCTGACGGCCATCTCCATGGCGATGGCCTTCTCCGTGAAAAGTCACGGTGATTTCTTTTCCGTCTTGGGATTTCTGTCGCTGCCGATGATTTTCCTCAGTTCCGCGTTGGTGCCGTTGACGGCGATGCCGGGATGGATGAGCTTTCTGGCGCAATTCAACCCGATGACCTGGGCGATCGATGCTGTGCGGCCGTTAATTCTGTCTGGCTGGACTGAAGCGTTGCCGCATGTCGGAATGGTGGTCTTGGTCATGCTGGTGTTCGATGCTCTCTGTCTGTACGGCGGGGCCAAGGCATTCCGTCGTGCCATGGGGTAACCTCACCCTGAACCATGGATCGCTTGACTGACGACGAAATCCGTCAGATCATAACCTCAATGCCCCCACACGTCAGCCTGTGAGCGACGGAGAGTCGTAGGAGATGATGCCGGAGAATCAAATTCGTGCGCTGATACGCCTCCTGTCCGATGAGGACGACCGAATTGTCCGTACTATCAGCGGAAGACTCATCGATATCGGCCCATCGGCCGTCCCGCTTCTTCAGGAGGCGGAAATTGAGCAACCGGAAATGGCCGATCGGATCGCGTCTGTCCTAGAGGAAATCCGAGGAAGCAAGCTGGAGGATGAACTAGCGAGCCTGACAACCCTCACGGACGACGCGATGCGTCTCGAATCCGGCGCCTTCCTGATCGCTCGCTATACCTATCCTGCACTCGATGTCGCTCGCTATCGTGAACAGCTCGATACCATGGCAGACGAAGTTCGAGCGCGGATTGGCTATCGAGCCTCCGGCGAAGAGGCTGTCAACGCCCTTAACCGCTACCTGTTCACCGAACAAGGGTTTAAGGGAAATACTAAAAACTACTATGAAATTGAGAACAGTTACATCAACTGCGTCATGGATCGGCGAGTTGGTATCCCCATCAGCTTGTCAGCCGTCTATCTCTTGATCGGACAGCGTTTGGCACTCCCACTGTTTGGCGTTGGCATGCCGGGGCATTTCTTAGTGAAATACGAGTCCGATCGGTACAAGATTTTCATTGACTGCTTCAACGGTGGAGCCTTGCTCACCGAAAAAAACTGCGCTCGATTTCTGACCGAAGCCGGATACGGGTTTGATGAGAAGTATCTGCAAAAAAGCCCGGTTCAAGCGATTCTGTCCCGCATGATCAAAAACCTGTTGGCGATCTATTCCAAGTCGGGGGAAGAGGAAAAGACCGCTCGCCTCACCAAGTTCATCGAGATCCTAGGCGGTGCTCCACGCGAAGAAGGGCTATAACGGACACTCCTTGCCGCATCGAGCAGGGTATTCAAAATGGCCGCCAGCGCGGTCGCAGCGAGCGAAGAGGCGAAGCGTACTCAGTACCGTACGTTGAGCCTCTGAGCGATGCGAGAACAAAGCTCGCGGACTTTTTCAACATCCTGATAGGCTAGACTCGAATCGTCAACAGATCCTTCCCCTTCCAAATCTTGCCACCATACTGCTCAGCCGCTTGGCCTCTCACGTCGTATCGATCCGTAATCGGATAGAAGTGCGAGAGGACAAGTTGTCCCACCCCGGCCTTCTTCGCCACCTGACCACACTGTCCAGCGTGCAGATGGGCGGGGCCAGGCTTGTTTGCTGGAAATGAACAATCGAGCACGGCCAAGTCGGCATCTGTGCACAGTCGAATAAGCGCGTCACAATATTGCGTATCTCCAGAATACACGATCACCTTCCCACGGTACTCGATCCGATAACCGACGGACGAGAGGTCTGGTACGTGGACCACTGGTTTGGGAACGATACGAGTTTCTCCGATCATGAACGGCTTACTGGATACCTCGCGCAAGGTCACGCGGAATGGAGCTGAGTCAAAACTCGGGAAACTGCGCATGATCGACCGGAGAAGACGGATCGTGCCTTTCGGGCCAATCAGCGTCATCCCTGGGCGATGCCCTCCTCCGTATTTGGCATAGATGATCGCATCGAAAAAGAAGGTGATGAAATCAGAAAAGTGATCGGCATGAAAATGGGAAAACAGAATATGCGTGATCTGGTGCCGATTCACACCGGTTTTGATCAGGTTCATCAACGTGCGAGGGCCAAAATCCAAGATGATCGATTGATCCGTCCGTACCAGATACCCAGCTGCGGCACGCGTGGGATGCACGTTGGTTCCAGAACCGAGAATAGTTAGGCGCATAGGTACGTCATTGAGTGCTCTCCGTGAGGCAGAATAGTCGTAACAAGAAACCCCGGTCAAGATAGCGCGTTGGACAGCAGTTGATTCGTTGACGACCAATCAACTCCGCTCGTATGATTTCTCCCCCATGACGAAACAACCTCAACAGGGGCAGATGATCCCCCTCCTATTTGTCGTACTGATCATTCTCATCATCGTTGCAGTATGGACCTGGAAACGGTTAGCGGTTGAGACGCAAGACTACATCGTCGATCAAGCTGTGCCGATCGCCGCAATTGGGCTCGTGGCTGCCGGCCTGCTGTTCATATTGATCAAGGCGGTGGCACGCCGACGCACGAGGTCTCGAGAACGCAGCAGGCTCCTGACGCTGTTTGAGCGAGAAACGGGCCAAGACAAACGACTCGACCTCGCATTTGCCTTACTGGAAACCAATCAATATCGCGCTACTGGGATCCAATCTGCCGTCCCTGCTCTCAGGGAACTGTTTGCCACGACCCTGGAACGGGCGTTGGGCGACAAGCAGCATCGCATCAGGGGCATGGCAGCCAGTCATCTGGGAGCGTTGGAGGATCTGTCTGTCGTGCCACTGCTTGTGAAGGCCCTTGAGGATGACCATGCGTACGTCCGCTCCTGCGCCGCCTTGGGGCTCGGACGACTCAGGGCAACGGAAGCGCGTGAACGACTGAAGGTGGTTGCAGAACAAGATTGGGATCAAACGGTACGAAGTCGAGCCAGAGAAGCATTGGAACGGATGCGAGAGTAACAATCATGCGGTTTGCGGCTCGGCCCATTCCTGCATCCAGTCAATCACGGCGATCTCAGGCCGACAGTTGAAGCGGAATGGGAGGAAGGACCAACCCAACCCCCGGTTGACGTAGAGCCTATGTGGGCCTGATTCGTGCCAGCCTGCCACGCGGCCATTACAGCCAGGAGGAAGCCAGAAGGTGGGTATGCCCGGCACCCGCCATTGCCCGCCATGGCTGTGTCCGCAGAGGATTAGGTCAATGGCATGATGATCTTCCACATAGTCGAGGATGTTGGGGGCATGGGCGAGCAGCACGGTACAGCGTGACGCGGCGCGAGGCGGGACACATCGAAGATCCGCGCGATGAAGCGATGGGTCATCGACGCCAACAATCGCGAGTTCTCCCTTTCCTGTTGACACGATGGCGCTTTGATTCACCAGCAGCGTGATCTTGTGCCGATCGGCCAGTTCGGCATATTGTGCCACCGGTACACCGCTATAGTGGTCATGATTGCCCAACGTCATGTAGATAGGGGCTATGACGCGAAGCTGTTCGAGAAAGCGAAAGAGATGAGGAAGTCCTTCGGGAACGTTGAGCAAGTCCCCGGTGATGAAAATCCAATCAGGATGAAGCTCCCTCACGGTGTCGACGATGCGATCGTGACGTGGGCAATATCGGTCAATATGCAGGTCGGTGATATGGACGGCACGACCAGCCAGAACACTATGCGCCTGCGTGTACCGCGTCACCTCATGCTCTGCAAGGCCAAATTCCCAGTCGGGGATGAGACTGAATAGTTGGTAGAGGGGATAGCCGAGACAGTAGCCAATAGAGGCTCGCGCGCGATCAGGCCATGACACCGCCCGCCGCCGGCTCATTCCATAACCTGTCTCTTATCTGATCGTTTCCACATGGACCAGAAAAGTATACCATGGGCTTACGTTTCACCAGATTCGACAACACATTTGGGCTATTCATCGTCAGCCCAACGAAGGAATACCTGTGACGCAACCAATCGAGCCCTTCCTCACTAGCAACGTGCCTGGAATCGGTGGACAAATCCGCGCCGTGCCCGAAGACTTTCAGGTCGAGGAACGGCCGCTCTACCTTCCTTGCGGGGAAGGTGAACATCTGTACATCACGATCACTAAGCGAGGCCTCTCCACGCCGGATCTTGTTCGCCAACTTTCCTCTACATTGGGTGTGAGAGCTCAAGCCATCGGGGTCGCCGGATTAAAAGATTCACGAGCCGTCACCACTCAGATGGTGTCGCTGCAAGGAGTCACGATGGAACAGGTGTCGGCCCTGAAGATCGATGACATGGTTCTAAGCCTTCAGATCCTCGGGCGCCATCGTAATCGCTTACGAACCGGTCATCACTCTGGCAATCACTTCCGTTTAGTCATCCGCAATGTCGCGGATCACGCGGCTGAAACCGTGCAGGCTGTTCTTCAACAACTCAGCGCACGCGGCGTGCCCAACTACTTTGGCCCTCAGCGACAAGGGAAGAAGGGCGATAACTACGAAGTTGGCGCCGCACTCCTCCACGATGCGCGGCGGCGAGAAAGGATGAATCGGTCCCAGCGCATCTGGTACCTCAACACCTATCAGTCGTTTTTATTCAATCGCATCCTCGCCCGGC
The DNA here is from genome assembly GCA_005116745.1 of Nitrospira sp. Classification (NCBI taxonomy): domain Bacteria; kingdom Pseudomonadati; phylum Nitrospirota; class Nitrospiria; order Nitrospirales; family Nitrospiraceae; genus Nitrospira; species Nitrospira sp. The sequence goes on along the minus strand of SWDS01000006.1, from coordinate 488,677 downwards.
GCATCGATCAGATCGATCGCCTATTCGTCGGTGATTGGGCGACAAAACTGGAGAATGGCGCCTGTTTTCAAGTTGAGAATGCTGAAAGCGAACAGCCTCGCGCAGATCGTTTTGAGATCAGTCCGACCGGCATCCTCTTCGGCTCACGCGTGTCCTGGGCGAGTGGCGAGCCTGGTGGAATCGAAGAAGCTGTCATTGCCGAAGCAGGCACAAGTAAAGAGAGTCTCGTCGCCGCCGCGAAAGCTTGTGGATTCCGTGGCGAACGCAGAGCGCTCCGCATCCCCCTCACTGAACTTGAATGGTCACTCAGCGGTGATGTCCTTACCCTCTCTTTCAGCCTCCCTCCCGGCGCCTATGCCACGAGCGTACTCCGAGAACTGATGAAAATATCCCCCGCGAACGCTTAGTTCCTCTCATTTTCTTTCCCCTGGCATAGCGGGTGGTACTATATGGTCACATCCACTGAGGGCGGCTGTGAACCACTACCAAGAACGCGTGTGTCTTCAAGGACACATCATCGACTCTCTCGTACTCGCTAAGGTGCTCGATCTCATCCTGATGATGGGAGGAACCTTCGACCTGGAGGACGTGCACATCGGCAAGACAAGGGAAGAAGCGTCTCATGCCCGTATCCGGATCCAAACTGCTTCAAGAACGCTTCTAGACGACATTTTGAAGGCGATTCAGCCACACGGCGCCTCGATCGAACGTGAGGCCGACTGCCGCACCGACTGTGCGCCTGCCGACGGGGTGTTACCCGATGACTTCTATGCCACGACACACCTCCCCACCCAGATCCGGCTCAACGGTCGATGGCTAGACGTGGATCGAATCGAAATGGATCTCGCGATCGTGGTCAATGAGGCTGGCTCCGCCGCCCAGGCCGTGCCGATGAACGAAGTTCGTCGTGGGGATCACATCGTGATCGGTCGAGAGGGGGTGCGTGTCATTCCCCTCCAGCGGCCACGCGAACGAGACGTCTTTGGGTTCATGGAGTCTCAGGTCTCGGCTGAACGGCCCCATGCTCATATCATCGCCGACGTCGCGACTCGAATGCGTCAAATGAGAGAGCGACACAGAGAGCGGCAGAGCGACTCACACGTCTTGCTGGCCGGTGGACCAGCCATCATTCATGCCGGTGGGCGAGAGGCGCTGACCTGGCTGATCGAACAGGGGTTTATTCATATCCTGTTTTGTGGGAATGCGCTGGCTGCACATGACATGGAAGCTGATCTGTTCGGCACATCACTCGGCTACGGACTCACAGCAGGGCGCGCAGTCCCACATGGCCATGAACATCATTTGCGGACCATCAACCGCATTCGGACGATTGGAAGTATTGAGACGGCGGTCACGTCGGGAATGATCAAGCAAGGAATCATGGCAGCCTGTGTCCGCCAAGGCGTCTCGGTGGTCATGTCCGGAACGATTCGTGACGATGGGCCATTGCCCGGAGTGATCACGGATTCCGTTCTGGCACAACGCGCGATGCGCGCCTTGATCCCTGGCGTTGGGCTGGCTCTCCTTGTCGCCTCGACACTCCACTCCGTGGCGACGGGCAATCTTCTGCCGGCAACCGTTCCCACTGTCTGTGTCGACGTAAACCCGTCGGTCCCGACCAAGCTGGCCGACCGAGGGAGCTTTCAGGCGGTCGGCCTCGTCATGGATGCGGCATCGTTTCTGTCGGAACTTGCCAGGCTGTTGGGGAAGTCCACATGAGCCGCCTTCTCGTCTGTCCTCCGGATTTTTTTGGGATTGAGTATGAGATCAATCCCTGGATGCGGCGTACCAATCGCGTCGATCACGGACGGGCGGTGCGACAGTGGCATGAATTGATGCGCGTCCTCGGAAAAGACGTGGGCGTCGTGCTTGAACACATGACTCCCATGCCTGGGTTGCCCGACCTCGTATTTACGGCCAATGCCGGCATCGTGGCGGGACGAACCGCCGTCGTGAGTCGCTTCCGGTACCCTGAGCGTCAGCCTGAAGAAGCTCATTTTGAAGATTGGTTCCGTAAGCAGGGCTATGACGTGGTCACAGTAGACCACGAGCTGTATTTTGAGGGAGCAGGCGATCTCCTGGGTTTTTCAGAATACTGGTTCGGTGGCTATCGACAACGATCGGATATCCGCGTCTTCCCAATCCTTAGTGAGCGCTTTCACCGAGAAATCATTCCCCTCGAACTTGTCGACAGCCGCTTCTATCATCTGGATACCTGCCTCTGTTCTTTGAGCGGCGGCGAGCTCCTCTATTTCCCTGCTGCCTTTGATCGCTATGGCCAGGCAGCGATTGCAGAACGGATTCCTGACAAGCTGCGTCTTGCCGTTCCAGAAGATGAAGCCCTACAGTTCGCCTGCAATGCCGTTTGTGTCGGGAAACATGTCGTTCTTCCTACGGGGTGTCCCACCACTCAAACCTGGCTCCGTATGCGAGGATATGAAACCCACCCGGTTCAGCTCGATGAGTTCATGAAATCCGGTGGGTCCGCCAAGTGTCTCACGCTCGCATTGGACTGAGAAACGTCATTGGTCAATCGATGAACGGACACGAATTTATTCTGATCAATGACGAATGACTATTGCCCAATCACTTTGTTCTGAACAGAAACGCGCCATACATGCCGGCAATCGCGACTGTAACGAGCTCAATGGTTAGAAGCATGCGGCTTACGACACCGTCCGGAGTTGGAGGAGAGAGGATGAAATGCAGACCGAGAAACTCCGGGGTCTGCGTCGGCGGTGTCTCCCATGGAGGGAACAAGACGGCCAGGATCAGCACAACGACCATTCCGTAGAGTACCGCGAGATTGAGTTGGTCTGGTGCCGAAGTGCTAGGGGGTTGAGTAGCGGACCGACTATCCGATCGGTCGGCGAGTTGCCGACCGCATTGGATACAGAAACGGTTGATCTCCGGTTGTGACCGGCTGCAGGCAGGACAGACTTGCATCCTTGAGTATTCCCTGTACGCCACCTACATACATGGAAATGTCCTAAAGATGCCAGAGGGAGAGCTGACACGCTAGAAGTGGTAATTGACTCCGAAGGAAAAAATGACCGGATTATAAATAGCTGTAAATCCAAAGGCTCCTGCGTCGTTGGCGTCAAAATTGAAAGTCGTGTAGTTATATCTGACTTCTCCGAATCCAGAGATGTGTCGTGTGAAAAAGTATTCGCCACCGAGCTTGACGTTCAGACCTACCCTGGTTGAACTCTGCGTCCCTTCAAATCCCGATACTATGGTTTTGACCCGGGCCATAAATACTCCAGGACCAATCCCAACATAGGGTTGAAACCTTGTCTTGTGATACCGCAACATGAGATTAAATGGAGCAACCGTAATGACTCGAAAAAGATCCCCTGAAAAACCACTTATTGTATCTCCACCAGCTATCTGACCGACGCCATTCAAGATCGATCCAGGAATAAAGCTGAGTCTTGTCGATTGTTGCTCAATGTGAGGAGTCGTATAGTAGCCTTCCAGCTCTAGACCAAGCCATGGCACTTGCGGAAAGTAATACCCGATTTTCCCGCCTAGTACTGGGGAGCTGGCCAAATCACGACCTGACATCGATCCGGGAGGAGTGAGCGTGGATCCTGGAGGACCACCAAGATCGGTCAGGTCGACTCTGGTGAGCTTGTTGTTGTCGCCGAACAATGTGGTACCGATTTGACCTCCAACGTACATTTCTGAATAGGCATTCGGTATGGTCAGAACCGATGTCAGCGACGCGTGCAACAACGTCGCAGTGAAGATCCATGTGTAAACCCACGCAGGACATCGTTGTTTCATGAGAACCACTCCGGATTGCCCATCTCCAACTCTGTCGTGGACTGGATGATCGCAAAGTCCTTTCTTGGACGCTCACAAGAAGGTTCAGCAAACTACATGCCACCCACAGTCGCATCTTCGTTGGGGAATAGGTCATGAGTGACACGTCGTATGCGCGTACTCCATTCATTGACAGGCTCTCGAGGGCCTTCCTATAATTCGCCCTCCTCAATGAGTGGATGATGATTTCGTCATGAGGCAGAATCGCTTATGCCAACCACGATCAATAAGCTCGGTGTTATTGGAGCTGGCGCCTGGGGCACAGCCTTGGCGAAACATCTGGCCGAAAAGGGTCTGGAGGTTTGCCTCTGGGCCTATGAACACGACGTCGTCAACGCCATCAACACCTCTCATGAAAATCCTGTCTTCCTGAAGGGTGTCCCTCTTCCATCAAATTTGATGGCCACTTCCTCACTGGTTGACGCCGTACATGGCTGTGATGGGATTCTGCTTGCCGTTCCTTCACACAGAACCCGATCCGTGTTGCATCAGTTGGCACCCTACATCTCAAAGCCCCTACCGTTCGTGTGCGCAACCAAAGGCATAGAAGAAACCACGGCCAAATTGATGACCCAGGTTATGGAGGACGAGTTATCGCCGTCCATGCACCGCTCCCTCATGGTGCTGTCTGGACCCAGTTTCGCTTCCGAATTCAGCATGAGGAAACCCACGGCCCTGTGCTTGGCTGGCTCCGATGAACAGCTCGTGCGGCAGTTTCAGGGTGCCTTGATGACGCCTGTATTTCGTGTGTACGCCGATACAGACGTCATCGGCGTCCAACTCGGCGGAGCCCTGAAAAATGTCATGGCACTGGCTGCCGGTGTGATCGATGGCCTGAACCTCGGACTCAATGCCCGCGCGGCGCTCATTACTCGAGGCCTGGCTGAAACCGTCAGGCTGGGCATGGCCATGGGAGCCGATCCGCGCACATTTTATGGACTGTCCGGGGTCGGCGATCTGGTCCTGACCTGTACGGGCACACTCAGCCGAAACCATTCGGTAGGCGTTCGCCTCGGCCAGGGAGAAAAGTTGGAGACAATTTTGGCAGGCATGCAGGCTGTCGCTGAAGGCGTTCGGACGGCACGTGCCGCATTAACATTGGCCCAGCGCCATCGGGTCGATATGCCGATCATACAAGAAATTCATTCCGTCCTGTATGACGATAAGTCTTGTAGGAAGGCCGTGACTGATTTGATGGAACGGGATGCAAAATCAGAGAAGGAGTGGACATGAATCCGGAAGGACTCGAACGGCTGTTGCAGCAAGTCCGTCAAGGCGATGCCACGGTGGAACAGGCACTTCAGCGCCTGCAGTCACTACCTTTTGAGGATCTGGGCTTTGCCTCAGTCGATCATCATCGGTCATTACGACAAGGGTTCCCCGAGGTCGTCTTGTGTGAAGGGAAAACCATCGCGCAGATTATCGCCATCGCTCGGGCGCTTATCAAGAAACAAGGCCCGTTTCTTGCCACTCGTGCCAACCCATCGGTTGGGCGAGCCATTCGCCGCCTGGATCGGCGAGCACAGTACTATCCTGATGCACGTCTGGTGGCGATTCACGCTTCCAAGCAGAAACAACATGGGCATATACTCGTAGTGACCGCAGGAACGGCGGACGTGCCCGTGGCGGAAGAAGCTCGTGTGACGGCTGAAGTGATGGGTAGCCACGTCGAGCGACTGTACGATGTCGGGGTTGCGGGTATCCATCGACTGCTCGGAAAGAGAGATCGGCTGTTCGATGCGAAGGTCGTGATCGTCGCAGCTGGTATGGACGGTGTCCTGCCGAGCGTGGTGGGAGGGTTGGTCCACTGCCCGGTCATTGCCGTGCCAACCAGCCGAGGCTATGGTGCGAGCTTCGGGGGAGTCGCTGCGCTGCTGACGATGCTCAATTCCTGCGCTGCGGGTGTAGGCGTGATGAATATCGACAACGGATTCGGCGCGGCCTGCCTCGCACATCGGATCAATATGTTGGGAGTAGAGAAATAGGCGCGGGAGAAATGAATGCGCCTCTATTTCACTTCCAGTAAGCCTCGCTTTGGCCAGGCAACCATCACGGTACGTAACCCTTTTTCTCCATTGGCCAACAACTTTGTCCGCACTTCATACGAATAGATGCCCACCCCGGCGAGTTGCTTTCGGTGATCCTGGCCATCCCACGCAAGTTCGACAGACACCTTCGATCGTCCTGTCTCCCCATCCACGGCTAGAGAGACTTGGATGGGCTGTCGATACGTGAGAAATCGAAGCGAGCTCTTCGACGGAGAACTAATGAGCGAGGTCACCTCCAAAATCGTGGATCCATCCACTTCTTTCGGAAGCTGGACTGTAACGGAAAACTGAAGAGGCCCGTTGCCCAGCGCATACGGCGTCGGGGCAATGTTAAGGCCGACAATTTTGAGCTGAGGCTCAGGCCTGGGAACGCGGGGCGGCTTCTCTTTCGAGAGGCTCTCTGCCGGGAATACGGCCATCAGAGAAGCACACAGGGTGAGCAACCCGAGCAGACGTCTCATGTAATGGAGCGTATGTGACAATTTCAACAAAAACCCTGAACCATGCTTTCATGAGTGGCGGGCGTCGTGTTCGGCACGATGCAACTCAACCGCACTCTTAGGGGGATACCATAGCACCCCTAGGCTGTCAACGAAGCGTCGAGAATGAACCAGCGATTGCCGTTCGTCCACGCCTTCGGTAAGATGTCCGGTCATTTTGCGCATCGCATGTAAGGAACTGAATGGGCCGTCATTTGCATTTCGATTGTTTCTCCGGAGTCAGTGGAGATATGGTCCTGGGCGCATTAGTGAGCGCAGGGTTACCATGGACTGACTTGGTCAAGGGCCTCAAAGGACTCAAGCTTACCGGCTACACATTGCGGAAGCGCGAGGTACATCGTGGCGTGCTCCCGGCAATCAAAGTCGATGTGATCGTTCAACAGGGATTTCAACGGCCGCTGACCCTCTCTCGCATTCGAAAAATCCTTGTCGACAGCACGTTGCCAGGCCCGGTCAAGGAACGGAGCCAGTCGGTCTTTGATCGACTGACTGAGGCCGAAGGAGTGGCGCATGGTGTCGATCCAAAAGATGTTCACTTTCATGAAGTCGGAGTGATGGATTCGTTTATCGATGTTGTCGGTGGCGTGCTGGGGTGCTATCTCTTGAACGCCACCCAAATCACCGCCTCTCCGATCAATGTTGGAGCCGGGTCGATTCAAACCTCACACGGACTCTTACCGGTTCCAGGGCCTGCGGTGGCGGCGCTGGCGAAGGGAATTCCGATCTACGCCGACGGTCCGCGTTGTGAGCTTGCCACCCCCACCGGGGTTGCGCTGCTTCGAACATTGGCGTCTGAATTCGGCCCGATGCCGACCATGAAGAGTACGGCCGTGGGCTACGGAGCCGGCGACCAGGATCCAGACGGATGGCCGAATGCCTTGCGCCTGTTTGTGGAGGAAGAGTCCACGTCGGCGGCCAATCCGACCGAGCCGATGATACAGATTGAGACGAATCTTGACGACCTCAGTCCACAGACCTACGAATACATCATGGAGCAGCTCTTTCAGGTCGGTGCTGTTGATGTCGTGCTGGTTCCCGTCGTCATGAAGAAAAGTCGGCCAGGAATTCTGCTGAGCTGCCTAGCTACTGAAGACCGGACGGATGCCGTGATTGAGGTCCTCTTCCAGGAAACGACCACGCTCGGAGTGCGACTTCATGAAGTACGCCGACAGGTCCTCACCAGGCGATTCGTCCCCGTCACGACGCCAGGCGGAGTCATTCGTATGAAAGTAGCCGAGGTCGGCGCCGGATGGGAAAAAGCAGCCCCCGAATATGAGGACTGCAAAGCCATCGCGCAACGAACCGGCCAGCCGCTCAAGACAGTAATGGAGGATGCGCTGATGGCCTATCGACAGGGACGCAAGAAAACGAGAATCACAGCTTCGCGAGGCCGAGCATGACCGTGCTGTACTACGTGCTCCTCTTTCTCGTTTCCGTCGCGGTCACGCTTGGTGGGTGTGCACTCTTTACGAACGCCATTGAATGGTTTGGCAAGCGGCGTGGTATCTCCGAGGGTGCCGTTGGTAGTGTCTTTGCCGCCATCGGCACAACCCTGCCTGAGACCTCGATCCCGATCATTGCGATTTTCTTCGGTGATAGCCCTGAAGAAGCTGAGGTTGGCTTAGGTGCCATCTTAGGCGCGCCGTTCATGCTCAGCACACTGGTGCTACCCATCCTGGCTGTGCTGCTGCTGCTCTATGCACGAGCCGGCAAGCGGACCGCCCGATTCCAGCTCAACTATCATGAAGTACTAACAGACCTCACGTTTTTTATGATCGGGTATTTTATCGCCTTGGGATGCGCCTTCGTGCCGTCCAAACTGATTCACCTCATCGCGGCCGGTGTATTGATCTGCTTGTATATCTACTACATGAAGCTCAAATTCGCACCCGCTGGTGAGGAAGAAGGGGGTGGTGAGCTGGAGCCGTTGATTTTCGACAAGCACGCAGCCACGCCGTCCTATGCCATGATCGGATTTCAATCCCTCTTGGGTTTAGGTGGATTGATCATGGGCGCCCATTTATTTGTCATGGCTGCAGAATCGATGGCCGGCTTGTTCGCCATGTCGCCGTTGATCTTGGCGCTGCTGATCGCGCCACTCGCTACCGAGCTACCGGAGATGTCCAATAGTTTTCTCTGGCTCTATCGCAAGAAAGACCGGCTCGCCGTGGCCAATGTTACGGGTGCCATGGTCTTTCAAGGCACCTTCCCGGTTGCGCTGGGGTTGATCGGAACCGAGTGGGTCATTGCATCATCGGCATTGACCACCATGATCCTAGCCGTGCTGGCCGTGGGATTCTGCCTCCTGCAGATTCTGATCGGTGGACGGTGGCGACCGTGGCTGCTCGCCGCCGGAGCGGTGTTCTATATCGGTTATACGGTACATCTCTATGTCAACTGAACCGCGATCACCTCGCACACGTTCTTCATCCCCTCAACTCCCCTTGCTGGGAATCACGATGGGAGACCCGTCCGGCATCGGTCCGGAGGTCATCGCCAAAGCTCTGTCTGGTACTCACTTGCGTAACGTCTGTCGGTCGGTTGTGATCGGATCCCTTCCCGTCATGGAGCGAACGATCAAGTCACTGAAGCTTAAACTGAACGTAGTCCAAGTTCGTAATCATGAATCGATGGCGCCGCGTAGAGGAACGGTAGCGGTACTCGACCCACTGGAGACACCGCTGCGAACATTCAAACGAGGAATTGCCGCTGCGGAGACTGGCGCCGCTTCAGTCGCCTTTATCAAAAAGGCTGTCGAACTGGCTCAGATCGGCTGTATTGAAGGCATGGTGACAGCGCCCATCAACAAAGAAGCCATCAATATGGCTGGCTGCCGGTACCCAGGCCATACCGAGTTATTGGCTGATCTCACCCACGCGAACGAATCAGGCATGATGATCGTGGGCGGACCGTTACGCATCATGTTCGTCACAACACATGTCGCGATCAGAGATCTCCCGGCACTGCTGACGCAAGCCAAGACTGAAAAGGCGATCCGCTTGGCCCAATTGGCGCTGACGACACTGTTTGGCATCAAGCGCCCCAGGATAGGAGTGGCTGCCCTCAATCCGCATGCCGGTGAACATGGCTTATTCGGTGATGAAGAAGCGCGAATTATCCTCCCGGCAACACGCGCCACCCAACAACAGGGCATTCTGGCAAGTGATCCCTTGCCGGCTGATACGCTGTTTGGGAAAGCTGCGAAAGGGGCATTTGACGGCGTCGTCGCCCTCTATCACGATCAGGGTCTCATTCCCCTGAAGCTGGTCGCCTTCGGCACCTGTGTCAATCTCACCGTGGGCTTGCCGATCATCCGCACCTCAGTGGATCATGGAACCGCATTTGATATCGTCGGGAAAGGCGTCGCTGATCCCGGAAGCCTGATTGAGGCCATCAAACTGGCTGCCATGATCGCTCAGAATAGAATGGTGACAACTTCGACCAAGAAGGGACGGACTAAACGTGTCGCTTGATATTTCGAAGGGCCTTGCCGTAGTTCGACGTCAGATGGACGAATTGGAGACGCTTGAGAAACAGACTCTTCAAGACCTGAACACCGTCGCTGGAACGGAACGAATAGAAAAATGGAAAGCCCGCACAGTCGCGTTTCTCACCAATTCCGTAGGCGATCGGGAAGGACAACTCTTCGCGAGCGTCCAACCAGGGCCATCGTTTACTCATGATTTGGTTGAAGAGTTCACGGATCTTGTGGAGTGCTATCGCACGCCTCTGGGTATATTGGCCAAGCAATTGGCCCAGGCTCCACCAACTCGGAGTTGAGTGTGAACTCCTCTCTTCCCCCTGCCGCGATCAAACGCCTTGGGCAGAACTTTCTCATCGACCCCAACATTGTTCGTAAAATCATCGCACTGGCTGAGCTCACCCCAACTCATGCCGCGTTGGAAATCGGGCCAGGCCGCGGCATCCTCACCGAAGCGCTGTGTCGTGCGAGTGGCCACGTGACGGCGATCGAAGTCGATCCTCGGCTCCATGCGTTCTTAACTGAACAACAGCCCCAGTTTTCCAATCTCATGCTTGTCCTCGACGATGCGATGACCTATCCGGTCGAGCAGCTTCCGAGCGGCACCATCGTCGTCGCCAATCTTCCCTATTATTTATCCACTCCCCTCCTCTTCCGGCTTCTCGATCGACGCGATCGATTCCCCCGTATGGTGCTGATGCTGCAGAATGAAGTAGCTGATCGACTCGTGGCCAAACCCGGAAGTTCGGACTACGGAGTCCTCTCCGTCATGGCACAATATGCGGCAGAGATCACGAAAGCATTTCGAGTCTCTGCCCAGTGCTTCCGACCACGACCGCAAGTCGGCTCTGCAGTGGTTCTGCTCAAGACCAAGCATCAGAGAGCACTGAACCAGGAAGAAGAGGCCAAATTTGCAGCACTGGTGAAAGCCGCCTTCGCCCACCGCCGCAAGACGCTCATCAATTCACTGAAAGATCAGGGGTACGATCAGAAGCTAGTGGCAGCTGCGTTGGAAGCGCTTGCACTCTCGCCTTCTCTCCGTGCGGAAATCCTTTCCATCGAGCAGTTTATTGAACTGACCCGCCGCATTTATGGATGAGGCTTCTCGCCCATCTATCCTTAACAGTCGGAGACAGGCGAGAGCCGAATGGCGCTGAGGTCTTACTCCACCCAAGCCAGCGATGGCAGAAAAGAGGTCCACGCTGTGTAGGCTCACACGCTACGTGGGGCGCATGTGGATTTTGAACATGACACGGCGGCTTTTTTCGCGGGCTGGTTGCCCTATCTCATTCCGTAAAAGATCCTGCCTCCCACGCCCATTCGCGGTGGCTTTCTGCAAGAAGCACTCATAGGCCCACGGAAGCTTCTCGCGGATCACTTCCAAGCTTTTGGCCAGCACCGCAAAAGAGCGTTCCTGACTGAGTCTCAGATTACGTATGTCGTCACCCAGATCATCGGTGTATCCCTCGATCACAAAGGCTTCTACTTCTTGCTCTCCAGGCGTGCAGACGAGTGAGGCGTAGTGTGGCATGGTCTCGGACAAGAAGATCTCGGCCGTCTGGAGCAACGTGCTTTTCCCAAACTCAAAGGTAATCGCCGTATCCGGCACCGTAATCGTGTGGGTGCTTGGCATTTTAGTTTCCAGGGCTGGATGAGGTGGATCGATTCTCGGTGTGCTGTCCGTTGGAGTACCACGGCTCTTGGCCAAATTGGTATGTCCATCCTCGACGCGAGTCATATAGGCCACGAGCAAGAGAATGAAGATGACGGCGAGCGAGGTCATAAGATCGGCAACCCCACTCGTCACCACCGCTGAGTTGTCACGCGAGTCCAGTGTAAAGCTCGACTTCATCCCTTTCATTTCCTCCGTGCTGTTTCAGGTGAGACGAGATGGTTTTCCTGCATTGCGATCTTTATGGATCGGACGTGCAGGTTCTGTCGTTGCGGCGGTGGTATTCCTGAGATCCTGAAACATCGCTTCGATCTCGGCTTGAGACAGCCGCACTGGGGAAGCATGCTCCTTCATCGAACGGTTGAGGTCTTGAATAGCGTCCAGTATGGGATTCATTATGGGTCGTAACGCCCGCTGGACCTCGTGACCAATCTCCGCTGGCAAATCATCAAACTTCATCGGTGGATGATTGGATTGCAGCGCCGTGAGGGATTCTGCGGCTGAGTTCAGCGCTGCGACGGTGGACCCGAGGCGCTGCTGCACGGCCTCGACAAGCTGATGTGCGGTGTCGCCTCGGATGGGAGTGGCGATGGCCACCGGAGATCCGTTCGGCGATGGGCCCCCCTGGGAATGTTGGTCCGTAGCCCTCTGCGGAAACATTTCGTCCAGGAGGGAGATGCACTCCCCGTGTCGGTTGTCCAACCGATGCCAGAAAGAATGTTCGAGGAGGGTGAATGCATTGGCGCAGGCCAAGCCGACGATGGATGTCACAAACTTTCCTGAGAGGCCGTTGATCAGTCCTTGGATGCCATCGATCTCCGATCCGTTCGCATGGAGCTTGCTGAGGCCGATCAAGATGGCGAGGAAGGTGAACATCAACCCCATGCCCGTCATGAAAGCGGGCAGCTGCCGGTAAAAGCGGACATTGAGATGGGCTGCGCAGAGAGATTCGAACGAGAAAAACTCACTGGCGGAACGCTGACTATGGACGGTCGGCTCAAGAAACCAGGCGGACTGCTCTACCGCGAGGGTCTTGCGGTATGAAAACCAGTCTCTGGCAAAATCCTGTTCTGACCGTACCGCCTGATCCAATGTATGCAGATCGTCAAGATCGCGTCGCGTTTCTGACGAGACATCGAGACGCGCTCGCTTTTTTGCCAACGCCGGAATAACCAGCCAATCTTTGGACACCTGTTGCCGTGCCAATACCAAAGGCGCGACGGACAAGTGAAAGCGCGCAAGCGTCCCTTGGATGTGGAACAAACCTCTGAGGAACATCGCGCTATGCCAAAGAAACAGGACCAAGATCCCCACAGCACCAATCCAGCTCAGCACGGGACTCTGAAGCCCACCGACAACCGTGACATCGCGAGTGAGCCATTCCCAAAGAGCGGTGATCGAATCCATGTCATCCATCAAGCAAACCTCACTGGTGCGCTACGCACCATTCTCAGCAGGAGCAAAACCCGATTATTTCTCTCAACTTCTGTGCCAGAGAAAGATGCAAGAAATGGCCTCATATCGCTGCACGATTGGGGTCACGCCAGAGCAAGAGGGAAGTTTTTACCGAGAGAGCGGCAAGTTCTGTCAGGCTCACGGAGGCACAGTTACCGCAACAAAACTCTCCATTGCTTTTGAGGTGTGAGAACCTGGTGTATGCTCAACCCGTGGCTGACAATTGGAAAGAGGAAATGTTATGCACTTTGTCCAAATCGGAAACCATGCGTTCAACCTGGATCTGATCTCTCACTGTGAGCTGCAGATCTGGCATGATGCGATGTCGGTCAAGATCTATATGACAGGAACAGCCAATAACACTCCGGTGGTGTTGAACGAGGAAGACGCTAAGCAGTTCTGGAAATACATCGAGTATATCGCAGAGAAGCCGGTCTAATTCGGTCAGTGTTCAACGGCTCTTCCCTTTTACCCCGCTGAACTGTTCAAGCGCACGTTATTGTTCAGTCGATTGGGAAAGGTTGTTCGTGGTATGGTTTGGTCTGTTGTCAGCGGTGTGCCCGTGGACAAACCTGCTGGATGGGGGCGATTTACGATGGGTCAAGGGAGAGTGCTCGGTCGACTTGGCGGTATTCTGTGTGTGCTGCTCTCAGTCACAGGATGTGCAAGCGAATTCTCTGTTCTCAGCACATCGGGTGAGCCGCTCTTGATTTCGCGTCGAGGTTATTCACCCGGTGAATGCACTGAGAAGGTAAAGGACGACGCCGCTCGTATGGGTGTCACATTGCGATATATTCACATTCGTGGCAGCGCTGTTGGCCGTTCGTTACTATGGCCCTTCGAAGCAGGATATGCCTGTGAAGCTGGGATCGGCCCAGAGCAGGGCCCAATCGGCACGTATCCGAGCAATCCTCGCATCCTTTCTCGCGGCTCGTGATTGAGCCCATCGAGCAGAGTCCTTCTGCTCTCTTTTGCCTAAGAGCGATGTAACGTATTGGGAGTGCCCAGACTAGTTCTGGGTCTTGACCCGATAAAAATCCGCCGGTCTTCCAAGTTCTCGCCAGAGAGTGTCTTAGTGTCTCATTGACCAACCAGCCCGCCACAATTCCGTCCCGCGCAAACAGCCAAAGAGCTACACCTGCAGACGAAATTATGTTCTCCAAGTCGAAGCATGCCTCTTATGGTATTCCACCCTCTATTGCCTTCGTACGCATCGCACATCCGAGATACCGACCAGACCGTGGCGGCGCAGGCACTCTGACGAGGGCTCGAGCATGTCAACACTTCCTGGATTTGCTTGTTGATTCAGTATCTTAAGCTATACTTAGTACGTGCGTGAAACAGTGGTTGGGAGGAGGTTAGGAAAAAGCTCAGGCCTGGAGCGCGATGATCAAGATCCTATTAGTCGAAGACAACGACGTTGATGCACGCCTGACTCAAGATATTCTATCGGAATGGGGCATGGAAGAATTCGAGATCATCCATGTGACCCGCCTGAGCGACGCTGTCACCCGCCTCGCGCGCATACGTTTTGACGCCGTCCTTCTCGACCTATCACTCCCGGACGGTTATGGGCTCTCAACCGTGCGTCAAATGCAAGCCGCGAATCCGACGATTGCCATCATTGTGCTCAGTGGGCTCAATGATCAAACGCTCGCGCTACAGGCTCTCCGGAATGGAGCACAGGATTACCTCGTCAAGGGACAAGGGCCGTCGGAGCTATTGGCTCGCTCAATCCGCTATGCCATTGAGCGAAAACGGGCTGAAGAGCGGCTGACCTACCTGGCCCAATATGATCAGCTGACGGGCCTTGTGAACCGCACATTGTTTCGTGATCGCCTGATCCAAGCCATGGCGCGTAGTAAACGGCTTCAACAGCCTCTCGGTCTCATGTTACTCGACCTGGATCATTTCAAACCTGTGAACGATACCATGGGTCACAATGTCGGTGACCAGCTATTAAAGTGCGTTGCTGAACGACTCCACGAGTGTGTGCGCGAAGTGGACACGGTCGCCCGCATGGGAGGAGATGAGTTCACGATTATCCTTGAAGGCTTGACGTGCGAAGAGGATATCACGCTTGTCGCACAGCGAATCACTACGTCAGTGGCGGAACCGTTCCACCTTGAGGAACACAAGGCGTTGATCGGCATCAGTATCGGGATTACCGTCTATCCGACCGATGATCACGAAGTCGATGAGCTTTTGAAACATGCCGATGCGGCCATGTATCGGGCCAAACAACAAGGGGGAAGTTCGTTTCAGTTTCACATTCCCGCTGATTCGCCTTCCTCCACCCGCTTAAATTAACAATCATCGACCATCCGGCAGCTCCTGGTTGCTCTCATCGACCAATCTGAGCAAGCGGTTGATCAGAGATTGAATACACACCGATTCCATTCGGTTCGAGTCGATTCATCGTTGGAAGCACCGATGGCGCAGGGTTGGGATGGGAATCGGGTGTCAGGAGGATGCCCCAGTGCTGATTGTTCCGGCACACATTGTCCACAATCAGCCCTTCGGCGTGCTGGAACATGAGGATGCCGCTGAGCATGTTGTCTTCACACAGATTCCGCACCAGTTCTGGACGGCTGCCCGAATCTCGGACCGCGATGCCAAAATGGTGATTCTCGACACAGCGATTATCCGCCACTCGCGGTTGAGCGCCGGCAAACACGAAAATGCCCGACTCCCGATTGCGACACACTTCGTTATCGGTGAAGGCGACCCGACATTCGGGTCCATACAACACCACGCCCGACAAAATCCCTTCCATCGCTCGGCACTGTGTGATGATGCATGTGGAATTGAGTATATTCAGCGCTGAATGCTGGTCGCTGCCGACATAGCGGAACGTGATGCCAGTAATCCACCCTTCCGGTACCTCTTGAAGATACAGCGGCCCGCTGCGGCGGCAGAAGATTTGGACGCTATCTCGTCCGGCACCAACAAGCCGTATGGGTCGTTGGGTGACGACAAGCTTATCCTCATAAATCCCAGGACGGACATAGACCTGATCCGATTCAGCGGCATCCTTCAGCGCAGCACTTGGAGTGGGATAACAGCCCTGATCAGTCGGATCGACAATCAAGGTTCGTCCGCCCAGGGGGTTGGTCGGAATGGTCTCTTCATTCACGATGTTCTCCTCGGAAAGGTTGGTCGCACTCTTACGGCCTTGACGGGACATGAAGACCCTTTGAATGCTGAATGAGACAAGTCAGGGACTTGAACCACATTGTACAAAACTGTGTCTTCATTAACACGCCCCTGGAAAACCCCTTAAGACGATTGGCTTCCTCGATTCTGCAAGATCCTGTTTTTTAAAGGTTTCGCATGCGTGAATGGAAGGAGCCCTGGCATACCGATTGCGTGCCTAAGCCTCTTGACTGCCGCTTGATCAGATGGAGGCCTATTATGCCCCAGAAATGTCTCGGAATTCTCATCCTCCTATTCATGTTCTTCTCGGTGGGCGAGTCCCTAGCTGCTCCTACTCAACGGCAGGATACGACCCGCCGATTATATGATCGCGTCATGGATGAATTTAAGCACCGCGACTACAAAGCAGCCATGGCAGGTTTCCAACTCTTCATCGAACTGCATAGCGAATCCGCCTTAGCCGCCAATGCGCAATATTGGATCGGGGAATGTCAATATCGGATGGGACGATATCGAGATGCGCTCAAGTCGTTCAATGAGGTCGTGTCAAATTACCCACTCAGCCCTAAGTTGGCAGCTTCCACGCTGAAGCTCGGCCAGACATACACCAAACTAGGGGATCATGAGACGGCACGACTGATGTTTGACCGGGTGGTGGACCAATACCCGGATAGCTCTGAAGCAGAACTCGCGCGCAAGGCCATCGAGGCTACGGCACCCGCCGAAGACTCGACAAATCAATCTCCGTAGGTATCCTCCTGTTCGATTGATGCAACTCGTCACTCCTCTGCAGTGATCCCCAATCGAGTGGTCAGATCAGGCAGCGTGTGGCGTTTCTTTGGCTGCAACGTTGTCAGCCTGATCCCCGCTGCGTTCAGCACCGACTCGATGACGTGCTGGCGTTCGGCCTGATGCAGTGGTGAAGATTCACGCTCGATCTGGACAACATGTTCGACGCGACATGACCCAGGATGGACCAAGACAAAATCGACTCGCTTGAGTGCAATCTCTCGAAGAAGATTGGAACGCACTGGTGCCTCCGCTTCGACCTCGACGAAGGACCAGAGTGGCACCTGACTAAAGACAAGGTAGCGCTCTTGGACAGCCATTTGCAGGAGGCTATACAACGCAATTTCTTCTTCCTCGAGTAATCGGGTAGGCTCAATGGTCACGCCGGAAGGAATGGCAAATGGCGTTGTCCGCTTCTTCCTCCGTCGTGTCTTCCTTAGATAACGCCACAGCATGATGATCCCCATAATGACCGTACCAACCAGAAGAAGTCTCATTTCTTTTTGCTTCCGCCTTTGCGTGATCGTAACTGCTCATACCACTGTGGGCCGCTTGGGACGATGCAACCTAATATCCTTGGGGATGCTGCCCCCGTAACCGAGGGAACGTTTCCACACTGTTCCATAATAGTCTGATACGCGAGGACGGCAAACGCCACCGATTCCAGCGCTTTACTGTCCCAGCCATGAGTCTCAAAGGATGTGACCGGCACTGGAGCAAAGATATCCGTTAAATGTCCCATGATCGCCCGGTTCCGGACACCGCCCCCCCCCACGCAGTCCAACGGCTACAGGTGGCCAGAAGATCTTCAACCGATAACCGGCGTGTGTATTGCCAATTGAGCAATTCGTCTAGCATCTTTGTGCCGAATGCTTCACGACCGGTCGATTTTGGCGGCGCCTGAGAGAGATAGGGATGAGCGAGAAGTTTGGCTAATAGTCTCGAATTGACCTGGCCTTTTTCCGCCAATCGCCCCTCACGGTCCATCGAAGCCCGACCATTCGTGATGCGAGACATGAGCCCATCGAGCACCATATTTGCCGGGCCCGTATCAAATGCGGCGAGTTCCGCAGAGCCTGAGCCCTTGGGAAGATAGGTCACGTTGCTGATGCCGCCAAGATTCACGATCAACCGCGCGCGGCGCGGATGCCGAAACAGCAGCGCGTGGACCCCCGGGGTCAACGGTGCTCCCTGTCCGCCAGCCGCGATATCGCGTGGCCGAAAATTGGCCACCGTGGTAATCCCTGTGCGTTCGGCAATGACGGCTGGCTCAGCGATTTGCAGTGTCGACCGTATGGCGCCGACACCGGCATCTTTGATGCCATGCGGCAGGTGCTGCACAGTTTGGCCGTGAGATCCAATGAGATCTACGTCCTCTGGCGACAGTTGAGCTGACCGAATGACTCCTAAGGCAGCGTCGGCGAACCATTCACCTAAGAGCGCATTCAAGTGGCAAATATCCGTCACCGTTCCCGACACTGAGGCAGAGAGAATGCGCTGCTGCAGCGAACGCGGATAGGAAAGTGAATGAAACGCAATCATCTCGACTCTGAGACCGCCTTTCTGGCGGACAATGGTCACCAGCGCTGCATCGACTCCGTCGGCTGAAGTTCCTGACATCAATCCGACAACGTTCATCTCCGGTATCCTTTCACGATCGCCTGAATCCTGAGTAGCTCATACGCGTGCTACGCTAATCGAACTTTCGTGTACGGTCAAGGAGGCGAATGGACAGGGCCTATGAGCGGGTACCGCCCTCATCGCGTCGTTGACACCGTCAGACGCGGATGGTACCGTCCCCGCCGATGTTTCCTATCACGCATGTGCAGAAGTTATCTTCTTTCTTTCTCCTCGCCCTGTTAGCTGGTTTCCTTCCACCTCTTGGCACCGTGACGGAAGCTCGCGACCCGATTCCGATTGTGGTCACCATTCCTGTGCTGAAGGATTTGACAGAGCAGGTCGGTGGCCCCCATGTACGAGTCACATCGTTGTTGAGCGGCTATGAAAATGAGCATACCTATTCTCCCAAACCCACCGATCTGATCGCAGTCCGGAAGGCCAGACTGTTACTGGAGATCGGCATGGGACTTGAGGTGTGGGTTTCATCGCTGGTGAAGAACGCGGGTGGCCAATCGTTACGTGTGATTACGACCTCTCACGGCGTCGAGCTGATTCACGACGATACGGATGCGCATGAAGGGACACCTCACGACGGGAAAGCCGGGAATCCGCATGTCTGGCTGGACCCTGAAAATGTCACCATCATGCTGCGCCATATCACCGACGCTCTCATTGAAGTGGACCCAAGTCATACAACGGAATTCCGAACCAATCAAGCGGCCTATCTTCAACGGCTTGGTCAGGTGCAACAGGAACTCTCCGCGCGTATCCAGCGGCTCTCCGACCGGCGATTCATTGCCCATCATCCAGCGTGGCCCTATTTGGCAAAGCGATTCAGCCTCGACATTGTTGGCACGATCCACATGCAGTCCGGCACAGAGCCCTCCGCCCTTCATCTGCAAGCGCTCATCCAGAAGATGAGACGGGACCATATCAAGGTGATCGTATCCGAGGTTCAACTCAGTCGGCGACTTCCGGAGCTACTGGCGAGGGAAACCAAGGCCCACGTCGTCGTCTTGACCACGATGCCAGGCGGTTTGGAGGGAACGGCGACCTACCTCGACATGCTTCGCTATAATGTGCTCCAATTGGTCCGCGCATTAGAAACGACCTCGTAGTCTTGAGCAGACGACCCCCAGAAGGAGCTTCGGATTCCGTGTCAGATCCCCGTGAGCCAATCATCCGTTTTGAGCATGCCTCCTTCGGGTTTCCCGGGCTCATCGCCCTCAAAGACATTTCGTTGGCTATCTACGACGGCGAGTTTGTAGGCGTCATCGGCCCAAACGGATCAGGCAAGACGACGTTGTGTCGTGCCGTACTGGGGCTTCTTGCCCCCGTGGAAGGACATCTTCATATCTTCGACTGTGCCTGCAACGAACTCCGCTGCTACCATCGCGCAAAAATTGGCTATCTCCCACAGAAAGGGGTCGTCGATCGGAATTTTCCGGTGACGGTCCTTGAAACAGTGATGATGGGTCGTTACGGAGCGCTGGGCCTATTCAAACGTCCAGGGAAAAAGGATCGTGACATCGCGCAGGAAGCTCTGGCTCAGGTGGGAATGGATTCTCACAAGGATCATTCCCTTGGACACCTATCCGGTGGTCAACAGCAGCGCGTCTTTATTGCGAGAGCCCTGGCACAACAGCCCAAGGTCCTTATATTGGATGAGCCGACGACCGGTCTGGATATTACCGCTCAACACAATGTCATCGAGCTCGTGCAACAGCTGCATGATGAACTCAAATTGACCGTCCTCTTGATTACGCACGACATTAATATGATTCGCTCACGGGTCGATCGATTGGTTCTTCTCAAAACCAGACTCTTCGCCGCCGCCCCCCCCGCAGAGGTCCTCAAGCCGGAGATTCTTCACCAGGTCTATGGCAAAGACTTGGTGATTACAGAGAAAGATCTCGTCATCGTCGAAGATTACCACCATCACCACTAGGAATGAACTTCAGACAATGTTGGATCTCCTCGCCTACGATTTCATGCAACGCTCACTCCTCGCCGCTGCGATGGTGGGCGGGCTCTGTTCGGTCATCGGCGTATTCGTCGTCCTGCGGGGACTGGCGTTTGTAGGAGCCGGGACGTCACATGCCGCATTTGCGGGCGTGACACTCGGCTACTTGATGGGATGGCCTCCCCTGTTGCTGGCCATTGTGTTCGGTCTTGCGACGGTTTGGATTACTGGTTGGGTTGAAGAACGGGGCAGGATGAAGCTGGATGTTTCGATCGGTATTCTCTATACCACGACAATGGCACTGGGTATTCTCTTCATTGGATTGATGAAAAGCTACAATGCCGAGGTCTACGGGTACTTATTTGGCAGCGTGCTATCGGTCACACCTGAGGAACTAAGCGTCATCGGAGCGTTGACCGTCCTCGTCTTGGGCCTCCTCCTGCTGTTCTCAAAAGAACTCTATTTTATCGCGTTCGACCAAGAGATGGCTGAAGCCTCCGGCGTCCCTGCACGCCAAATCTTTTTCCTCCTCCTGACGTTGGTCGCCTTGACAGTGGTGGTCTCACTGAAAACCGTCGGAGCGATCTTGGTCTTTGCCATGATCCTGATTCCGGCATCGACCGCTTACCAACTCACGCATAGCCTTGCAACACTGACTCTGTATTCCGCAACAATCGGGATATTCACCTCGATTGCTGGTGTCTTGATTTCCGCGTTTTGGGATGTGCCCTCAGGGCCGGCTATTGTCCTCTTAGCGACCACCATATTTTTCATCGCAGTCTTCTTCTCCCCAAAACGCGAGCGTCGGATACGGCTCGTGCATTCCCACTAACGTACGCTGGGAGCGACCGAGGTCCATCGCCGACAGCTCAGTCTGAAGTCGATCTCGTACCGAAGAAAAAGTCCCCCGCCTTTTCAAGCGGGGGACTCGACATGACACTTGCGAGTATTGAGGTTGGCCAGGACTAGCGCTTGGGGTAGTGTTCGTTTATGTGGCTTATTGGAATTAGAACGTATGGCGTACGCCGAAGAGGAGTCCTATGGTGGAGGCATCGCTCCCGCCGGGAGAATTTCGCTTCCACGCCGTTTCCATATTCAGCATGAGGCCTTTTGGTGCACCTGCCATTAAGTTGCTCAAGGCATAGTCAATGCCGCCACCGACCCGCCATGCAACCGTATCCGAGACATCACGCGTATTGATATTCACACCGATACCAGTCGTGACATACGGCACGAACGGACCAAAATGACCAGGACGATACTCGAGATTAAGCGGAAGTATGGAAACGGTATTCACCGCGCCACTTCCTGCATCAACCCCGTGCCGCTCCCACTCCACCATCATGCCGACTCGAAACCACTTATTGAGCCCGTACATGCCTTGGAAATTGACCAGTGGCCCAACAGTCGACACGCCGGAACTTTGAGTCGTGAAACTCGGTCCCACCCGAAACCCGCCGGTAATTTTCCCCTCTTCAGCCATTCCCTCATGAACCCAAGCCAAATCGGTGGCATGTGCGGTACCGGTCAACAAGGTAAGGCTGACAACTGCCGTAGCGAAATACTGTCGAACTTTCTGCATGATTCCCTCCTGTATAGAAAACGATTGCTTCACGCCAACTGTAACCGAGGGTCCACTGATGATTCAAGACCAACTACGGTAAACCCTCTAGAAAGTGATGGACGTGATGGGTGACGCTCTGCTAATCACGTGATGTCCAATAGCTGTCATGTACAGCGCAGAAATAGTGGCGTCACGGGTGGCTGGGATACATACCGGGCTTTGACATGAGAGGGGGGAGGTTATGCCCAGACAGGTATTCAGAATACAACTAATTAGATTGCTGTTTACAATTTGTACCGCCTTGTTCCCTCTTTCACACACCGCCCAGGCGGAAGAGCTTGGAGGGACTGAACCTGGAAGCTGGGTCCTCGGCTTTCGGGTTGGATTTGCACCACTCACCCAACAGCTCTCCAAAAACACCTCAACTTCGATTGGGCCGCTCGTCAATTTTTGAGGGCTGTATAGCCTCAACTCGTGGTTCATGGTCGGACTGATGCTTGAGTGGGAGCGGCATAGCGTGAGTATTGAGAGGCCTGACGTGGATCTTGGACATCAAGGCACCGTCTCGGTGCTGCCGACCCTGGAAATACGACCGGTCAGATTAGACCAGGTTATCCCCTATGTGAATATGAGCTTTGATGTGAATGTGAATAGTTTCGGCGAAGACACGGCGATTCGGATCAGTCCCAGCAATACGTTTGCTTGGCGACTCGGGTGGGGAGCGGATTACAAGATCAATGACCGGTTCGCTCTCAATGCAGAATAGGCGTCAAACGAAATGATGGCCATACGACCGGTACCGGCGGAAGGAATGATGACTAGAATGCGTCTTCGTTTGGCTTTCTCTTCGGTGGGAAGATGTTCTTCTGATCCTCATATCTTGGCACGCACAACGATTACCTCTTCTACTCACATGGCAGGAGGGTGCTCATGGATTGGGATGGGTCTGCTATTCAAGCCGACCCTGTTTGCTTCGACTCCACACCAGACCTATCTGTTCTTTTGAGCTGAAGCCTAGTTTCTCATAAAAGCCAGGTCGTCTGGTACACAGCCACACGAGCTCCACCCGCTCGAGCCGTGGATGCTTGAGGATGCGCTGAACAATCTCAGTCCCCACGCCGTGTCCCTGATACGCCCTGTCAACGATCACATCCCAGATCGTCGCGCGATAGATAAAGTCGGTGAGGACTCGACCGAACCCGATAAGACGCTCTCCATCCCATGCACAGAGTGTCAGATCCGTATGGAGGAGCATCTCCTTCGCGTCTTCGAGAGATCGGCCCTTGGCCCAGGGGGCTTGGTGGAATAGCCCAAGGAGCTGAGACGCGTCAGGGGGCTCGTGATGGGAATAGGTGACAGCGGACTTGAGGGTTGGAGGCATCTTATACTAGAGTATCCCCCGAATGGTCTTGGAGTGTACGAGGAAACTGATGTCAACGCAAGTCCGAACCTGTCCAAAGTGCTTCCAACTGATGTGGCTGAAGGCAGATGAGTACGAAGTGCTCGACGAGGAAACCGTTCGAGCGAAGTGCCCCCACTGTGGGAGCGCGGCTCGCTTCAAACTCGTCACTGCTGGAGTGAACGCGTTGGGGCCCAAGATGGGCCACTGATCGCTTCGCTGAGTTGTTGATCGTCGTGCTGTATTCGGCAGGTGGACTGCTGCTGAAACGCTCATGGCAAGCTGCTCAGAAGCCACCAGAACGGCATTACAGGCCTCCTCCCGCGCCATCCAATTCTGGCTGATTGCCGGGAAGTATCTTGTGTAATGCGGCGCGGTACTCCCTAAGACGCTTGTCATCGATTCGCCCAATCTCGATTTCGTGATCCCGCTGCATGCGTTCCAAGTGATCTAATACCGAGAGCAATGGATGAACAGCCCCGAGAAGGTTTCCAATTTCAAACGCCTCCAGCGATGACACGAAGGGTTCATTCAGCGCCTTGTACGGAGTCCCAGCACTCTGGCTTCGAACACGGGATACGATGGTTTCATAACCCTCAACCGCCTCGAACGACGGCTTCACTGCCGAGGGTGCGGCGCTCAAGTGGACAATGGGTGGAAGTTTAGACGCATAGGACTTGATGTGAGACGTGCCCCCCCCCACCGCATCAAGGACTTCGGCGGTCAACATGCATCCTCTGCAACGTAGGGATCGGCGAGTGGCTCACGCGGTTTCTTCTCCCCAGGGATGCTGAGCTGTTCAAGCGCAGACATCACCGTCTCCATATCGTCAGGCACCGACTTCGTGAAGTCTTCCACCTTGCCCGTCACCGGATGGGTAAAGCCGAGAGTTCTGGCATGGAGCATCACCCGAGGAACCTCCACATCGGCGATCGTGCAGACCTTTCTCCCGCCGTACGTGTGATCCCCCAGAAGGGGATGACCCAATGACGTGAGGTGAACCCGAAGCTGGTGCGTTCGCCCCGTTCGCGGGTACAGTAATACATGGGCCGCTACTTTGCCATACCGCCGGTCGACCACATAGTCGGTCACAGATTCCTTGGGACTGGTCGTTCTCGCTGAAAAGGTCTTCCGGTCTTTGACGTCTCGACCAATCGCGAGTTCGATCATTCCTCGACCTTTCTTAGGCACGCCCCAGACCAACGCCTCATAGACGCGGGTGATGGTATGGAGCTTGAATTGCGCGGCGAGCGCCCGATGCGCCGTATCAGTTTTGGCAATCACCATAACGCCGGACGTTTCTTTGTCTAGTCGATGAACAAGGCCGGGGCGCTCTTTCCCTCCGATGGCCGACATCGTTCCGCCCGATGTTTGAAAATGATGCAGCAACGCGTTGACCAGCGTTCCGGTCCAATGCCCTGGGGCAGGATGCACCACAATGCCGGACGGCTTATTCAACACGAGAAGGGAGTCGTCTTCGAACAGGACCTCCAATGGGATCGCCTCCCCCTTCATTGAAAGCGGCTCAGGCTTTGGCACATCCATCGTGATGCGATCACCGGGTTTGATCTTGTGACTCGGTTTCACGACCTGATCGTTGATGCGAATACGCCCCAGCTCGATCAGACGCTGCAACGCTGACCGCGACATGTCTCGTTCTCGATTGACAAGGAAGAGGTCCAACCGTTTGGGCTGCTCTCCGGACGTGATGATAAATTCTGTAATCATAAACAGAATACGCTACTAAAGAGCTTCGGCTAAATGCAATCGGAGAATACTGTCGGTTTGCCTCCTCCCTGCGGGAGGACTATGGTGGTGGCGCAGGACTGATCCTCCCCTATACGAGGAGGCATCGACCATGATAGATAGGCAGTTCGTCTCCGCCACAACGGCAGCCGGACAGTTATGAAATTTTCAGAGTACGATCCAGGCGAGTTCTACGACGAGCTGTACGAGGGCAAAGGGCAACCACGACCCGGAAGTACGCTGTTGCTGCGAAAGTTTGCCTCGCTGCCGGAAGGAGAACTCAAAAAGCGCCAGGAAGCGGCAGAACGGGTCATTCTCAACATGGGCATGACCTTCGGCATCCATGGGGGCGATGACGGCCATGAACAGATCTTTCCCTTCGACATCGTGCCGCGGGTTGTCGTGGCATCTGATTGGGAACGCATCGAATCCGGGCTTCGCCAGCGCATGCGCGCGTTGAACTTGTTTATCGACGATGTGTACCACGATCAAACGATCCTCAAGAACGGGGTGATCCCCAGCGAACTGATTTTTTCCGGCAAAGGTTTCTTGCTCCCCTGCATGGGTCTCAACCCACCGCGAGGCATCTGGTGCCACGTGGCCGGGATTGACTTGGTCAGAATCAGCGATGGACAGTACTATGTCCTTGAAGACAATACCCGTTGCCCGTCAGGAGTTGCCTATGTGCTGGAAGCCCGACAGGTCATGAAACGGACGTTTCCCGAACTGTTCGAGGCCTATCGCGTGCGGCCGGTTGATGGGTATCCGAGCCAACTCTTGGAAACCCTTCGGTCCCTTTCGGACCTTCCCGATCCGACCGTCGTCATTCTCACACCGGGCATCTTCAATTCTGCCTATTATGAACATTCCCTGCTCGCCCACAAAATGGGTGTGGAATTGGTCGAGGCCAACGATCTGGCGGTCGTGGATGGGTCAGTTCATATGCGCACCACCAAGGGATCGCAACGCGTGGATGTGATCTACCGGCGAATCAATGACGACTATTTGGACCCACTGGCGTTTCGTCACGATTCCATACTGGGAGTGCCTGGTCTCATGGAAGCTTATAAGAGAGGCAGGGTGGCGCTCGCCAATGCGCCCGGCACCGGTGTATCCGACGACAAAGCTATTTATGCGTACCTCCCGAAGATCATCAATTACTACTTGGCGGAGGAACCGATTCTCCCGAACGTGCCCACCTATCTCTGTTCCGACAGACAGGATCGGACCTATGTCTTGGAGCATTTGGATCAGCTGGTCGTGAAAGCCACCAATGAAGCCGGTGGGTACGGAATGATGATTGGGCCCCATGCCTCAAAGCAGGAGCGTGAGGACTGTGCCCGCCGCATCGAGGCAGATCCACGCAACTATATCGCCCAGCCAACCTTGGCACTCTCGCGGGTGCCCACCTTGGTGGAGGATCACCTAGAAGGACGTCACGTTGACCTTCGGCCATACGTCTTGTACGGCCGTGATGTCTACGTCTTGCCGGGAGGCATGACACGCGTGGCATTGCGGAAAGGGTCTCTCGTAGTGAATTCCTCTCAAGGCGGAGGCAATAAGGACACATGGGTCCTTTCATGAGCGCCTCCTTCACGAACGGCCTGGATACCGGCAACGATCCATTAACCGGTCAACAGACAGGGCCTGGTCCACGATGCTGAGCCGAGTCGCCAGTTCCATTTATTGGTTGAACCGCTACATCGAACGGGCGGAAAACTATGCCCGATTCATCGAGGTGAACGTAAACCTCACCCTCGACCTTCCCAGGGGCACCACAGAGCAGTGGGAGCCCTTGGTGGCCACCACAGGCGATCATGAGAGTTTTACCAGTCGCTATGGGAAAGCAACAAAAGAAAACGTCACGCAGTTTCTGTCAGCGGATGTGGCAAACCCCAACTCGATTCTGTCCTGTCTGTTGGCTGCACGTGAAAATGCCCGGTCGGTCCGAGAAGTCATTTCCAGCGATATGTGGGAGCAAGTCAATCGCTTTTATCTCATGGTGAGAGACGCTGTTTCTCAAGGCTTGTCCAGTCGAAATCTCCACACGTTTTTGGCAGACGTGAAAGCAAACAGCCACCTCTTTCTCGGCATTACCGATGCCACCATGTCGCACGGAGAAGGCTGGCATTTTGCCAGGCTCGGTCGTCTGCTGGAGCGAGCGGACAAGACCTCCCGCATTCTCGACGTCAAATACTTCATGTTGCTCCCGACCGTCACCGAAGTCGGCACGCCGTTCGATATCATCCAGTGGTCCGCCTTGTTAAAATCCGCCAGCGCTCTGGAGATGTATTACACACGTTTTGGCCGCATCTCGCCGGACGATGTCACCGCGTTCCTGATTCTTGACTCCACGTTTCCGCGAGCGATCCGGTACTGCCTCATTAAGAGCGAAGATTCGCTCCATGCCATCTCCGGGTCTGAACACGGATCCTATCAGAACCAAGCCGAGAAGCGGCTGGGGCGGTTGCGTGCCGAGTTGGACTTTGGCGATCTTGAGGATTGCGTGACCGGCGGACTGCACGAATTCTTGGATCAGTTTCAAGCGCAGCTCAATCGCGTGGGCGAGGCCATTTCTGAGACCTTCTTTGCCCCGCGTCCTATCCACAGCATAATCACCGGAGCGGAGACACAATGACCTTTTGCCTGGGCATGAAAGTCGAAGATGGTCTCATTGGCATCGCCGACACACGGGTCACGACCGGTGTGGAATACATCACGACAGGGAAAGTCTCGATTCATCAGCATGGGCGTCACTCGATGTTTCTCATGACATCTGGACTGCGCTCCGTCCGTGATAAGGCCGTCACATATTTTGACGAAGCGATTGGCGAAGAGGATAAAACGTTCGATAAATTATTCAAAGCCGTCAACGTGTTTGCCGCACAGATTCGCCGCGTGGCAGAAGAAGACCGTACAGCACTGGATCAAGCAGGCCTGATTTTCAATCTTCACGCCCTCGTGGGTGGACAGCTAGAAAAGGACAAGGAGCACAAGCTCTATCTCATCTACCCCCAGGGAAACTGGGTGGAAGTGAGCCAAGGGACACCCTATTGCATTATCGGGGAGACCGGCTATGGGAAACCACTCCTTGATCGTGTGCTACGCTATAACTCCAGCATGGACCTCGCCATGAAGGTGGGCTTCCTAGCCTTCGACGCCACTCGCACCAGCTCGACGAGCGTCGAATATCCGCTCGACGTGGTCCTCTATCGCCACGATACCTTCGATATCATCCAACACCGTTTCCAGAAGGAAGACCTTGATGAGATTGCCATCTGGTGGCAATCCCGCATTTGCGAGTCGGTCGAGAAGTTACCCTCGACGTGGATTGATCGCCTGCTGACATCGCTTCCTCGTGAGACACGATCACCACCCACAAACTCCTCCGACACAACTCTGTAATGCGGTGACAGCGCACGCCAACCCGGACAGCGCCTCACCGGAGCCCAACGATTGGAACCAGACGCGGAGACATCCTGCGTCGCGCTTGCCACGAACAGGCTTGATCGTATCGAGCTCAGCACTGTGCTGACTGAGCTCACCTATTCTTACACCGAGGTCACGCAGATGGTGGAAACACGGTATGGTGAAACGTGGGTGAGGGTCCTCGACACAGGGTAAGGATACAGAGAAGGAATCAAATAAGAACTAAGCGTGGCTGGTCTTTTTCGCGCGTTCGGCAATCTTCTTGCGAAGTCGAGCTTTTTCGAGGCTGATCTGGGCTTCTTTGACTTCCGACGGCAAGCCGCCCGCTTGAAGGCGTCGCTCCGCTTCAGCAACTTTGGCCGTGGCTCGCTCCACATCAATGTCTTCCGCCTGTTCCGCAATTTCAGCCATGATGGTGACTTTGGTAGGAGTGACTTCGGCAAAGCCCCACAGAATGGCCATGGAATGGGTCTGACTATCAACACGGTAACGAAGTTCGCCGATGCGCAGGGTCGACAGGAAATGACAGTGCCCGGGGAGTACCCCAAACTCTCCTTCAGACCCCGGGGCAATGACTTCATCCACCTGCTGACTCAGCAGCTGCTTCTCCGGCGTGACAACTTCTAATAAAAACTTTCCAGCCATTCTTTCTTTTCCTTTACCTTCCCCCTACAGGCGGGGAAGCGAGGCGTCCTCCACTGCGCGCATGCAACGAGGGTCTTCCGAGACCGCGCGTTGCGCGAGCAAGGAGGATGGTCGGTTCATCCGCCTCCGCTAAACTTTCACTCCCATCTTCTCGGCTTTCGCCAGAGCTTCTTCGATGGGGCCAACCATGTAGAAGGCCTGCTCCGGCAGATGGTCATACTTACCTTCCAGGATCTCCTTGAAACTGCGGACTGTATCTTTCAGTTTCACGTATTTGCCGGGAGCTCCGGTGAAGGCTTCAGCCACGTGGAACGGCTGCGAGAGGAAGCGCTGAATCTTTCTGGCGCGTGCCACAGCCATCTTATCGTCTTCCGACAACTCATCCATACCAAGAATGGCAATAATATCTTGGAGGTCCTTGTAGCGTTGGAGGACGGATTGTACGCCGCGCGCAATTTTGTAATGCTCTTCCCCGATAACCTGTGGGTCAAGAATACGTGACGTGGAGTCCAACGGATCGACCGCTGGATAAATACCCAACTCCGCCAATTGCCGAGACAACACGGTCGTGGCGTCCAAGTGCGCGAAGGCGGTGGCCGGCGCCGGATCGGTCAAGTCGTCGGCCGGCACATAGATCGCCTGCACCGATGTGATCGACCCACGCTTGGTCGAGGTGATACGTTCTTGTAAGGCGCCCATTTCAGTCGAGAGGTTCGGTTGATACCCGACGGCTGACGGCATACGACCAAGCAACGCGGAGACTTCCGATCCCGCCTGTGTAAACCGGAAAATATTGTCCACGAAGAGCAGCACGTCTTGGTTCTCTTCATCGCGGAAATACTCCGCGACGGTAAGGCCGGTCAAGCCCACACGAAGGCGCGCGCCGGGCGGCTCATTCATCTGGCCGTAGACTAACGCAGCTTTGGACTTGGTGAAGTCGTCCGGATCGATGACTTTCGATTCCATCATTTCGTGCCAGAGATCGTTCCCTTCGCGGGTCCGTTCACCGACACCGGCAAATACTGAAAATCCACCGTGGTGGAGCGCAATATTGTTGATGAGCTCCATGATGATCACGGTCTTGCCGACACCGGCGCCGCCGAAGAGTCCGACCTTGCCGCCCTTGCTATAGGGTTCGAGCAAATCGACGACCTTGATGCCGGTCTCCAGCACTTCCGTCTTGGTCTCTTGATCTTCCAGCTTCGGAGCGGGCCGGTGGATCGGATAGGTTTTCTGCGTCTTGATCGGTCCTTTTTCGTCAACTGGCTCGCCGAGCACGTTCATGAGACGGCCGAGCGTCTCACGGCCGACGGGCACCGAGATAGCGGCGCCCGTATCCGTCACATCCATCCCGCGCGTCAGACCGTCGGTCGTGGACATCGCGATGCTGCGGACTCGGTTTTCACCCAGATGTGACGCCACTTCAAGCGTGATCCGAATGGCAGGCGTACCTGCCTCCTTGTTCTCTTCTTGTGTCACCTTCAGTGCGTTGTAGATATTCGGCAGTTTCCCGGGCGGAAACTCGATGTCCACGACCGGGCCGATGACTTGAATGACTTTTCCTGTACTCACTGTTTCACCCCTTTGCTCAAGTGCTGAATTCTGAGTGCTCCGTGCTGAGCGAGCTGATCATCTCTCCTGGACTCAGCACACACGTCTCGCGCTCAGAACTATCCTATTTAAGAGCTTCCGCGCCGCCGACGATGTCCATCAGTTCCTTGGTGATCGCCGTCTGTCTGGTCTTATTGTAATAGAGCGTAACCTTCTTAATGAGCTGGCCAGCGTTGCGTGTCGCCCCATCCATGGCGGCCATCCGGGCGCCGTGCTCAGCAGCTGCTGATTCCAACAGGATTCGATAGGCCTGTACCTGGAAATGTTTCGGCACGAGCGCACTCAGCAACGCCGCTTCATCAGGCTCGTAGAGGTAGGCTCCTGACGCCACGCCCTCAGCAGGAGCCGCGCTGAACTCAGTCGCCGCATCCACAGGAAACAGCTTCTCCACGATCACACGCTGCTGGATGGCCGACTTGAATTCGTTGTATACGACATGAAGCTCGTCGAATGTGCCCTTCACAAAATTGTCGGTCAGGTCGCCGCCGATATCGAGGGCATGTTCAAAGCTGAGCTTGTCGAATACACCGGTCCATTCCTGCCGAATCGGCCACGAACGGCGCCGGAAATAGTCACGGCCCTTTCGACCGACGATGCTCAGACCCACCGTCAACCCTTGGGCCTCGCACTGCCGCACAAACTCAGCGCTCTTCCGCGCGATATTGCCGTTGAATCCTCCACAGAGCCCTCGATCGCTAGTGATCACGAGCACCTCGATCTTTTTCACCTCGCGCTTCTGGAGGAGCGGATGGGCGGAGCGGTTGACGCGCCGGCTCAGATTGCTCAGGACTCCGCGCATCTTGTGGGCGTAGGGACGAGCGGCCAGGATACGGTCCTGCGAGCGTTTGAGCTTCGCCGCCGCCACCATCTTCATGGCCTTGGTGATTTTCTGGGTATTCTTAAACGCCGCGATCTTGCGGCGCAAACTTTGTAAACTTGGCATTGTCTTCCATCAGGGCTGTGGACTGAGTGCTGAGGGTGCAGATCCGGCACCCTGGCGTCCGTTTCCGCCCTGAGTCCTCGATACTCAGTCTGTGCTTATGCTTTGGCTCCGTACCCCATCTTCTGCTTGAAGGTCGTGATGATCTCTTTCACGCGAGCGCCAACCTTGTCGTCGATCTTGCCGATGGTCGTGACTTCTTTTTTGAGTTCAGCATGGTTCTGCTGAACATAGTGCAGGAAGTCCGCTTCGAACTGCAGCACCTTGTCGACAGGCACATCGTCGAGATATCCGTTGACACCCGCATAGATCGAGAGCACTTGATCGGCGACCGGCATTGGCTTGTACTGCCCCTGCTTCAACAGCTCGACCATGCGCGCGCCGCGCGCCAGCTGCATTTGTGTGGCCTTGTCAAGTTCGCTGCCAAATTGGGCGAACGCCGCCATTTCGCGATATTGGGCCAAGTCCAGCCGAAGCGTACCGGCCACTTGCTTCATCGTCTTGATCTGCGCCGATCCACCGACGCGGGAGACCGATAGTCCAACGTTAATGGCTGGGCGGATACCGGAATAGAACAAATCACTGCCGAGGTAGATCTGACCGTCCGTAATTGAAATGACGTTCGTCGGGATATAGGCCGACACGTCGCCCGCTTGCGTTTCAATGATTGGCAACGCCGTAAGGCTCCCTCCGCCGAGCTTTTCGCTCAGCTTAGCGGCCCGCTCGAGCAACCGTGAGTGCAGATAAAACACATCTCCCGGATAGGCTTCGCGTCCCGG
Organism: Nitrospira sp.; assembly: GCA_005116745.1. Lineage (NCBI taxonomy): Bacteria > Pseudomonadati > Nitrospirota > Nitrospiria > Nitrospirales > Nitrospiraceae > Nitrospira > Nitrospira sp. The sequence goes on along the minus strand of SWDS01000006.1, from coordinate 456,052 downwards.
GGGGCGACGAAGCAAGAGCGAGAGCTCACGATAGGCGACGGCATGTTTGGACAAATCGTCATAGACAATCAACGCATGCTTCCCGTTATCGCGGAAATACTCACCGATCGCGGCACCGGCGAAGGGCGCCAAGAACTGCATAGGAGCAGGATCGCTGGCGCTGGCCGACACGACCATGCTGTATTCCATCGCATGACTCTCTTCGAGGGTCTTGACGACGCGCGCGACGGTCGATCGCTTTTGGCCGATGGCGACGTAGATACAAAATACGCCGAGACCCTTTTGATTGATGATTGTATCGACCGCGATAGCCGTCTTACCGGTCTGGCGGTCTCCGATGATCAGCTCGCGCTGTCCGCGCCCGATGGGAATCATGGCATCGATAGCCTTAATACCGGTCTGCAACGGTTCCCGCACCGATTGGCGGGTATTCACGCCAGGAGCCACCATCTCAATACGTGACGAGAGCGTCGACTTGATGGCACCCTTGCCGTCGATCGGCTGGCCGATTGCATTCACCACACGGCCGATCAACGCCTCACCCACCGGAATTTCCGCGATGCGGCCGGTGCGCTTGACCGGATCGCCTTCTTTGACCCCGACCGAGTCGCCCATTAACACGGCACCGACATTGTCTTCTTCCAGGTTCAACGCAATGCCATACAGTCCGCCTGGGAATTCGAGCATCTCACCGGCCATGGCTCCATCGAGGCCATAGACCTTGGCAATACCGTCGCCCACCTGGATGACGGACCCTGTTTCCTTGACATCAACCTGCTTGTCGAAGCCTTTGATCTTCTCTTTAATAATCGCACTGATTTCTTCTGCCCTGATCTGCATGGCTACTCCTTATTCTCGCGTCAACAGGACTTGCAAATCGCGCAAGCGACCTTGGACGGTGCTGTCGACTACTTTGCTACCGATCTGAATCTGCAAGCCGGCGAGGTGACTGGCATCGATCTGAAATGTGACATCAACGTCGCGCTTTAACGTGTCGCGTAGGCGCGTCCTGATTCGATCTTGTTCCGCCGGCGGAAGAGCCGTCGCGGAAGACACGGTCACCGGCTGCGTCCGCTTTAATTGATCAACTAACTTGCCGAAGGCGTCGGCGATTTCCGGCAGAAAGCCCACTCGATTCTTCTTCACCAATTGGCCCAGGAATGCTTTACCGGCTGGAGGGCACCCCAGCTTCTCGCCGAGTGCGGTCAGGACGGCAATTTTCTCCTCCACCCCGAACGCAGGTGAGGCCACCACGTGGCGAAGATGGGCGGATTCCTTCATGGCCAGACCGAGGTCAGTAAGTGTCCCCCGCGTGGCTTCGATGGTTGAATGATCGAGGAGCTCGAAGAGGGCTTGTGCATAACGTCGCGCAACTGTTGTCTTAATCACCGTTTAGCATCCACATGCGTTATTTTGACAAATCTAAAGATTTCGTGCGAGGCACGAAGCAGAGCGCGAAAATTAGCATTGGGACCTATGAGCTGTCAATACGATACAGGCACGGGCAAGCAAGATACTCGTCAACACAGCCGAGCGATGAAGACGGTGTATACTGCAAGTCGATCGGCGGCGTACGCCAAGTTCCTCAAGCGATCGCACCCACACCTGGATTCGATACGAGTGGGCGGAGGTGAGCCATGCAAAAACAATTAGCCTTATCGACCCTCGCACTCTGTCTCGTTCTGAGCCTGATGCCCTCATCTGCCTCTGCCTACCGTGAATACTTTACGCCAGAGCAAAAGGGTCGGCTGGAGAAGATTCAGACCGTGTTAGTCGATGTTCTCACCATCACGGATAAGGGCGGAGTGGGTGCTGGCGCCTTAGCCGAGGTCGTCGCCCAACGTCTGAATGAAGCTGGGTATGCAACCGTTCGAGATCCGGCCACCCCTCATGATGTCGTCTTTCGGGTGAAATGTGAGCAACGTAAAACGTGGGAAGGGACGACAGCAACGGGGGGAGATGCCGACCTGCCCGACGCCCCATCGCGCCTCTGGAAAGGGCCTGCCTGCCAGCTGACCTACCTGCTCGGCGGCATGAAGATCAAATGGCAGAAAGAAGTGCGCACGGAGTTCGAGGATGCCGTGGCGGCCGCACAGGCGGCCCAAGGCGCTGATCCCGGCCTGTATGCGATGACCAAGTTGCAGGAAGCGCTCGCAACGTACGATTTCCCACTCCTCCTCGCGGCGGAATGGGGCCATGCCGATCGGCTCCTCAACATGCTCGACTCCCCGGATGCCAGTCAGGCCCGGAAGATCAAAATCATGTCATTGCTTGGTGAGATGCAGGCTGACGAAGCCCTGCCCAAGTTGAAAGAAGCGCTGAAAAATAGGGACCTGGCTAAACAGGCCATTCTCTCCATGGGCAATCTCAGCAAAGACGGCATTCCATTGCTCGTCGACTTGATGAATACCTCGCCTCAGATAGAAATTCAGGCCGCTGCCGCCAAAGGGCTTGGGCAGATCGGAGGCATTGCAGGAGATGCGTCGGTCGTGCTGCCGTTATTGGCAAAACTTCAAGATTCAAAGACCGACTGGACGGTCCTCACCGAAGTGGCGTGGGCGCTGGGCAAAATTCCCGATAAGCGATCGATCCAACCGCTGTATGACCTCGACAAAAAGCTGCAGGCCATCCGTGATCCCGACAACGTGATCCTCAAGAAGCTCAAAGAAGCCGTCTTCTGGTCGATCAAGCAATGCGATACGTGGGATCAATTTAGTTGAGAGGAGGTGGCGGGCCACTCTGGTCGTCCTCCTGCTCACGGAACACGCAGTCTCAGACTCCCCCTGCCCCATGACCCTATTCTGGACTGTTGATTTATTCACTCCTTGAGCGTAGGAATTGCCCCGATAGATACTCCAGCATGACCGGGATTTCTCTATGTCAGAACCAACGATTACCTGTCCAAACTGCAAGACTGAAATCAAGTTAACTGAATCCCTCGCCGCTCCCTTGATCGAGTCAACTCGTCGCGACTACGAGAAGCGGCTGGCGCTAAAAGATACGGACATTGCCAGGAAAGAAGAGTCTCTGCGCGAGCGGGAGGAAGCCGTCACGAAGGCTAAGCAGGCCATCGACGATCAGGTGGCCGAGAAGCTTCTGGTTGAACGCGCGAAGATTGTCAGCGAGGAATCCAAGAAGGCCAAACTCGCCCTGCAATCGGATATCGACCAGAAAGCGAGAGAACTCGCCGAACTTCAAGACGTCCTCACTCAACGCGACATCAAACTCGCCGAGGCCCAGAAAGCACAGGCCGATCTCATCCGACAAAAGCGCGAACTGGATGATGCCAAGCGTGAGCTAGAACTCACGGTCGAAAAGCGGGTGCAGGATGGACTCTCTGTCACCCGTGAGCAGGCCAAGAAGGAAGCGGAGGAAGGCCTGAAGCTCAAGGTGATGGAGAAGGAGCAAACCATCGCCTCCATGCAAACCCAGATCGAGGAACTCAAACGCAGGGCTGAACAGGGATCGCAGCAACTCCAGGGTGAAGTCCAGGAGTTAGAACTTGAAGCGTTGCTCAGAACAAAGTTCCCGAGAGACACGATCGAGCCTGTCCCCAAAGGTGAGTTCGGCGGCGATGCACTCCAGCGAGTCATGGGCCCTCTCGGTCAGGTCTGTGGAACCATCTTATGGGAATCCAAGCGAACCAAAAATTGGAGCGACGGCTGGCTGGTCAAACTCCGTGACGATCAGCGAACAGCGAAAGCAGACATCGCTATTATCGTCAGTCAGACTCTTCCCAAAGACGTCGAGTCTTTTGATCTGGTCGATGGAATCTGGGTCACAAACGCAAAGTCCGTGTTCTCCTTGGCAGTCGCTCTCCGCCATTCTTTAATCGAACTCGCCTCAGCCCGGCAGGCACTTGATGGCCAACAGACCAAGACCGAAATGGTCTATCAGTATCTCACCGGTCCACGGTTCCGCCATCGAGTCGAAGCCATCGTCGAGGCGTTCTCGTCAATGCAAGAGGATTTGGATCGGGAAAAGAAAGCCATTACCAAGCAATGGGCCAAGCGAGAGGAACAAATCGAACGAGTCATGCAAGCGACAGTCGGCATGTATGGTGACTTGCAGGCTATTGCCGGCAAGTCGTTCCAAGAAATAGAGGGGCTCGAACTAGCAGCATTGGAGCCCAAAAACCCAGTCCAGCAATTGCTCCCTGAGTAAAGAATCAACGGCGACGCGTCGGTGGTGCTTCCCTTATTGGCAAAACTTCAAGATTCAAAGACAGACTGGATCGTACTGACGGAGGTTGCATGGGCCCTCGGCAAGATACCGGACAAGCGTACCATACAGCCCCTCTACGATCTGAACAAGAAGCTGCAGGCCATACGCGATCCCGACAACATGATCCTTAAGAAACTCAAGGAAGCGGTGTTCTGGGCAATCAAGCAATGCGATACGTGGGATCAGTACAGCTAAGCCCTTCCTGCTACAATTTCTCCAATGGCAACGACTAGAACCAGCAAACAAGTGACGGTTGTGACGGCCAACGATCTGGGACACGCGCTGGATTTGTCAGCGGCGGATACCGCTGAAATGGAATTTCGGTCGGAACTCACCGTCGTCCTGGCCAAGATCATTCAAGCCGGGCGGCTGACCCATGCAGCGATTGCAAAAGGCGCAGGCACATCGAGAACGCGGGTGACGGCGATTGCGAATGGGAATGCCCACGGGGTTTCAAGCGATGTGCTGATTCGAGTCCTGGCCGCAACCGGTCATCGGGCAGAAGTCCGGGTCAAAAGGGCAGCAGCCTAATCTGATAATCTGCCGATGGAAGTGCGCAATGAGATCACCGTCATTCCGGTAGAGCGGATCGAAGAAATCCTGCCGGAGCCTTCAATCAGGATATGTTACAGCCCCACCGGCTCAACGGGATGAGCCGTTACCGAGTGCAATAGCCCCATAATTTCAAAAGGCGCAGCTCAACGCCGGGGCTTACCTCATTGGTTCAAGAACTTCCCCCACTAGCCTTCTCCAGCAAATTCAAACATACATGCCTCTCATGCTTTCTTCTTTTTTGGCTTTGGCATCTTCGTACGGATATCCATATTGCTCAGCAACAAATAGTCTGGGAAATAAATTTAGGTACGACTATAATCCTGGCATATCTATGAACAGAGCTCCCAACAAAAAGGAAACAGACCTGCTCTCCGGTGATCTTTTTTCAGGAGCAGGCGGCCTATCAATTGGCTTTCACACAGCGGGGTTTACGCCCGTATTTTTCAACGATATCGATCTCGATTCAGCAAATACATTCCACGCCAATTTTCCTGCTGCTACTCCTTTTGTGGGTCCCATTCAGGAACTGAGCGCTAGCATAATCCGAGAACGAACAAGACTAGGTGCGGCGACGTTAGATGTCATGATTGGAGGCCCCCCCTGCCAAGGATTCAGCATTAATGCTCCCATCAGAAGCCAAGAGGACCCAAGGAACCACCTCTTTCATCACTATGTTCGCTTAGTGTTAGAAGGCCTACGCCCAAACTTTGTTGTGATGGAGAATGTGCCTGGATTGGTCTCACTTGATGGAGGTAAGAGCCTAGAGAGTGTCCTAGCTGCATTTGAGAAGGCCGGATATAGTGTGAAGTTCAAGATTTTGAATGCCGCTCATTATGGCGTCCCGCAAGAGCGATGGCGGCTTGTGTTCTTGGGCACATGCCTACCCGGCGTTGAACCCTCCTTCCCACTTCCTACACATTACAGCCTACAACGGCCTAACTTTACCGGAGGGCGCGACTACACATTTGAGCATGCAATTGGAGGCGCTAAGCAGATCAGCTTTCTTTATGAAAACTTGATGAAACCAGCGACGATTGGAGAGGCAATCGGCGATCTTCCTTCTATTCCATCAGGAGGAGGAGCGGGAGAAATGCCCTATTGGAAGCCTGCAAGAAATTGCTACCAAGAAATGCTTCGAGAGGGCGCCTCAGGGATCTTTAATCATGAATGCGCTGGGGTCGCACCAATTAATATTCAACGGATCAGTCACGTCAAACCAGGAGGATCCTGGCGCGATATCCCGCATAAGCTTCTACCCAAAGGGCTGCAGAGAGCGAGAAGAAGCGACCATACAAAGCGTTATGGCCGCCTCGATCCCGAAGGCCTCTCAGGAACAATCCTCACAAAATGTGACCCGCATTGGGGGACTTTCTTTCATTATGCCCAGGATCGAATAATAAGCATTCGAGAGGCCGCCCGACTGCAGTCTTTCCCCGACTGGTTTAGATTCACAGGCTCAAAGGTGGAACAATACCGGCAGGTTGGGAATGCCGTCCCACCGCTGCTCGCACGTGCTCTGGCTGAGCACATCAAAACCCTTATCAAGGAGAATCAACCAAAGCGCACCGTCAAGCCTTATAAAGAAAGGGCATATGCCACGAGCCAAGGGAAATGACCTTTGCGAGATCTTCGGATATGCTCCTGACGATCGAAGCAACCCCGCCAGGAAGCAATGGAAAAGCCAGGATTGCCCTTTCGTAGGGAACACGTGCGTCAAACATAGCCACCCACAAGACGGTGGAACCGTAGTTGTGTATGGCACCTGCAGCGTTGCTAATAAAACGAGAAATGGACTCGAAGAGGTTATCGTTTGCCCCCAACGCCTCTACGCGGGGAAATATGAAACTCTTAGGTCCTGCGCAATTGATGCTATAGGCCACCCCCTTCCGACGCTTCTAGCAAACGACTACTCGAAAGCCAAACGTGCCAAGCGGCTTCCCGAAGATTTCGTGGTTTTTCTAGGGCAAAACTCGGGTAGCGAGGTCCAGCTGTCCAATCCCGGGATTATCCAATTGAGTCTTGATTGGGTGCTAGTCAGAGTAACTGCAGGAGTACCTACTCTTGCGGTCCCTTGCGAGGTCCAAAGCATCGACACAACCGGAAACTATCACAGCAGCTGGCGTGCCTATGCCGAAGAAAAATCTTCTGTTCCAGATTCGAAACACGGCATGAATTGGGCAAATGTATGGAAGCGACTAATCCCTCAGCTAATCCTCAAGAGTTCTATCGCCACAACCTCACAGCTTTGCAAGAAGGGAATGTATTTCATTCTTCCAGACCGAGTGTATATGCAGTTCGAGAAACTAGTAGGCAAAGTACCAGCGTCTAAAGCAGCTGGACATGGCGTCTTGACTGTTATGACGTATGGCCTGGGGCCTGATGTGCTCCCTGGCCAAATCAGACCTGTAGAGCTTCGGCGCCAAGACAGGATGTCCTCGGTTGATTTTGCCAAAGCATTTGCGTCAGGAAAACAAATGCCCCTTGGAAGCCAGCTTGATCAAAAAGTCATCGAGATTTTGCAAGGCCTTTGAGGCATCTCCATGGATAGAGTCTCTCCCTCGACAAGATCAGATAACATGTCCAGAATCCGCTCTACCGGGAACATGACTACCGAAAAGGGAGAGCAAGTAAAGAGCGTCAGGTCTTGCAATCCAACATTTGCCAGACATGGTGTCGTCCTGGAACAAATATACCGGGCCACGCATAGTGAATGAGTGATGACTACAACCTACGCCGGTTTCTCAACGCACAAGTGGGTGTCTATGACACAGTCCTTGCTGAGCTGCGGGCCGGGAGAAAGGCCAGCCATTGGATCTGGTTTGTCTTTCCGCAGATCGCCGGTCTTGGACACAGTGCAATGGCGCAGCAATTTGCCATTGGCTCACTCGATGAGGCCAAAGCCTATCTGCAACACCCAGTCCTGGCCTGCAATATTCACGAAGACTTCTACTGCAACCGCCGATACGCCGCTACGACAAGCCTAACGGCGGGCGGGCTCGCTGCTCAGTCAGTCGACATACTGTTTCAAGTATGCCTCCTTCCTTCGTAGCTCCGCGCGCCTGTCTCGCGAGGCGTCTTGGCGGTTTCGTCACGAACTCTCGTGAATAATACAGGCTGGGCCTCAGGCTCAGAGCCTGTACGCAGCTTGTGCTCGATGTGAACAGTCGTAGCGCTGAGGAGATCTTCGGCTATCCCAACTATCTCAATTTCCGGTCCTGCATGACCTTGTTTCTGACTGCTGCCCCCGACCACACACTCTTCAAAGACACCCTCCTCAAATACTTCGACGGCCAGCCCGATCAATCGATTCTCGATATCCTGGCACAACAACGGTCCTAGCGAATGCGTGGCGCTCTGGCCCCGTGGCATGTACCTGCTCCGTCCTTGACTCCCCTCTCCCGCCTGAATACTTTTCGCCGCAAATGACTGTGCCGCTGCCTATCCATTAAGACCTATCATTCATCCACCAAAGCCTGTTTCTTTCCCACGCTCAGGTAAAGACATTTGCACGTCCCCTAAGCGCAGTGGTAACATAACAGTTACTATATCTATGTCGGAGATACGCGTACTCGAATATCTCGACCCCCAGTCCCGCTCACCTTTCGCCGTATGGCTCGAAGGGCTCAATGCCGTCGCCTCGGCCAAAGTTGCTGCGGGAGTCTATCAACTAGCGGCAGGGAATTGGTCGAACGTGAAGGGGGTCGGGGCTGGAGTCTTTGAGCGAAAGATCGATGCAGGTCCTGGCTATCGCATCTATTTCGGCAAAGACGGTGATCGCCTCGTGATCCTGCTGGGTGGCAGCACAAAACAACGCCAGCAGCAGGCTATCGAGACGGCAAAAGAGCGATGGGCCGACTATCGCCGCCGAAGCACCACCAAGAAGACCTAACACAGAACGGAGCGACCTATGGCACTGACAAGGGAATTTAGAAACACTATCGCGGCGCGTGTGGAACGGGACCCGCGCTTTCGGGAAGCACTTTTTACAGAGGCGCTCAATGCCTATTTCGCAGGCGACACCGCCGTAGGCAAAGCCATCCTCAGGGATCTTGTCAATGCTACTGTAGGATTTGAAGAACTAGCCTTGACGCTCAAGAAACCAAGCAAGAGCTTGCATCGAATGTTGGCTCCGCGTGGAAATCCCAGCACGGATAACTTCTTCAGCATTGTAAACGCGCTTCAGAAGAAGGCTCACGTCAAATTACGCGTAACGGCAAAGGCCAGCTGAAAGAATACCGGCTAGACTCACGTGGCTGACGGCTGCCACCGACAACACCATCTTCAACGACGCTCTGCTCACATACTTCGACGGCAAGCCTAACCAACTGACGATGAACGTCTTGGCCCGACACAACATGCCACTGTGCTAGGGACCATGTCGTTCTGCCCTGCTCGCCACATTCAAACCAGCTTCCAGCAATCGCCATGATCGGAGCCCGCTAAGAGGCTTTGGCGGGTTTGTGATGCAACTCAGCCTGGACGCGTTCGAGCACGAAGAGCTTGAGCAGTGTCTGATACGGGACGTCGCGTTTGTTCGCGATCGTCTTGAGTTGATCCAAGAGGGATTTTGGCAGGCGGAGCGAGATCGTCTCGGTAGACGGCTTCAACCGGGGAAACACCATCCGACGACTCTTGGAGTAGTCGACATACTCCGTTGAGTCGTGTGACGCCCAAAACTCAGCTTCCTGTTTCTCACTCTTGAACGTCGGTCTTTTTTTGAGTTTGGTCACGATACGTCCTCCGCTCCTTGAGACTCATATCTCTGGCTGAAATAATGCGGATGCGCCGTCGACGGATGGTGAAGACGAGAAACAAGCGGCGTATCGGCGATTGCAGCAGAAGGGTCATGAATAATGCGGGCTAGGAGCCTGTCCGACATTGATCTGAGCGCAGCCTGATCTTCCTCGCTGATCCA
>SWDS01000006.1:407388-446258 GCA_005116745.1 Nitrospira sp. | reverse complement strand
CGTAGCAATGCTTCTACAGGAGCCTGAGGCTGCATACAAGTGCGTGAGGGTTAATATCGGACAGGCTCCTAGGGACAAAACAGTTGAGCTCCTATAGACAATGAAGTCGTCACGGGTGCAGCGTCGCATGGAAGCGCCGCACGCCTTTAATCTCTTTCTCACGGCGGCGCGTCTCTGCAATGTCATAGTTGGATTGCATCTTCATCAACGTATCCATTTTAACGCCGAACGCCTTTTCGATCCGCAAGGCCATATCGCCGGTCAGATTGGCCTTGCCGTTCAACAAATTCGAGAGGGCAGGGCGCGACACGTCCAGCACGGCGGCGGCGGTCACGGACAGGCCAGCCGGTTGAATAATTTCCGTTCGGATAAAATCGCCGGGGTGCGGCGGGTTCTGTCGATAGCGTTTCATCTGTACCCCCTCTGTTCTCGTTCGTGGGGCGGGAAGTGGTCTGCCGTGCGGCGCAACCGGCCTCTTGGTTTACACCAATTCCAGACGCAGCCGACGGCCAACAATGGCCGCCGCACGGCTCAAGGTGGCCAGCGTTACGCCGTCGTTTGTGGGATCGAGCAAGCGGTTGAGCTGCACCCGGCTTGTTTCCATCCGCCGTGCCATTTCCGTCCGGGTCAAGTTCTGTTCTTCCATCGCCTGCTGAATTTGCCACGCGACAACTTTCTTGATAGCGGCGCTGGTCGCCTCCTCATACATGCCTTGCTCTTTCATCCAGTCCTCAAACTTGCCGCCGATATGGGGATTCTTGCGCTTCTTCATGATTGCACCTCTTTCATCCGTTTCGCGGCTATCTGTAAATCCCCTGCCGGGGTCTTCTGCGTCTTCTTGATAAAACCGTGCAGCAATATCAATTCGCCGCCACCGACACAGAACAGCACCCGCGCAATGCGGCGGCTGGGCAAGGTCGAGCGGACTTCCCATAACCCCGCACCCAAGGATCGGCACAAGAGCATGCCCACCGGCCAGCCAAATTCCACGGCGCGGATGTCGTGCCCGATCTGTTGACGATCAGGGACGGGAAGCCGCATCAGCCAGTCACGCACCGGATTTGCGCCTGCTCCTGTGACATAAAACCGGGCGGTAACACGCTTCACTTGCATCGCGCTCCCTACGTTTTCCATATCGTACCATCTTTGGTACGCCTGTCAAGCACATACTAATCGCTTTGGTCTGGTCATTCCCATGGCATGACGAAAGCCGCCATTGCTGGCCGGGTGCGGCATGGTTGCCGTACGGCAACCAGCCTCTTGGTTAGAGCAGGGGGCTAGTCCTGAAATTCTTCGACGGAGACCATTTCCAGCTCACCGGAAATATGTGGCTGTGAAGTCAGGTCTGAAAATTGACTTATTCTCGAATGCGCAGGTACTAAAATCACTTTGCGGCGCACGGTGGTTTCAGGGAAAAAGAAAATGCTTCGCGGGCACTGCCCATGACCGACGGCTACAACCTCTACCGCTTCCTCTCCGCCCGAGAGCCCGTCTACGACACAGTCCTTGATGAGCTGCGGGCCGGGAGAAAGTCCAGCCACTGGATCTGGTTCATCTTTCCGCAGATCGCCGGTCTTGAATTGGCAACTAAGGTGAGTCTCAAACATTTACCGTGAATCTTTTGAGACATACTCAAGAGACCTTTTGCTAATTTGGTCATCAAACCACGAATCTGTATTGTATGCTAATCGGCAGGGCTAATTCGTTTCTGATGGTGGCAAGTACTGGGTGGGAGGAAACACTGACTGTGTTCATGCTTGTTTCACTTGCCAGTATCTAAGGGGAGGAGTGTTGCCCCATGAGTCTTCTTGCTGATCTCCATGCCGGTATTCATGGTCTGCAGTTCACGCCTCCATCTTCATGGCAGCTCGACGCTGACGAGGGTGAGTTTGCTTCTTTTTGCGATCCCACACATCGGGTCGATTGGTATCTGGAGTTTTCACCACTGATCGTTGATCTCTCAAACAGGCACGATGAGGTGTTACGAGAAGATCTTCGTCGCGACACGATTACAGTCTTCGAGTCTTACTTTGAGATGGCGAAAACCAAATCTCCCATTCCTCCTGTAGAGCAGGGCACAGATATCGATGCTGTCACGCGAGAGACTGTGCGCAACCTCCTCTCGTTACCACGGACCAAGCGAGATCCAAACTGGTCTCCAGTCGTTTCCATTGAACGAGCGACGATCAGTGACGTTCCAGTACTGGTGGTGATCCATCGACTGACCTACAGTGCCGGAGATGAGTTGATCGTCGGGCGGATCGTGCTCTCGCTTGAACAGGGGACGGTCTATCTGAGCGCACTTCGGCGAGCCAATATGACCGGGGTGCGGGAGAGCGTTCTCGTAATCACTCGTCAACAGCCGGAAGAGGATGGTGACCTTGGACTTTCTGAGGTTTCTCAGGCCAGGATCGATGATCCCACGCTTGATGAAAAGTTCCCAGATCATCCCTTGAGTGCGATCCGGCGAGCCCTGCATTGGGCTCTGACCACACCACTCAACCTGAGTATTCGGACTCCACTTTCCCCCGAACCAGAAACACCGATGGCTCTCTCACGGTCTGGATGTTCCATCATTCCTCCACCTCGGTTTCGTGTCTGTCCAGCGATGGCAACAAGGATGGATTCGTCACTCACCCCATTTATCCGTGCAACCGTGCCACAGAGGGGGTCCTATAGTTTTGATGTATGGCGTGTGCCTTCTCCGTCCATCAAGGGGCGGCACGTGATACAGAAATTGCGTCGTGTAGCTGAGAAGCATATGCATGAATGGGGACGCGACGGAGACTCAGCGGTTGAGTTCGAATGGGCAGAGTATTCGATACGTGCCGGTCTGCCAGGGGTGAGTACCTATGTCAGTTTCCATGTGAATGGCCACAGAAATCACGCGGTGGCGAATTGGTTTGTGGATCATGATGGCACTGTATTTCGTGTCTGCATAGTTGGTTCTATTTCCCGTTCGCGTGAAGAACTCACCACAGCTGTGAACGACAGCACGGCAACTTGGCATCGACTCCCTGAGGACGTGAGAACGCGATCACCGTGGTGGAAGCTGTTCTCTTCATAACGGGGTTCAGTGGAATTGGCTGCTAGAAGTGGTCGGACACCCCCAGCCTGGCATGGGAGGCTTGATACGTCATCTTGAGGTCACGGGCTGTACCCGTAAAGGAAAAACCGTCAGGTCTTGCAATGCATACTTGGCCGCGGATAGCTTATGAACGACGCTTACAATCTCCACCGTTTCCTCACCGCCCAAGCGCCCACCTATGACACAGTCCTTGCTGAGCTGCGGGCCGGGAGAAAGTCCAGCCATTGGATCTGGTTCATCTTTCCTCAGATCGCCGGGCTTGGTCGCAGTGAAATGGCGCAGCAGTTTGCCATTGGCTCACTCGATGAGGCCAAAGCTTATCTGCAACACTCTACCCTCGGCCCCAGGCTCAGAGCCTGTACGCAGCTTGTCCTTGACGTAAATGGTCGCAGCGCTGAAGAGATCTTCTCCTACCCCGACCATCTTAAATTCCGGTCCTGCATGACCTTGTTTCTGACGGCTGCCACCGACAACACCCTCTTCAAAGATGCCCTGCTCAAGTACTTCGACGGCAAGCCCGACCAAATGACGCTGAATATCCTGGCACAGCAATCGATTTAGAGCAGATACAGGTAACAGGAACTATTCGGCTAGATGAGCGTTCGCACGATCTGCGCGCAACATTTGCACCCGTCCAACCCCCAGCGTACAGAGACACGCTCTTGTCCAAGGCAGCTGCTCCTATCATGCGTGTTCTGTGAGTAAGAAGGGGCCAGGCCGCTCCCTTTCCCGCTCAGATAGCTACTTGATTTTCCGCCTAGTGGGGCTTAGCCTAGCACTAGTCGGACGACTTAGCGGATGCTTATGGCGAAGGTTACTCAATTCAAAATCGAGTTAGAACAAGAGGAAGATGGCCGCTGGATTGGCGAGGTCCCGTCACTCCCTGGCGTGATGGCCTATGGGCAAACGAAAGGTGCTGCGCTTGCGGCTGTCCAAGCCTTGGCTCTTCGTGCAATGGCCGATCGCCTCGAACATGACGAGGCGGTACCTGAGGAGCTGCTGAACGTCTCGTTTATTGCGGCATGAGCCGTTGGCCGTCGACTCAAGCTTCTCGCGTTCTCTCCGGACTCCTCCGCATCGGTTGGCAGATCAAACGAACGACCGGTTCTCATAAAATTCTACAACGGACTGGATGGCCCGATGTCGTTTTCGCTTTTCATGATCGCGACGAGATCGGTCCGCGTATGTTGGCCCGCCTCTCCAAGGTGACAGGTCTTACACCAGAAGACCTGTGAAGACCGAGGCTGGCAAAGCTATTGCTCACCCGGCCAGCAACGCATTTCAGTCTCGCACCCAGCCTCTCTCCTGCTGATTGACAATCCTCTATCAGGCACTTATCGTCCTCCAGGCTGGGCAATGTCCGGCTCGGAGATCCCACAATGGACAATCCCCATTCTTCGGTTCCTTCCCACCCATCTCACGACGCATTGGAGCAGATTACCCTCCAGATGGCATCGAGTCTGGATTTGCAGCAAGTCCTGACTACCATCACGCAAGGACTCGTAGATGAACTCGATGGCGCCTTCGCCCGTATCTGGCTGTTAGGTCCCGGCGATCTCTGTGCCGAGTGTTACAAAGCGGCAAACTGCACGAATCGGGCTCGTTGCCTGCACCTTGAAGCAAGCACGGGGCTCTACACCGACCTCAACGGAGAATATCGCCGTATTCCGCTGGGGGCGCTCAAGATCGGAAAGATTGCGCAAGGCTTTGGACCGATGCAGACGAACGATGTGCTCGGCGACGACCGCCTGCCAAACAAACAGTGGATGACGGATAACGGCCTCCGCTCCTTTGCCGGCTACCCGCTGAAGTTCCGCTGGGAACTGCTCGGCGTGATTGCGATGTTCGGGCGACGGCCATTGAGCGAACAAGAGTTCGAGCGCTTGGCGATCTTTGCCAACCAAGCCGCCATTGCGATCAAGAACGCGCAACTCTTTACAGAAGTTGCACAGCTCAAAACTCGACTTGAGGCGGAGAATCTCTATCTTCGTGAGGAGATCAAACTTGACCATAATTTTGAGGAGATCGTCGGTGAGAGCCCGAGCATCAAGGCTGTGCTCCGACAGATCGAACAGGTCGCACCGATGGATTCGACGGTCCTGATTCGTGGAGATACAGGAACCGGGAAAGAACTGCTGGCCAGGGCCATTCACAACCTGAGCCCGCGAAAAGCTCGTTCGCTAGTGAAGGTCAACTGCGGAGCGATCCCCGCAAACCTGGTCGAAAGTGAGCTCTTTGGCCATGAGAAGGGATCGTTCACGGGAGCATTACAACGCCGCATCGGCCGATTTGAGTTGGCGGACGGTGGGACCATCTTCCTGGACGAAGTCGGAGAGTTACCGCTGGACGCACAGGTCAAGCTTCTACGGGTGCTACAAGAAAGGGAGGTTGAACGGGTCGGCAGCGGCCATTCAACCAAAGTCGATGTCCGAGTCATTGCTGCGACGAATCGAGACCTTCATGCAGCGGTGAAGGCCGGTTCCTTCCGGGCCGATCTTTTGTATCGACTGAACGTGTTCCCGATCGAGGTGCCACCTCTGTCCGCCCGTGCCTCTGATATCCCACTCTTGGTCAACCGATTTGTCGCCAAGTTCTCACACAAGATGGGCAAGAAGATTGACGGGGTGTCGCAATCGACTATGGATCGCCTCATGAAATACTCCTGGCCTGGTAACATCCGGGAGTTGGAAAATGTCATAGAACGGGCCATGATTCTCGCGAACGGACCGATGCTTCAGATCGACGAGGTGATGCTTCAGGGGAAATCCACCCCGCTGTTGCCAGTCGCCGATTCACTGGAAGAGGTGGAACGAGGCCACATCCTCCGCATCCTTCAAGACATGAACTGGGTCATCGAAGGGAAACAGGGCGCCGCGACTCGACTTGGTCTCCATCCCAACACCCTTCGATCCCGGATGCAAAAGCTCGGCATCAAGAAACCTCTCCCCACCGCCTAGCAATGAATCTCACGTTCCCCTCCCACGAGATATCGTAGCTCCACGACATTTCGTGGAAGCGTCTCTCTTTCGTTCTGCTTCATCTTGCCGCTAATAGTGCGGCAACTGCCTGTTTCTCAAGCGCTTTATCTTGCTTCACTGATCGTCGTGACGCGTGGCACCGGCCTTGCCATGACGGATAAATATCGCGATCGATCTGTAGGACACAACAAGGCAAACAGACATCCACAATCTCGTGAGTGTCATTCCATCCAAGGAGAACCCATGAAAACAGCGATCATCATTCTGTCCGATCCGAAGAGCGGTTCAGAGGAAGCGCTTGGGCGAGTCTTTAACGCGCTGGCCCTCGCCTCTGAATGTAAACAGAAAGGCGATGAAGTCGCTGTCGTCTTCAATGGTACCGGAACTCGTTGGCCGGCTGAGCTCACCAAACTCTCTCACCCAGCCAATGGCCTCTACAATTCGGTGCGTGATGTCGTGCAAGGGGCCTCGTGCGGTTGCGCCGAGGTCTTTGGGGCAACAGAAAGCGTCAAGGCTTGCGGTGTGCCGATTGTGAAAGACCATACCCTCGCTGGGACAGCGGGGCTGTTGAGCCTGCGCCGGTACGTAGCCGAGGGGTGGAATACGATCGTGTTCTGAGATTGAGCATGAGAGGGCATGCGGCGTAACCCGTCGTCATGTCCTCTCGACAGGGAGTACACAACCATGGCGTTGAAATACTTGGAGCTGGCGATGACGGAAGCCGTACGCCGAGCACAGAACCACTACTACGGAAGGGCCATGAAGATTGCAGGGGCTCCCGAACGAGACCCGCTGGGACAAGCCGAAGCTGAGTTTCTTGCAGAGCGGGACAGCTTCTATCTGGGTTCGATCAGCGAAACCGGGTGGCCCTATATTCAGCATCGTGGCGGGCCCAAGGGATTCTTGCGGATGGTCAACGAGACGACGCTGGCCTTTGCCGACTACAAAGGCAATCGACAGCTGCTCACGACCGGCAACGTTTCAGTGAACGATCGTGTGGCACTGTTTCTCATGGATTACCAGAACCGAGCGCGCTTGAAGATTCTTGGTCATGCCCGTGTGGAAGATGCTCGCGCCCATCCAGAACTCGTCGCACAACTCGCTGATCAAACAATGCAGTCGAGTGTTGAGCGGCTCGTCTTTATCGATGTCGTCTCCTTCGACTGGAACTGTCCCAAGTACATCACGCCACGATATTCGGCGGAAGAGGTCGAAGCGTATGTGGGTCCGCTCAAGAGCCGGATTGCCAAGCTCGAGACTCAACTGTCTCGGATGAACCCATAAGAGCTTCCGCGATTCAGTAACAGCACCATTTAACGCCGTAAGGCATGAGGGAGAAATCGATATGAGCAAGCAGATACAGGACACAGTGCAAGAAATGTTGGGCATCCTGACGGAGGGGCGAATGACCGAGGGGCAGAAGATCTACTTTGCGGATTCGGTCGTCACACAGGAAGGCAATCAGCCACCCATCATAGGCAAACAAGCCTCCATTGAAAGACTAGACAAGTTCAGAGAAACCATTGGAGTGGCGGCGTTTGTCAGCTACGCCATCGGTGCTGTAGCCATCGTCTGAAACACCAGTTTCTATGATGCAGTGCTGACCTTGAAATTGAAGAACGGAGAAACCATTAGGCTCGAACAAGCCGTCAAAACTGACTGGCACGACGGCAAGATCGTCAAAGAGCGCTATTACCACGGCTAATCTAGCGTGATACCGCGTGGGAGCCGATGGTCAATGCCATTCACTCCGACATCGCATCTCAATGCAAGAAGGTCATCATCATGAGCCCTCTCGACCAATCCAGGCCTCCATTTCCCCCCTTCGATCGTGCATCCGCAGCCCAGAAAGTTCGCATGGCAGAGGATGCGTGGAATACGCGCAACCCCGAAACGGTGTCGTTGGCCTACAGTGCCGATAGTCAGTGGCGAAATCGTTCAGAGTTCCTAACGGGACGAGACGCTATCGTTCAGTTCTTAGCTCGCAAGTGGAGCCACGAGCTGGACTACCGCTTGATCAAAGAACTGTGGACATACCACGATAACCGAATCGCTGTGCGGTTCGCGTACGAGTGGCACGACGATTCAGGAAATTGGTTCCGATCCTATGGCAATGAAAACTGGGAGTTTGACGACAATGGTCTGATGCGGCGGCGTCTCGCGAGCATCAATGATCTTCCCATCACAGAGCCTGAGCGGAAGTATCACTGGCCACTGGGCAGGCGTCCTGATGGTCACCCTTGCCTCTCAGACCTTGGCCTTTAACTTTGATTAACCGGTGATCCTGAAGTGGTTCACCGAGAGGATCGCCTATGGCCGATACGACCATAATGTCTCGTTTGTCCTCGAAGAGTTTTCTTATCTACAGATCAGCCGCCAGACGATTGGACGGAATCGAATTGCAAACCGCTTGATCCTTCGCCTCGCCCCGGTTGTTTCCGTCGACCCATCCAGAGATAAGTTGATCCATCGATCCAGCGCGCATATTGATAGGTCCTGGTGACGCGCGCACCTTCCCGTGGCACTTCTTCCTCATAGAGCAGCAACTCGCGAGCTGGTTCGAGCAATTGTCCCTTCGGAAGTTGCACGCCCTGAATGCCTCCCTCACCGAACGCCGGCAGGACGCCACGTGTGAGCCGCAGAGTTGTACCAACTTTGACTGGAAGCAACGGAATCCAATAGTCCGGCACGGTGGTGCCGAGCCGGTACATCAAGGGTGCACCGCCAGCGGCCGGTGATGACGGCTGGTCCGCCAGCGACTCCTGATACGCTTCATGACGATCCAATGGACGACCGGCGGCGCTTTCGACGACCCGCTCAACGGCCCAGGCCACGTTGGCCATTTCATCTCTCAGTAACGACAGGTCCTCAACAGGCCGGCTTTCCAATATCGGTCCCAAGACGGGCGGCAGGAAGAACAGGTGCTGTTTGTCGTTTGTGAGGCTGAACATACGCCAGGGTGTGGTGGACCCATCCACGTCGGTCGTGTGGGAAATGAGGAACCGTTCGCCGAACGTGTTGGTCACAACGAGTGCGCGGATCTGTGAGAGGGTCCCGACGGGGAGTTCGAGCGGCAGGAGGAACCAATCGTTGCTGTATTCCAGCGCAAACTTCACGAGTAGCAGGCGGGCCAGGTCCTGCGGCGCGGCCTGGACGCTCGCAAAATTCACGGCGCCGTCTTCGAATTCCCACAAGCGCGCGGAGGGCATGCCGCGAAACGAGACCGGCGCCGGGAGAAAAGCCTCCGTGGCTGAGGTGCTGCTTTCGGTGGCGCCCAGACCAGTCCCCGAACTCGTCGTGAACGAAAACCAGTCCAATCGCCCATCCAGATATTCCGGTGCGGTCAGCACCACTTCGCTCGACGTCGTCTTGGCAGAGACACTCAGGGCGTACTCCATCCGTTCGGGAATCCACGCGGAGGGAGCGCTGCCTTGCTGGAAGAGGCCGTCGAGCCAGGTCAGCCAGGTGGTCATGATGGCGAGGAGCTTGGGCCGATCTACCTCGCTCACCTGATCGAACGGCGCTTCTCGAAACAATTCCGCCAACCTGTCGCCGGCTTGCAACACTCTCAGGCGCGCGGCAAACCGCAAGCCGTCGATGGTACGGCCGCTCAGCACATGGATGAAGGACAGGCTCGAGGCATCGATCTGCTTGGCCTGCTCCGCTGTGGGGGCGGCCAGGACGTACGTACTAGCCAACCACTGTGCGCGTGTGGGCCCGAGCCTGGCCGTTTCCAGCAGGCGAAATAGATGCCGTCCCGATTCGGCCGCGAGCCGCCAGTTGGGGTGTGAGTCGTCCGTCACCGGTTCCGCTTCTACCAGCGTTTCCAACGCCAGGCCAGCAGCTGCGTAGGGCCTGGCTGGATGCGGGCCAGAGCGTGGGCCGGGTTGATAGCGAGTGACGGCGGCGATGTCCACGATCACCTGCGCGGCGGCAGGTGAACCCGCATCGGCCCCGTTGAACTCGCCGAACTGCCATTGACGGCCAAGCATCCAAAGCGGATCGTGGATGCGCGCTTGCAGCCCGTCTTGCAAGTCCGGGTTGTGGGTGCTGAGGTCGAGTCTGATTCGAGAGGGCATGCCTAAGCTCCTATTGCTGGATCAATGACGCTGGTGAAGTCGAGGGTGCCGCCGGTGAAGAACAGCGCCGGGGCCGACGGGTCCTGCTCTCCGGAACCGACCGGCTGCAGCGCACGTTTGCCGGAACGATCCCACGTGGCCATACCGTCGAACAGGGTGAAGGCCATGCCCTCCACGATCCGTCCTTCCAATCCTACCGCTTCGGCAGGCACTTCGAGCCGCACCCACCGGCCTGGCGGCGGCAGAGGCCCCATGTACTGACGGCTGACGGTATTGTCGGTACCCCAGGGAATGAGGTTCTCACCCCAGTAGACGCGGTGATCCCAATTGCCTGCGTGCCACTGCAACATGACTTGTCGAGGCATACGCGCGGGATCGAGATAGACATGCGCGAACAACCGGTCTCCTACACTGACGAACATGGCGAGCTTGGCGCCCTGGAAAAAGTGTTGGTGCATGCCGGTGGCGAACACCGATTGATGAGCACGTGTACCGGAGAGCGGTTCCGGTTTCGTGCGAACCCAGATCCAGCCTTCACCGTCGCCGAGCGGCGTGGCGCCTTCCGGCAGCTGATCCTCCACCCAAATCAATTCCTCGCCACTGTCTGGTGGCACGGCGCGGAGCCTGGCCAAGTCCATCGTCTCGTGCAGGATAGCCTCCAGGCTGTTGAGGTCCCAGGTCGTCCGCTGGTCTGCAGGCACGGCGAGCAAGAGCGCCTGAGGAGGCGCGTTGTTGGGTCGATCATAATGAAAGGCCAGGCCAGTCGTTTCCTTGGGGCTCGGCACCGTCTCCACCCACTCGTCGATCAGGAGCCCGCAGAAAGCTTGATCGAAACGGAGCGGTTGTGCCGACGCCATCTGCGCCACCAGTGAGAGGCGTCCGCGCGGGAACGGCTTGTCCGGCACCTGCGGCAGGGCCACCCAGCGATCCTGCGCCTGAAAGGGGAGTTGTCCGACATGGAACCGGAGTGCGGCGCTCCCCACAGTTTCGGCATAGAGCATCGCTTCGTTCAGCCGCGTCGCGCCAGGGCGGACGTAGGCAGCGCGCTGAAACCAGGTCACGGCTGCCATCGGATCTTGGCCTTGGAGCGAGAGTCCGGCGGCGAATGTCTCGTTTAATTGTGCCGCGTTGGCTGCGGTCACGCGGGGCAGCGCCAGGAAGTCCTGGCCGAAGATGATGCGGAGACGAGCCAGGTCGTGATCGCGCCGTTCTTCCGGCGTGGCGTTCGCACGCACAAAGTTTTGTTCGGATTCGGCCACGCGGTTCATCCGACGTTGCGCTTCGAGGACGACCGACCGCGCCTGGGTCAGCAGCAACGACCGCGCTTCCGGTCCCGTGCCGCCGATGTCCATTGGGACGGCGCTCGGTATGCCGTAGTTCGCCAAACCGAACAGGGCACGGCGCACCTCGTCGAGGTTGGCAGTCAGGTCATCCGACGAAGGCGGAGGCAGAAGGCCGTTGAGCCTAGCGCGCGCATCAGCCAGGGATTGCACTGCGCGGGTGGTGCGGCCGGTAAACTCGTCATGGTTCAGCCCGGAGTCGGCGGGTGATTCGGGCAATGACAGGTCACGGCCGTCCAGTGAGCGGGCATTGCTCAGCAGACGCCTCACCGTGGTCGCGACCTCGCACCATTCGCTCACGCTGACGATCTCTGCGCTCCAGCCGTTGCCGCGGCCGAACTGCAATCGAATGATCGCATCCGGCGGGACCGTCGTGGGACGAGTCTGCTGCAACACGAATCGCCAACGCTGCTCCAGTTCGGCTTGCTGTGCACGAGTACTGCCTTCGGCGAGATAAACGGCATCCAGCGGCGCCAGTCCGAGCGAGGTCAATGCGTTCTCTACCGTGTGATAGACCTGGCCGTCCTGCTGATTGACGTAATCCGCCTTACACCGGACCTGGGCCGGGTTCGGTAGCAGCGTCGCTACCCAGGCGTTAAGGATCGGTTCCGCCTGGGCGCGTGCCGATGGGGCGGTCGTCGGCCAGCCTGCCGGTGCCGTCCCGTCGGTCGCCGAGAACAGCGTGCAGAGGCGATGCGTCAGTCCGATGCCGCTTCTCGGCGTGCGGATCACGTCCAATTCCGGCGGCGGAACCTCACCCGCGGCAATGGCATCCAGCGTGGCGCCTGAGCGCAGCGGATTGCCTTGCACGAGCTGATACACACTCTCGGCCACGACACTGTCCCCCACGGAGTCGACCAGATCGTCGAGTGCCTTAAGCGCCTCCACCAGCGCCGTGAAGTCCGGGCTGCCGGGCGGTGGAAATCCCAAGGTCGCGTTGCCGAACGGAATGGTGGTGACATCCCAGGGAGATTGTGGTGCCTGGCGTTGTTGGCTTGCGCTCCATCGCCGGTGAAGGGCCAGTCCGTCGACGACGGCGGCAGCCGACAACGATTTTAGTGCCTCATTCCATTGCGCGGCGAGGCGCGTGGTGAGTGCGGTCCTGGCGGCGAGGAGATCGCTCATAGCCTTACCGCGCTGCCCGCCTTCCTTGGCGAGGACCTGGCGGTCGAGTTCTGCGGCGAGGGTTTCTTGCCCGACCGCCATCTGCTGCGCGGCGGGAATGGAATCCGGATCAGCAGCATTGAGCATCTTGGCCTGGGCCCGTTCCGCGAGCAGGCGTGAGCCATCCCGGTCGCTGACGACCTGCTGTGCGGCGGCGGCTTGGGCCAGGGCGGTGGTATGGGCCTGGGTCAGCTGTTCCACGCGATTGTCCCACTCATCCAAATCCCGCGCTTCCAACAACTGGACGGCATAACGCCGCACAGTGGGTTGAATCACCTTGCCCTGCGGTTTTGCCGCCTGTTGTTGCGCTAGCACCTGAGCCGCCTGCGCCACCTGTGCCTGCGCGGCCTGCGCCTGTTGCGCGAGCGTGGCGACCGTCCCCAGTTCGGCGCGATAGGTGTCCGCGCGGCGCTCTCGCTCGGCCTTCAAGCCGCGGGCGTCTTCAGCCCGGCGCAGGGCCTGATCACGTTGCGCCGTCAGCACGGTCACCTCGTGCACCAGCCGCTCAGCCCGTGTGAGGGTATCGCGAATATCGGCGAAGCGGTCGGTACCGGTGAAGCTCGTGAGGGCGCGAAATCGCTGAATATAGCGGTCCAGCCCACGTTCGTGGAGATGGCGTTCGAATCGATATCCGAGCAGGGCGGTCAGGGACTGACCTTGGCGCACTCCGTCGAGCAGCCACTTGGCGCGATGGACCCGCTCTGATGAAAGGTCGACGGCAAAGGGCGACGCGCCGGGTGCGCGATTTGATTCTTGCGACAGGTAGCCACTTCGCAGCA
The DNA here is from genome assembly GCA_005116745.1 of Nitrospira sp. Lineage (NCBI taxonomy): Bacteria > Pseudomonadati > Nitrospirota > Nitrospiria > Nitrospirales > Nitrospiraceae > Nitrospira > Nitrospira sp. Next base: position 432,830 of record SWDS01000006.1, on the reverse strand, counting down.
CGGCGGCGGCCGCCGCATGCCCGAGCGAAGGAGCGTGGACGAAGCCCTTGTTCTGTTCAGAGCGTGAGAGTGGTGCAGGGACACCGGCCGGAAGTGCCGGAACCGGTTGCAGCGAGGCCGCACGTCGAACCTGTTCTACCCAGCCGTAGGCGCCGAGCCTGATGCCGGAGGGCGCCGCCTGCCGCATGACGGCCAACCGCCTGGTGGCGAGGGATGTGCCCCAGGCATCGAGGCGGTAGGTGAGCAGATCCATCACTTCCGCGAGCAGTTGTTGCCGAACCGGTTCAGGCAGGGCCGTCACTTCGTCCCAGGCCGGCTCGTGCGGAGTGGAGAGTGCGCGAGTCAGCAGCAACGTCCGGAAGGCCTCGGTCAGCAACCGCTTCGGCAGGGGCGGCTGTTGAGTGGAGACTTCGGGAAATTCGCGCAAGGTGTAGCGGGAGGCGTTCGCTTCCTGCGCCAAAAGTACGACGGGGTTGGATTCAACCGTGGTCTGGAGGGCTTGTGACGCCTGGCGGCGGCGTGTCAATCGTTGCGCACGCCACCAGGTAGCCAACGCCCGTTCCTGGTCCTGACCGGTCGCCGAGATCCAGCGGTCGAGTGCCGCCACCGGCAGCAGGCCGTAAGGTTGGCTGTCGACACGCAAGACCGGCAGTGGCCCGCGAGCACGGACGTACTTTGTGAAATGGTCGCGCAGCACGTCCGCTCCGGCTGCGCCGAGCAGTTGCCGTAAGAGCGGACTGTCGCAAAGCGCGAGCAGAGCCGATTGCATCAGCGAGGACCGGCGTTGTTCCGATCCGTCGGCACCGCGAACATGGGCAAAGACGGAAGTCGGCAGGCCCAGGGCCTGCGCCAGCAACTCGCCGTCGGACCCAGGACGGAGGAGCGAAGCACCCAGTTCGACGCCCATGCTGTCGGCGACATCGCGCCCCGTCGAACGATACCCGGCGGAGGCTTCCGCCGTGTTGTTCGTGGGCATCTGTTGCTCCACGAGAGCAAGGCTGCCGGTGTAATGGTGGGCATCGAGCAGTCGAACCAATCGGTCGGCCGTGGTCGGGGCATCCCATGAGGCCTTGAGGCCCAGCACGACGATCCGATCGAAACCTGCCCGGGCGTCTTCCTCTGTAACGGGAATACGTAGACCCATCCCGATGGATTCAGCCGTATCGAAATCGGTGATCCACTTCATGCCCTCATCGACAGGCGGCAGTCCATTGCTACCGACCGGGCCCGTGCCGCGTGGGTCCGGCCCGACCGCCACGGTCTCCGGGATTGTCTTGCCCCAGGCAGTGACACGCGCTGCATCGCTGCGATAGCCAATAGCGACCCAGCGATCCGGCAGGACCTGCGTGTGGGGAGCGCGCGTCCAGCTGTCGTCCCGACGCGCGACCGTTCCGGCTTGGGCGAGATCAAGCACGTGGGCGATCCAAGCGGCGCGAGTCGTGCCGAATTGTTCGGTGAGTCGTTGCCAGCCTTGCCTGAGGTGCTCCTGCCGATCCGTGCCTACGGACGCGGCGGTGACATGGGCCCAGAACTCCTTGCTGCGGCGTTCTTCTTCCTCCGTGAGGGCCGGTTCGTGGCTGTCGAGATGAATGTCGTCGGGATACACGCGGAGCAGAAGGTCGGTGCCCGGTCCCGTCCGCCTCGAGGTAAACCTGGTTTCTACGCGGACGGGGAACAGCAGCAGAGGATGCGTCGTCGCGACTGTGCCGCTGAGGCGATCCGTGCCAAGCAGCCGGGCCGTCGCGGCATCGCGGGCGGTTCGATGTTCGTCGACTTGCGCCGACAGTGCCGCCACGTCGCCTTTCTTTCGAGTCACGGCCTCCTGCGTGGCTGTGATCTTGGCGTTCACCCGAGCCAACTCGGCCTGATAGAGCGCCCGTTGCCTGATGAGCAGGGCAGCCCGTCGTTGCGCCGCCTGGGCCCGCGCGACGGCCCGGTCGTGCGCTGCCTGCAATTGGCGGAGCTTAGTTGCCCATGCCCGGAGCAATGCCGGGGGCACCCGTTCGGGAATATCTGATCCTTCAGAGATCGGTCTCACGCTGCTGATCCTTTCCTTAACAGAAACCTACGGCCCATCCTGCAAATGCGTGCCAACCTCCGCTTCGGCAGCCGCCAGCGCCTGCTGGGCCGCTGCCTGTTGCGCCTCCGCCTCAGGGATTTGTCTGGCGAGGTCGGCAAGCAGCGTCGTCAATTCGTTGCGCCTGGTGATCACGCTTGCGAGGAACGTCTCGGCATCCTCCAGCTCGAACCGCGTCGTGAGAAGAGTATCTTCCAACGTCGTCGTGCGGGCCGACAGGTCTGCCGCCACCTGTTGCAGGACCTCCCTCGCCAGCGGGTCGCGCGTGATCTCTGCATTCATGCGCTCGATCTCGGCGAGCATCGCTTGGAGCTCCTGGCGGCGGGGTTGAAGGGCGGCGATCGCGGCCTGGGTAGCCTGCACCGCGGCGGTCGCCGCCGAAACTTGAACATCCGCAGCCCGTACTTGCGCCTGCGCTTGCGCCACGCCCTGCTGTGCTTCAGTCACCCTTGCATGCGCTGCGGTTGCGGCGGTCTTGGCCTCGGCGAGTTTTTTTCTCAGCGCGGCCAGACGCGCTCTCCAGGTGGCGGGAGGGATGCCTTGCGGCGGTTCAGATGTATCGAGCAGATCCTGTTGCGCCTCCGCGACCTGAGCGTCCGCTGCAGCAGCGGCTGCCTGCAGCGGCGGAATGCGGGCTTGGGCCTGGGCCAAGCCGTTCTGCGCGTGGCTGCGCTGGGCCTGTGCCGCCGTTACCGCCTGCTGCTGGGTGGTGAGTTGGGTCGTCAACGTCGTCTGTTGCGCGGCCAAGGCCTGCAGGGCCGTCTGGAGTCGCGCAGTTTCTTGTTCCAAATAGGGCATGATCTCCTCTCTTTCCGACGCTACTGCCGGCCCGGCAGCCAGGTTCTGGCATGGACCGCTACGCGGAACGGAGGTTGTCTGGTGATGGTGGCCATATGCGCCGAATTTTTTCCCCACGGAATCTGATCGACCACGGCATCTTTCAATAGACCGTCGATCGGCACATACACAATCTGTTTCAGCGCGGCTTCGTCCTCCGCCAGATGTCCCCATGTCAGGTCGCGCCAGTGAGCGGGGGTACCGCCATAGGTCGTGGGGATGTCCATGCCGAATCGCGGTTCCGTCGGCTGCTCCTGCAGCACGAAGAACCAGCCTGGGTGTCCTCCGGCTTTGTTGTCGGCTCCGCGAACGTCCGCTTCGGTCAGCGGAAACCCCAGCATAGTGATGTCTGGTGCCTGGGTCGCGCGGAAAATGGGATACCGTTCCACCGTGCCCAGCTCACGCCTGGTGCCATCTGCAGACCAGACGCTTTCCAACGCATAGACCATGGCGCGTGGGTAACGCCGCAGGAGGTCGCCGCGGATGAGCAGCACCATCTGGCCGACCGCCGAGCCACGCGCACTGTGGGAGCCGAGGCGGCTGTCCGCCGCCCAGGAGGTGATTCGTGTGATGTCAAAACGAGCCTCACGCTCTGCATCGGTGCTGGGCAGTTCATCGCCACCAGCATCCCAGAATTGCCGGAAGTAGGTGCCGCGCTGATCGGTCGGAAACCCACGCCAGAGCAGTTCGCGGCTCATCTCGTGGTTGAGTCCGACCATGTAGGCCTCGATCAACTCCGGATTGGTCTTGAGGAGCGCGATGGTGCTTGAGGGCACCTGGTCCATGCCGGGCAACAACAGGTCCGGTGCGTAGTCGCGTAGAGGTTCATACATCGGCTGCGGAAAGCTCGGCGCGAAGGTCGTCAGCTCCGTATTCTCGACGGTAGGCATCGTCTTTTTCACCGCAGCCAACACCGCCTCCTTCGGGGCCAGGCGCCGCAGCATCTCCACCTTCAGCTCAGACCATTCACGCAATGCCGGCGCCTGCCGCTGCTTGGTTGCGACGGAAAACTGCATGAACGGGCGAAACGCCTGGCCGGACGTTGAGGCGGGCGACGTGGCAGGGAGTCGAATCGCGTCGAGTGTGGCGGCATGGGAGGCGATTGGGCCATGGACGCGCGTCAGGCGGCGAAAGGCGCCGGTCACGGCCGGATGGCCGGACAACAGGGTATTGGCGGCAGTCGGCGGCGGCGTGGGGGATGTGGCGATGCCCGTCAACGCTCGCAGCGCCGGTCCAGTGAGTTGCAGCAGTCTCGCCGGGTCGAGCGCGGCGAAATGTTTCTTCGAGAGGCTGTCGCCGACGGCCTCCGCCAGCTGCGCACACTTGAGTCGCTGTCGATCCCGCCGTTCCTGCTCCAATTGATCCCAGGCCGAGGCCATCAACGGCTCCTGCTCCTGTTGGATCACCATCGTACCGATACCGGCGGCGATGCGGTGGCGCGGATCCAGATTCAGAACGCGGAACCAGTGTGGCGGTTGGTCTGCGGGAGGTAGGCTGTCCAGGTCTACGTACCATTGCCCATAGAGGGGCGGGCCGAGGAGCGCCGGGGCTCCGCTGGTACCGGCCATCGCTGCCGGTGCGTTGAGGATGGCGCCGAGGGCCAGTTGGAACGTCTTGCGCGGTTGGTCGGGCCAGGCACGCGGCTGAGTCTCCGGAGTGAGAAGGGCTCCACCCAGATCCAACAGGCTGCCCGGCGCGCCAGGCGACAACGTCGGCATGCCCCAGCCGGGAGTTCGGATGTCCACCGGCCGCAAGCCAACCGTAGAGGGCAGGGGCTGGGCCTTCAACCGGCGTGCGAGCGATTCGAAGTCTCCCGCGAGGCCGGTCCGAAACTCCCACTGGAAAAAGACCGGCAATGTGACTGGTCCGGGCGCGGCGTTCTTCACCCAAGCCTGTTTTAATGTCTGTTCGTCCTCCAGAGTGATCGGCTCGCCCAGCCCCGCTTTCCTCCCCACATCGTAGGTTGGCACGAGGCAGGCGTAGTAGGCGGTATTGGGATCGAGGCGGCGCGGAGCCAACAGCCGCGAGAGTGTACGTTCAGGATGGTCGTGAAGAAGCTTCTGCAACGTCGCGTGCGGTGAGGGATCGGGCGTCGCGCTCTGGCTTGCCACGATTTGTGCGTGGGCCCATGCCCAGGACTGATCGAGGTCGGGCAGGTCTTCCAGGGCGCAGGTGATCGCCGGCAAGGGCCGCTGCGGATTGGTCTTGAGCGTGGCCCGTTCCCTGGGGACGACGATCAAGCAGATCCACGGTCGCAGGCGCCGTGCGCTGTCGGACGACGCCGGGGTGAAGAGCCAGGGGAAATCGGGCCGGTCGAATTCGATGGCCGGAAAGTAATTCGGCTCGAAGTCGGTCATGTGGGCATGGGGCTCTGTGCGAATGATCTCGCGTGCGTCCAGGCCGGTGATGTCACCGGGGCCATGGAGTTGCACATTGACATCGATGGGTGCACGCTCGTTCACCCTGAGACGGACCGGCAATGCGAGGCGGCCCGCCGTGGCCGGACTGGAAACGCCGGGACCGGAGAGGCCCGCGAGGAGTCCTTGGCGAAGCCAGGAGTAGAAGCGATAGGTGGCTGCGGTCTGTTCAGGCATGGTGTGTCATCCCAATTGAATTACGCCATGAGTGCGGTGGCACGTCGTCGTTTTCGCGCCGGGGCCTGGCCGGCGGCGCCGAAGGGAGCGACCCGGGCCAACACTGCCGCCGAGAGCACATAGCCCGGCTTCGGCCGCTCTGGCGGTCGCGTCGGATCAATCAGCACGGTCTCGTAGGCAATCGGCGCGGCGAGGCCCAGCTCGTCGTCCACCGCCAGATCGTCGGCCGCCACGGTGAGGCCGCCCTGTAAGGGCACAAACGCCGGTTGCGCCAACTGCTCGTCTTCGCGCAGGTCTTCATACTGCGCCAGGGCGAAGGGCTCCGAGACCGGCGTCGTCCGCCAGGGTTGGGCGCCGGCGCGATCGGTGAGCGAGACCGTCACCGTCGTGGGCCCGCCGATAATTGGTGCCGTGCCCAGCTTCGTGATGTGTCTGTTCAGCGGCGCGATCCGCTGGCGCAGCGTCAGTTCCGCCCAAGGATGGACGCGCAGTCCGTTGGTGGGTGGGGCGGTCTCTCTGATCGTCACCACCGGGGCGCTACTGCGGGGGACGGCCCCACTCCAATTGCGCCGGTCGGCCAGGGCGGCGGCGATCACGCCCACGACATCCACCGCCGCCGGCAGCGGTGGCGCGGCCTTGCTCCCGAATGTCCGTGAGAAGGACACCGACACCGAGAAGAACAACAACTTGATCGAGGCCTTGCCCTCCACCTGCCAGGGCGTGGGCCCGGCCAGACGCCCCTTGAACGAGACGCCCACTAGCAGCCGTCCACGATACCGCAACGCCAAGGCCGCACCGACGTCAACTTCAAAGGCTAATGGTGCCAGCTGAATAATCGCATCGAAGCTGAGCATCCCGTCAAAGCTGAACCCGCCGCCGGCTGCATGGAGATCCACTCGGGCGCCGAACTGCACCGTATTCGACGTCACCGCCAGATAGGCCTGGCAGCGTAACTGGAGCGAGTCACCATCGGCGAGCTGCAGCGCCAGCCGTTGTAACACTGGAAGCCCCGGTGGCGGGGCAAACCGAGGATGGAACCCACCGATCGCCAAGATAAATTGTGGCTGACGCCCCCAGCCCGCGCGAAGCGCCATATCGCCGGTCAGCGTAAATTGAAGAATCCGGGAGTCATACAGCGTCGCATCCAACGCCACGGTCTCGGCCGAAACATCCAGCACGCCTAAGGCATCCATGCGAATCTGAATGAGCGGATGGGTCTGGTTCGGTAACAGGACTTGCAGACGGCCTAAGACCACGACCCGAACCGGCGAGGGCAGTTCAACGAGCAGCGCCAGATCGAGGGTGAGTAACGTAGGACTCCCCCAACGCAATTGCACCATCGGCCCGACCACATGGCGGCCTGCGGTCGGCGGGAATACGCGGCGGAGGTCGCTGAAGATCTGCGGGGCATTCCGGAGCGGATCAGAGGGAAACAACACCGAGTTCAGGGTGCCGGTCTTGAGGCCCTCGCGCAACACGTCGGTGCGGACAGTCCGATGCAGTGCCACCAATCCACCGATGCCGGTGAGGGTGAAACCTAAGCCGACGGGAATCGGCGCGAAGCCTTCGGCGGTCAGGATCACGATCAAGGAATAGCCGCGGCTGCCGTCGGGGAGACGAGTAGTGAGCAGGCCCAGGGCCTTAATGGCGATCGTCTCGGCCAGTTCCAGCTGCAACATGCCGCTGTATTCGGCGCGCTGGGGATCGAAACCCAGGAAGCCGCCCCCGGTCACCCCCGCTGTCGCAAGCGCCAAGCCCAGGCCCGTCGGCGGCTTGAAGCGCGGCGACAGACCGAAGAGGCCAAGGTTGCCTTCCTGGAAAGACAGATCGACGGTAACACCGATCCGTTCGACGGTCGCCGTGACTGGGCCGAGCACCAAGCGGGCGTTGACACTGGTTTCCGTGTCGATGCCCTTTTCGCCCACGTCGATGCCGATGTGTGCCGCATCCAACTTCACGGGGCCGACGGCCTGCTGCAACGACAGCGACACGTGCAGCCCCCCGCTGCCGGAAAACGACAGTCCCTCTCTGCTGCTCCACCGCAACGTGAGATCGAACGGGGCCTGGACAGACTCGCGCCCGACCGTGCCTTGAATGAAGTTGTCTGCATTTGCGAGCGACAGGTCGAATCGGAGCCCCAGCAGCGCAATCTCTACAAACGTCTCCATGCGGGTGGCCGAGGAGGCATCGAGGCCGCCTGCGACGGAAAACTGCTGATAACGCAGGGCCGAGCCTCCGGGTAGGCGGACCAACGGCTTGAGTTCGCCGGTCGGTTGGCCATGCCGCAGGCCCAGCGCGAAGCGGCCGTTGAGAGCATCGGCGAGCCCAGCTCCCTTGCGCAGGGTGAGATCCTGTTCAGGACGGAGGATGACGGCTAATCGCTTCAACACCTCCACGTTGCCAGACCATTCGATGCGGGTGTCTTCCAAGCGGGGGAAGGGGACCGTTCCCTCCGCGCGGCCTTGAATAATGAGGGCGAGGCCGAGTCCGGCATCACTCGCGCCAGCCGACGTGGGAGCGGCGCCGAAGAGCGAGAGGCCCAACCGCACCCCGAATGCGGAGCCGCGTTCCTCGTGCAGGAAGGTGATGAGTTGCGGCGGTTGGTTGGAACTTGTTTCGGCTCGTCCCAGCCAGGCCTCCTGCGCTTGCGGACTCAGGGGTTGGATACGACTCCGTAGCCCCAGCGTTTGCAGCAGCTGGCTCAGCCTGGTGAGGAAGGTCATCGATTGGAAGTCGGGCGTGTGCCAGCCGTAGGCCTCGGTAAAGAGCTGATCAAGGCTCGTCACCGCCACCTTGAAGAGGTGATAGTTGATCGTGGCGCGGACGTGTTCGACCTGAAATTTCGTTGGATCAGCGGCGTAGTAGGGATAATCGATGATGTTCAGCAGGTGCAGGGCGGCGTAGGTGAGCGGCGAGGCCTGCGCCAGGAAGTTCGCGGCGAGAAAATCGAACAGCCGTCTCGGGAGTTCCTTGTGGATCTGCGTGCGATCTACGTAGTCGTCGAAAGACGCCTGTCTGGTGGGCAGGGTCTGCGCCAAGTCGTGAATCTGCCGCGTGAGTGCTTCGATCGCGAGGGCGAGGTCGGCGATGCGGCCCGCCATGGCCAAGTCGTCGTTCCATTCGGCGTCGGACGCGCCGATGACTGCGTCGAGCTTCGTCAGAAAATCGCTGAGGTTGAGTGCGGCTAAGCCGATGTCGTCGAGGCCTGGCGGCAGGTCCCAGCCCAGCAGTTTCAGAAACGCGCGCGCCGCCTCGACATCGCCCTGGACGATGTCGAGGTGCGACAGCAGCCGCCCGATCCCGGCGGTGGCGTTCTGGACTAGATGATCGGCCACGGGAGCAGATCCTTCTTGTCGTCGACCTTACAGGTTTTGAAATCGAACTTCTGCGCCTTGTTGCGCAGGGTGGACGTGCGGATCTTGAGCGCGGCCAGATATTCCTTGGGGTCGGTCTCCGGCTTCCAAGGCAACAGGTGCGGCGCATGGTCGGCCGGCGGCGCCAGGTCATTCTTGATGGCATCCACATGGTGTGTAGCGGCGTGTTCCCATTCGGCGACCCACGTCAAGGATGCCGGATCGGCCGGCAGGGTTTTGAGCTGATCCGGCAGCGAGGCCAGCCCCAGGTGTTCCTGCCACAGCTCGTGGCGCAAGGCTTTGACCACGCCGTTCTCCGGCAGGCCGGCAATCCCGCTGTACATCACCAGGTTCAATTCCACGCTGCGCGACGGCTGACGCGAACGGCTGGGGAGGGCGTGTCGGGCGGTGCGTGTGAAGACGTCGGCAATGAGTTGGGGAATGTCGGCTACGTCGCCCAACGTTTCGCGGATGGTCTCCAGCGTCTCCTTGAAGTCGAAGATCAGTTTGTAGGCGACGAAGAGCAGGACGAGCAGCGTCTTGAGGTCGAACAGGATCTGCTTGAAGACGAAGAAAAAGAGATACCAGAATAGTTCCCAGAGAAATTTGCCTGGATCGTTGGTGAGCTTCGCCTTTTCGATCGCGCGGTCGAGGATGGAGCCGGTGATGATCAGGCCGATCTCGTGGTAGTTCATCGAGGTGCCGTCGAGGTTCGCGCTACCGGCCGTGGCCCACACGTCGTCGATGATGGCGACCTTACTGTGGACGTACACCGGCATCACGTCGTAGCGCCGCGGATTCCCCGCACCGCCGCTACCTGCTTTCTCTGATCGGCTCCAGAGGGTATAGACGCCCAGGTGATGCCCGCCTGTTTTGGCGGCGCTGCGGAGCTGGTTGACGTTGTCGATCTGGCGATCCGGGTAGCCCGGCAGGTCGGGGCGCAGGTTGAGGACCAGGATGATCTGCAGGCGCGGCTTGGTGCTGTCCTTCATCCTGGCGATGAGCGCATCGACGATTTCGGGCGAGGTGAAGTATTGGTTCTCAATGTAGATGTAGCGCTGGGCGTTGGCGATGGCGCGCTCATAGGCTTCGAGGATGCCGGTTTCGCCGTAAGGCAGGTCTTCATCGCTCGGGTTGACACGCTTGATCGAGCCTCCTGGTAGCGTGCGCAGGACCTGCACCGAGGCCACGTCGCCGTCAGGCGTGACTGCCAGTTCGGGAAAGGTCTTCTGCGGAGGGATGAGCATCGGTTTGCCGGTCGCATTCCAGATGCTCGCGAACGTCTTTTCGATGTGAGACACCGCCGGGCCCTTGAGATCAGTGTTGACGTCGTGCATGAGCGAGCCCTTGTGGCGCGCGTCGCGGATGGCATGGTTGGTATCGTTGAAGTAGTACTGTTTCAGCGGCGATCCCATGAGGATGGCGTGGTCCCCATCCACCACAATGGCCTTGGCATGCAGCAGGGCGAAGCCCTTGTTGAACGCATTAGTGTGCACGCCCGCCGTCTGGGCAAAAAACTCCGCCACCTCGGTCACAGTGTCTTCTGCGGAGAGCGGCAGGTTCGTCACCAACACATTAACCGGTTTTCCACCCTTGTTCTTGAGCACCTCTTCCAGCGAAGTTTCCGCTCCCTGTTTGCAACCGGTGGAGGGAGGATTCAACGGGTCGAAGCTACTCTTGAACTTGGTGAGGAAGCCGTTATCGACGTCAAAAAACAGCGTCATCAGGTTGATGGATTCGGTGGCGCTCTCAGCGGCATCGGTCACTGCGGGGAACATCTTGGCTCCGTCGATCAGGTGCGTGATGCGGTTGTGGTGAAAAAGCGCAACGGGCTCTCCGACTGCGGGGTTTAACGTTGTATGAGTGACGAGCCAGCCCTCGATGTTGTTGCGATGGATGCTGATGGTGCCGACCTCGTGGTTCGAGTCGGTGACATCTTTGGCTTCCGGGGTTTCGTGCAGGAGGCGCGTGCCGAAGCGTGACGGGTCTACCTGGATGGGGCCGAATATTTGGGCGACGAGGTCGGGATTCCGATCGACTTTCCAGGTGCGGTAGGCATCCGGCGAGTAGGAAATGAGAAAGGTGCCGTCGCCTTCTGTCTTGCCGATTCCCAGCACATCGTCTTCGCTAAAAAATGGATCGAAGTCGAGCGCGCGAACGGTCAAGCCGGCGATGCCAAACCCCCGCTCATCGATGACGCGTCCGTGGATGCTGATATTGGCCATGGGTTCCGTCAGGTGGACGAACCTTATGCCGCTCAAGCAAATGTGTCAACATCACACTTTGCTAAACACTCAAGGTGCAGGTGTGAAAAATTGCGTAGTCATGACGAGCGAGACATGCGCGCATGCCGTGTTCGTCACCCCGGGCATCGTTCACTTTCTACGTGAGGAGAGTGGCTCAAGCCATCTGCTCTTTCCGCAATGATACAGTAGCGATTCAGATAGCTGCTTGTGGAAACTACTCTCGTCAATTAGTTGGTGTCTGCGACCGGGTTTTGTCTTAAGAAGGTCGAGAAATCCCCAGTGCGGATCTTGAAAGCACCATCCTGGCTCCATGCAACGAACGGAAATCGTGGAAGCATTTTTTGATTACGCGAAGACCTCTTTCACAGGAGAGTATGGGGGCTGCCAGGCTGGAATGGCTGGCGCGTCCATGGCGCGCCAGCCTAACCGTGAAGGAACATTTTTCACACGCTACTTGCCTGTGACGGCGTCCTTGAGTTTCTTCCCCTCGTCCTTCGCTTCTCCAGCGTTTTTCATCGCATCTTGCGCCTTCAGATCCTTGGCACTTTGTGCGGTCTCACCACCCTCTTTTTTCACGTTCTCCGCTTGACCTTTCACGGTCTCAACTTTCTGCTTCATAGCACCCATATCGACAGCCCATGCCGATGTGCTAAGACCGACGAAAAACACCGTCACCACTGCGCTCACTTGAGCCATTTTCAATTTCATTGCAATCTCCTTTCAGCCGATTCGCAGGTGATATGGGAGGAGCGGCGATATCCTCGCCGCTCCTCTGAGACATGGGCCTACTACTTGGTCACGCTGATTTCAACGCGGCGGTTTTTGGCCCGCCCCTCGGTGGTGACATTCGGCATCACCGGCTTTGTATCAGCGACTCCCATGGCATGGGCGCCGGAGAGCCCCCCGTCCGCCAATGCTTGCGCGGCGTTCGTCGCTCGTGCTTCGGACAATTCCTTGTTGGACGGGAACTTCTTTTTCAACGCGCCGAGAATCGGCCGATTGTCGGTATGGCCTTCAACATGAACTTTATACTCTGGAAAATCTTTGAGGATAGACCCGACCTGTTTGAGCGCATCGGCTCCAGCCGGCTTGAGCTGGTCTTCGCCCGACCCGAAGAGGTAGCCGGAAGCCAGGTTGATGAGCAATCGCTCGTTATTGAGATCAACGGTGATATTTCTTTCATCGATTTGCGGCTTGAGTGCCCTGATCAATCCGCGCTCCGCCTGCTTCAATTTCGCCATCTCTGAGGAGAGGTCGCCACGAAGACCGGAGAGCTCCTTGTCTCGATCGGCTAGTTGGGACTCAAGGTCGGAGTTGCGTTGCTTCAACGCTGCTAATTGTGACTCCGACTCCGCCGCCAGCCGGTCATGATCCTCGTTGTGCTGTCTCGCCGCAGCCAGTTCCGCTGCAAGCCGATCTTTCTCACTCTGTGCAGCCGAAAGCTGACCTGCGAAGGCCGCATTGTCACCGGCTCCAGAACGAAGCGCGGCAATTTCCCGATCACGGTCGGCGAGTTGTCCTTCTAATTCACTGACACGGCTACTGAGGGTTCCGTTTTGTCGTCGCGCAACTTCCAGTTCCTCGGCTAATCGTGACCGATCTCGTTCCAGCGCTGCAAGACGGGCAGCCATTTCTTGCGAGGCATCGGGCACCACAACTTTTGTAGTGGAGGGGCACCCAGCGCCTTGATGATACCCGTACCATTTTTTATCAACACAAACAGTCGGCTGTTTGATAAAGCTGTCAGAATGCTTCATGGAAGAACAACCGACCAGAGCAAGCAAGCCTGTCATAATCACGGTGGTCTTGAGCATTTGCATGATGATCTCCTTGATCTGAATCACGATGACCCTGATAAGGGACTCTTCCCTCGGGAAGAGTCCCTTCGCTTGTTCAGGCACAGAAAGAAACGCGACCTATTACTTGACGACCACCTCAACCCGTCGATTTTTCGCGCGTCCCGTCGCGGTGCTATTGCTGGCGACCGGATCACTCTCGCCATGACCAGCAGCCGTGAGGCTGGCCACACCACCAACCCGCAGAGCCTGGGCTGCGCTGTTCGCACGTGCGTCAGAAAGCTCTTTATTCGATGGATACTTTTTTTGCAACGCGCCCTTGATTGGGACGTTATCCGCGTACCCTGCGACATGCACCTGTTTTTCCGGGAAGTCTTTCAGCACGCCCCCCACACGGTTCAACGCATCAGCACCGCCGGCTTTCAGCTGATCCTGTCCCGACTCAAACAATAGGCCGGATGCCAGGTTAATCGTGAGCGCGTTACCTGTTTGATGGACCGCGACCGTTCCCTTGGCAATTTCTGGCTGCAGCGCCTTCAACAGATCCTTTTCTGCCTTCGCCAGGCTGCTATCAGCCGACTGCCTACCCATGGCCGCTAGACGAGCCTCACGTTCATCCAATTGGTTCTGAAGATACACAACCCGCTTTTGTAGATTGCTGAGGTCATCATCTGTTGGACCTCGCCGTCCATCGAGATCAGCTACGCGCTGATTTGCAGCAACCAATTGGCCATCGAGATCCGCAATCCGCTTCTGTAAGGCGCCGATGTCGCGCCTTGCCATATCGAGCTCATCGGATGCAGCGGGAGTGGCGGCTGCGACTTTCGCCGTGGAGGGGCACCCAGTGCCCTGGTAATAGCCATACCACTTTTTGTCAACACAAACAGTGGGTTGCTTAATGTAGCCATCAGAATGATTCAGAGAAGAACACCCCACCAAGGTAACAAGTCCTGTCATCAATAGGACGCCTTTACCTAACCGCATGAGGACCTCCTTCGTATCGATATCGCAATAGGAATGGGCCGATCACTCTCCCACGCCGTATTGCTGGTTAGACCGCCGATCTTCATTGACGGTGCTTAAGGAGATCGCGGATTTCCGTCAACAGTTTCTCCTCATTGCTCGGCGCCGGGGGAGGCGGCGGTGGGGCTGCAGGCTCTTCCTTCTTAAATCGATTCACCTGCTTGACCAACATGAAGATGACGAAGGCAACAATAATGAAGTCGAACATGCTCTGTAGAAAAACACCGTAATTAATCGTCGGGGCTCCAGCAGCTTTGGCTGCGGCGAGAGACACGGGGGATGTTCTGGACAAATCAATGAAGAGGCTTGAAAAATCTACCTTGCCCATCAGTAACCCAATGGGCGGCATCAGCACGTCGCTGACCATGGACGACACAATTTTCCCGAATGCGCCACCGATGATGACGCCGATCGCCATGTCGAGGACATTCCCCTTCATGGCAAACTCTTTGAACTCTTTCAGCATAGTGTTTCTCCTTATAAGAACGCAGCTCCGTACGAGGCTGCACGCAGCCTATCGTGTGCGAGTGGTGTCGAACGCATACCCTAACGTAAGCAAGTATAAGTTATCGGTATCGCCCGTGCCGGCAGGCGGCCGATTGTTGTAGCGGGTGGTCACCTGGAATCCGCTCGCCAGACCGGCCAAAATCTTCATGCGAACCCCGTTATCCATCGTGAAGAAGAAATCCGACGCGTTCTGGACCGAGGGGAATATTTCATTGTAATGGTACAGCGTGACACGGCCATCGAACAGCGGCCAATCCAATTTCATGGCCACGCGTGCGCGAAAGCTCCCCCGATCAGCAGTGATGCTATTATCCCGGTAGTCCTCGTTAAAATACGTTGGACCGGCTTCGGCGTAGAAGGTCATATCCTTAAAGATACCCTTCAGATCTCCACGCTCAAGAAATTGATACCCCGGGCCACTGGAGATCGCCGTTCTCAGCTTGAGGTTTTGGAGAAAATCGTTTTCCACATAGGCCGACGCATACCAGAAAAACCGTTTCGTGATAAAGAAGTCCAGCTTGATCGTGCCGCGGGCATTCCTGACCTGTAAACTACCGTTGTTGTCTGCATTGACGTAGCGACCCAGGAGGGTCAGCCGGAGCTGCTCACTGCGTGCCACAAGATCTCCTAGAACACTCACGTTCCGGAGATGGCTGTTTCCCACGGCAGCCGAGTAGCCCGCATTGAGGCTCCCGGAGTAGATGACCGGCGACTGAATAACCGGGTTCACCTGTGTCACGGCATTGATCGGAACCGTCATCATGTTTCCGTTTGGCCCAGCCTTCACCTTCATCGTCCCCGGTTCTCCCTCTTCGGCCGTGCCAACAAGCACGGTCCCCTCCTTTAAATGAAAGGGTACCGGGTGCGAGACCGCCAGCTTGCTCACTTCAGCCCATTTGAGCTTGATGATATCGCCTGCCAGAGAGTTCTTGATCTGTAGTAACCCGCCCGACATCTCGATCACTTCACCATAGATGACGCTGCCGTCTTTCAAGGTCACGACATCAAGGATCGGTACCGGCGTAGTCGCGAGCGCCCCATCATCAGCAAGACTCGGCGTCGCCATCGCGCCCAGAGCTAAGACTGCGACCAGTAACATGAGTGGCTTCATTTATCCTCCTTCGTGTGGCTAAGTTGTTCAGTTAGGGTAAGTTGCCCTTGGGTATATACCTAGATTGCCGTGACACTGCAAGAGGCTGTTGTCGGCCTGTGCGAGACCCAGCATAGAGCTCTTCAATGTCCAGACAGAGGAGAACGCCATGGCGTCGCTCCATACTGGTCTCGCGACTCTGAGCGATGACGGCCATGGAGTAGCGATTCGTGGTTGAGACAGTCCGGCTTCACGATCACCAGATCGTCTCCATACAGGCCTGATACGTGGCTAGTTCTGGTGAGCAACGCCTTCAAGTCCATGCGGATCCTTTTCCAACTGCACATAGTAGCGTGCCGCCTCGGATCGTCTGGATATCTTCAAACGCTTGTAGATTCGTTGTAAGCGAGTGGCCACCACGCGAGGCACAAGATTCAATTCTTGTGCAATCTCCTTGTTTGTCTTCCCGAGAGCCACCAGAGAGAGTAGCTGCCGGTCATCTTTCGAACAGCTATAGGGGATCCGCTCTTGTCCAGCCAACGCTCCATCCCGAGCCCATGTGATGACTTGCTGAGTCAACTGCTGATCCATGATCGCCCTCCCACTCGCAACAATCTCGATACTCCTCGCAACCGCCTCAGCCGCTGCGCCCTTCAGCAGGTAACCGTGCGCATCGGCCATGATGGCTGCTCGCAGGAGCTCCTTATCGTCATGCGCCGTAAAAAAGAGCACGCCGATGTGTGGATATGACTCACGGATGGTTCTACATAAGTCGATTCCACTTATTTGCCCCAGGCGAGTCTCCAACATCACGACATCCGGCTGGTGTACCCGTATCGCGTCTAAGGCTTCCGAGGGAGTACGAGCAATGCCCATGATTTCGATGTGAGGGTTTGTGGAAAGGAAAGTCTTGAGCCCATGCAGAGTCAGCATGGAATCATCGATCAGCAACACACGAATCGGTTTTCGTCTTCCAGTGAGTTTGTCCATCGGGTCATCCCTGTTTCCTGAAAGTGCCGGAACTCAGCTGTGCTCAACCCAGAGGAAACAAGTCGCCCATCGATACTGAAAGATGGACCGTTGCATATACACACACGGATGATATCCGCCCATACCATTGCGCCATTGGGATTTCATTGAGCACAATCCACCCCTCACCCTTCTCGCTTTTCTCATACATCCTCTCCCATAGTAAGGTGGCGTTCGATGTGACGACGCCTTGGAACGGACTGCCTGACAGGTGCGAGTCTTTCGGTATATTGAGCCGCAAGATTCCTCAACATCCTGATATTCACCCTCGCTCCACAATTCACACAGCGCAACGCGCCCCGCCCTGCCGCTTGCTCTGCAAGGTCTTCATCCGCACCCAGCTCCACAATCATCAATCCACCACATCGTTTACACCGCATGTCAGATCTCCTACGAGTTAGGCCGTTGGTGACACCCTCGTTACACAGCCTTCAGGGGCTTGCGTAGGGATGCTCGTCGTGCGCGAGATCGACCTAACCTTGCGGCGATCCTAACGGTCCGATCAGAGCCAGACGCATTCAACACCCTGCATATGTCCACAAAGAAATCGACGAATGCACCGATCAGCACTTCGCGACAAGCTGATTCCTGGACTCCATTCAGATGCTTCCACTGCCTATTCACGCGTTGCAGCACGACCAATCGATGGGTGTTCACTCCCGCGCGAGATTCCGTGGTCAGCAGGTAGTCCTGTCCGTTGTAGTCTTCGACGAGTAGCCCTGGTGTGGTCATGCTTTTGTACCTCTCTAATCGCATTTCTATTTATACTCGCTCTTGCAACGGATACTGCCGACTTCCTCTTGATGGCATGATTACAAACCGCGTGCCACATCACTACACGAGTGAGGGCCTCCACATAATCAATCGGTTGCATTGAATGGATGGATTGGCGAGACCGTCTCCGCTGTGTCGGCATGAGACAACGGAGTGTCTCATGAGACAGATGCCCTGCTCGTGAGACAGTCACAGGATAGTGAGAGGCGCTTACGCGACGGGGGTGGCGGGAAATGGGTGAGGACGGCCGTCATCGGCCGGATCTCTCGGTGCACTGCTGGGAAGACAACAGGCTGTCATTGCGCTCTGCCTAGCGAGGATCGATATCTAGCTCGACGAGGCGGCGATAGAACGTCGCCCTGCTCACTCCCAGCCGTCTGGCGGCCTCCGTCCGATTGCCTTTGGCATCGGAAAGCGCCGCGAGAAATCGAGATTTCTCGTCCCGGTTCGGCAACGGAATCCACACGGAAGAACTTGGCACAGCAGGGGCACGGATGATCTCCGGTGGGAGATCAATGGGAAGAACCTCTTTCGCCTTGCAGCTGATCACTGCAAATTCGATGGCACTCTTCAGTTCACGCACATTACCAGGCCATGCGTGGCTCATGAGAAGCCGAAGGGTATCGGGATTCAGGCGCTCGATCGTCTTTCCAGTGGCGGTGCAGATCTGCCCAAGAAAGGATTGGGCAAGAAGCGGGATATCCTCGCGTCGTTCACGTAACGGGGGAAGCTGGACTCTGGCGATACGAATTCGGTAGAGCAGATCCGCTCGGAAGGACCCACGAACGACGTCTTCACTCAAGTTATGGTGGGTGGCCGCCACGACACGCACATCGACTTTGCGAGGCTTGGCCTCTCCCAGACGGGTGATCTCCTTTTCCTGCAACACTCGCAAGAGAGCCGTTTGGACTTGCGACGGAATATCCCCGATTTCGTCGAGGAACAACGTGCCACCCTCTGCAGCTTCGAATAATCCTTGCTGATCATTCACCGCCCCGGTAAAGGCTCCACGCTTGTGGCCAAAGAGTTGGCTCGTCAGAATCGAGTCGGTCAATCCGGCGCAATTGGCGGCAATGAATGGCTTATGTTTTCGGCTGCTGCAAGAGTGAATGGCACGCGCGATCAACTCTTTTCCAGTTCCCGTTTCCCCTTCGATCAACACAGTGCTATCAACCTGCGCCACGTCTCGCACAAGTTGGTACGTGCGAAGCATCGCGGGACTCTTCCCCACCAGGTCGTGAAACGACGCTTGCTCGTTGAGCACCCGGCGGAGCGTGTGGAGCTCGGTGCGGTCATGCACGATGACGATATGCCGACCGGGGTGGCGAGGATCTCCGTGAACTTCTATCTCAACCCAAGAGGGGCGGGGTCCTTCGATGCCCACGACGCAGGCCTTCCGTCGGTCTGAGGCGGTATTGATCAGCTCCCGAATCGCCATCCGATCGTGCTTGGGAAGAGGAAGTGCTTGCTCCCATTCCCGACCGATCACAGCTTCTGCCGTCATTCCCAGGATCTCAAGACCGCGATCACTGGCAAACGTGATGTGCCCGCGCTCATCGAGAACAAGCGCAGCAAGCCCGAGGTGCTGAAGCAGAGCCAGCGCATCGTCCTTTGTGCGCTCGCTGACTTCAAGCTTGCTGATCAGGTGCGTCTCAGTCTTCCGGTAGGCCTTCGCGGTACGCTCTTCGGCCAGCATGCGTTCCCGAGCCCGCTGAACGATGGTTCCCATCTCCTTGAAGCCGGAACCC
Source organism: Nitrospira sp. (assembly GCA_005116745.1). Classification (NCBI taxonomy): domain Bacteria; kingdom Pseudomonadati; phylum Nitrospirota; class Nitrospiria; order Nitrospirales; family Nitrospiraceae; genus Nitrospira; species Nitrospira sp. Next base: position 413,756 of record SWDS01000006.1, on the reverse strand, counting down.
AGACGCTCAATGAGTACTAACTTCTTGGATCCAATCACCAGCGCGGTGGCCTCCCGTGTCATGGTGCCGCCCTGTCGATCAGGTTCCGTCCATGGGCCCGACTTCTCAGTTGCGCCAGGGGTGCCCGCCCAGACTAGGTGAGCACCAGTAAGATACTCCTGCAAGAAGGGCGAGCATCGGCCAAGATCTAAGACCGTACAGTCTGCCGGACCGACCCACGCACGCCACCATTCAGGCGGGAGACCTTGAAGCCGAAACTCAGACGAGTCCTCCTCGCACTCAAACACCACCATGTCGAGAGTGGAGAGAACCGCATTGAACAGAGACTCGTTGTGCGGTGCGAGGTTGCCTGGCCAGCTTGTCATAAGCAATCTCTGGGGATCGGAGCTGCCTGTACGATCTGGGTTGCCAGCGTCACAAATAACTCTTCGACTCCCTGCCCAAGCTTGGCACTGCCGAACAGGACCGTCCAACCTCGTTCGCGCAGCTGTTCGATCGTGCGCTCATCGATTTCCCACTCAGATCGAACATCCGCTTTATTGATGATCGAGATGAACGGAACCGTTCCGACTGCTCGTAAGGCGGTCTGCTGAAGCGCGAGTGCCGTGTCCAGGGTCGCTTTTCTGGTGCCATCCATGACCAAGATGTAGCCGGATGAACCACGAAGATACGAGTCGCGCACTCGTTGAAATTCGTCTTCTCCATAGAGATCCCACAGCACCAGCATCACGTCCCGGTCGTCGACCGTGACACTCTTCTTCTCCACGGTCACGCCGATCGTCGTGTGATAGTGATCAGAAAACACGTTACTCACAAATCGGCGCACGAGGCTGGTCTTTCCGACCGCAAATCCACCCAACATGCAGACTTTTTTCTGCATCATGGACGAGCCGTCTCATTCTTTCGATTCGCGACCGTGAGGGTGGCCCGTAACGTGACGATCCGCCGGTCGCGGGCTTCTCCTGTTGACCGCCGCTGGTCGGGAGATGAGACAAGGCCCGCAATGACGATCGTGGCGTCACCAAGTTGCTCCCCTCCAATGGCCGCGAGCACGGCGCGGGCTCGTTCTTTGCTCAGCTGAATATTACGTGCGAGAGGACCCGTGTCGTCGGTCGCCCCCATTACTTCGAGCCTCATTCGCTGGCCTGATTGGGATGCGGCTTGGTCTAGCTCTCGTAATGCCATAGACACAGCACCAAGTGGGGCACGTTCCGATGGTTCCACGATCGAGGACCCCGAGCGAAAGCGAACGACAGTTTGATTGACCCGTTCGAGGAGATCAGGAATGGAGGTCGTGACGAGCCCTTCGTCACGGTAGAGGGAAATTCCAGGCACCAGGGTAGCCAACCGTCTCGTCTCTCGCGCCCACTCAATGGAAGCCGCGCCAGTTGCGACAAGCGTGTCTCCCTCCACTGACAGTTTAACGGTTGTGGGGGCGTGCAACATCGAATGCGCTTTGGTCTCGACGAGTTGAGGGTCCAGCGAGTAATAGGGAGACCAGACAGCCCTGATGCTCGATGGCTCAAGGCCAGCCTCGATCACCATCACCGAAGGGTCTTTGGCCAAGGGGTCTCGCAATCCCTTGAGGTGATAGCCTGTCAACGTCGATTTTGCCATGGTCACAACGATCCCCGGCTCTGCCTCAAGTTCAACCAGCAGATTGGACCACCGCGCGTGGGCTTGGTAGGCCATGACGCCCCACCACGAGAGCAGGAGGATCATCGCCCCGCCCAGAATCCATAGCTTCAAGGCGCTGGGTCGCGGTGGTGGTTCATAGTGGGCGTGCAAACAGTTTTCCAGACAGGTCCGTGTTGTCTTAAACGGCGCCGCGTCTCCATCAAAATGGATCAAGGCATCAGGTTGCTGCGCATGAATATCATCCAGTGCGGCTTGAAAATCCTCTCTGAGGGTTTCAGGGGGAGTACCCCGAACGACACCGGCCAAGTAGGCGTGGGACCCCTGTTCAATCCACACGGTCCATTCACCAACTCGAAAATGGTCGAGCGTCTGGTCCGGTGACGCGCCAAACGAATCCCGCACATAGCTCTGAATCGCCGTCAGCATGCCGGACAAGACCTGCTGATCCTGAACCACCGCCCCCTCGGCTGCCACGTGATGCAGGAGAAGGCCTGTCTCCCGATGGATAAGAAACACTTGTTCCACGCGATAGCGGAGCGTATGGAGCAGTACGACCTCCGCAAACGGTCGCCCTGTCCGCCAGGCTTCCAATCGCCAGCGAAGGCCTCGGACGGACAGGCTTTCATCTAACGAGTGGTTAAAGGACTGGGTCATACCTTGCAAGGCACGCGCGATGGCCTGCCGAATGGCTGGCCCCATGATTGGGGCGATCGCATCGACGATCGCCCGTGGCGACTTCCGTATGGTCGCGACAAATCCGTTCTCGACGTAGGGAGTCAGAACCGTCGATAACTGTGGATCTCTCTCCCCACGAACGGCGAATGCCTCAGGCAGTACCCGGCTGACATCACGAGGCTGAACCGCCCGATTGTCGAGCCGTTCACGGATTTCGTCCAGTTGCGTCTGCTCCGGAGAGAGTAAAAGAGTGCGCAGCTGGGTCCAATCTTCGTCTACGGACGTGCGTCCTTCAGAAGATGGAGAATCGCGATGAGGCCTGTGTGGATCGGTAGACATGGGGTAACACAATCGTCATGGACTCGATAGATCACAAAGAGACTGCCGCACGGCTCGCTGTTGTTAGGCTGAGCCGCGACCGGAGACCGCCTCATCACTGGATAGCCGTTGAGATGCCTCCAATAAAATGGCTGCGAGCGTCGCACGATCCGTCTTTTCTGCACGGAGGTCATGGACGGCCTGATTGAGTGCCGACGCCGCCTCGGCATGTCGAGCACGAACGTCGGTCGCCAGCTCGCTCGTCTGTTCTGTCAGCTGCTGGAGAACATGTGCTTGCGCTTGGGTCACCTGCATATCGAGCAGACGTGCTTTATCCTCAAGGGTTGTAGCCAGTTGAGTGAGGTCCTGTGTCAGGTTCGTGACAGATTCCCCTCGAACTTCCTGCTCCTTAGTCAACCGGCTCATGAGCACATCAACTTCTTTCTTGATGTAGAGCTCAAGGCTCTCAAAACGTCGCTTGAGATCGTTGCGGAGGTCCGAGGCTTCACGAATTAAATGTTGTTCGAGTTGTGCAAACCGACGGTCATGTTCTCGGGCTTGCGCGCCAAAGAGAATGTCGCGAATCTTGTCGAGATTCCCGCTTGCGGATCGATCGTCAAGGTGTGCTGGTCCACCGACTCGGTCCGAGTCTGTCGCTGGGTCGTCGCGAGCGATCAGGGGCTGGTCTGTGGAGCGTACTGTGCCCATCGTTTCACCTCATCTCGGAATCGCAAAGTAACGAGCAAGGCGATGATACGCGCCTCGTTGTTCGGTCTCTTCGGGTAGAACCTTCAGCCATTCCCCCTGACCATCTTCACTACTTCGCTTTCCTTCTATTATGAGCTAATCAACTGTATTGAGGCCTGATCTTAGCACCGGAGAAACCTGCGCAACAAGACCGAATCTCTCAGGCCGCTTTCTCAAGAGCACTGTTAAGGAGAGTTCAAAGTTGCCAGGCTCGACGGTCTTATCCGTTCACTAGGTGAACGTCGTGACGAGAAGAGGGCAGCTCGATACCATGTGTCCGGAATCGTTCGAGAATCAACTTGTTCAACTCCCCCTGAACCACGTTGTAGTTGGTCACAGCCGCCCAGGGCTCCACGGCAAGAGCGATTGACGCCTCCCCCAGAGACGACACTCCTACGGAAGGAGCAGGGTCTTTCAAGACCAACGGGTGCTGTTGAAGGATATCCTTCACGTGCGCCAGCGCGTCATCGATTTTGACGCGGTGTGAGAGGGGGACCGTCAGATGCAGCTGACGGATAACACCAAAATTATGCAGGATTTCCCCGACAATTTTTCGATTGGGAATGAGGACGCGTGAATGGTCAGCGTGCATCAGCGTCGTGGTGAAAATATCAATGACCAATACGTCACCGTGAACTCCAAGCAGCGAGATATGTTCGCCGACCTTGTAGGGTTTGCTGAAGATAATGGACAACCCGGCCATCACATTGCTCAAGACACCCTGCAAGGCCAACCCAATACCGACACCGGCGACTCCGACACCGGCGAGCAGCGGAGCGATGGGCACGCCAAGTGTTTGGAGCGCGATCATCGCCGTAAACAGTATGACGATGATTTTCACGATACGCACCAGGAGCAGGCGCACTGGTGGCTCAAGGGTCTGTTTTTCGAGCGCCTGTTGGGCAAAATTGGCGGCCCCACGAGACGCCATCATTCCGCCGATGAGGATGCCGAGCGCGACCGCCGCCTGCAACCCGTACTGCACGGCATATTGAGTGAGCGTATCCAGAATATTCATGGTGAGATTTCCTTATTGACCGAACAATCCTTTGAGCAGCTCTTTCCCCTCTTTCTGGAGGTCCTCGGGCTTTGTCGTCCCTTTGAGCAGCCCACCGACAGCTTCTTCGAGCTTCTTTTTCACCTGCTCCTGCACTTTCCCGGTGAGGCCCTTGACATCAACTCCGTACGAGGGGGCTTGAGCCGTTCCGGTAATCGTGAGAGGGAGACTCAATCGGCCATCTTTTAAGGCAATTTTGACGACGGGCGATGCGGCCGCAATCTTTTGGCTCACCTCTTGGGAGAGGTTGAGATTCACGGCAAGATTCAGTCGCTGATCAAACCCGATCGTGCCGCCGCCGGTGGCCTGAAAATCATGGCTATCCATCAAGAGCCGCTGCACATTGAGCACCCCTTGCTTGACGGCGAGGTCCGTCTCGATCGTCGAAAAGGCCGTGGCCTTCGCATCGCCGAGGGAAATACCGGCCACGTTGAGGGCTGAGACTACTTCCTGGAGAAGATTCACCCCTTCGATCTTTCCATCTTTCACAGCCATGTGGCCGGTTCCCTCTAAGGCCTTGGTCAGATCCGGCATCGAGAACCCACGCCCTTGCACCGACAGGTCCATACCGGCCGTCCCACTGATAGAGATCGGTGTCTCAGCGACGGCATTGAGCGCCGGGCCGAGTTGTAATCCTTGAATCGTCACAGCCCCTTTGAATGGAGGCATGTCTGATCCGGCGATCAGTTTGCCTTGCCCCTTCACCTCGCCGTCAAATAGACGGAACGTCAGGGATTTCAGCTTGGCCTCTTGCCCCATGACTTCCGTCGTCATCTGGAGATCCTTAATCTCAACCGGTGTCTTCAGGGGAAGCGCAACCGGTACGTTCGCGGTATTGATCACCGGCGAGCTGATATTGATGATGGCATCATTCCCGGCGGCCTTTCCTGTAATGGCAAAGTCCGTCTTTCCCAGGCCTAGCTGGAAGTTGATCGCATCAATGTCCATCGTCTCTCGCAATGGACCAAAGGTGCCGTCGAGCTTTACCGGCAGATTGAACGGCTGCACCAGCGACCCAAAATGCACACTCGGCGTCTGCCCAAGCCGCACTGACTGCAGCAGCACCTCCAAATCTTGCAATACATATTCCGTCGGTTCGGCGGCAGAGAGGTCACGGTAGGTTAATTTCCCGCCGTCGATCGCCACTCGGTCCACGGCCAGCAGCGCCAGAATCTTGAGCGGCCCTTCCGTTGAAGGGATCGGGGCGCGCGAAGGCTTCTCCGGCACCGGCACACCTTTGCGGCCGATAGTTGAAATGTTCAGCACGCCCTTCTGGTTCTTGATGACCGTAATGACCGGCTGGCGAAGCGTGATTTCCTCCACTTCGACTTTGCTGCTCAGCAGTGGCATCAACTTCACACCGACTTCCAACGACGAAAGCGACGCAAATGGACCTGAGCCAAAGGCCGGATCGTCCAGTACCGAGAACCCCACCACGCGCGCACCGATTCTCGGCCAGATCGTCAAGCGAATGTCTTGCAGCTGGACCTTACGATTGAGCGCGTCCTCGATGAGCGGTTTGTATTGATCTTGATATTTATTGAGGTTGATCAAGAACGGAAGGGAGAGGGCAACTCCTACAAGGAGGACCACTAGGGCAAGCAAGCCTATGGCTATTTTCATCTCGATCGTCTCCGGTTGAGAGTCTTAAGTATATAAACGGATTCTTCGTGAGTCAAACGAGCGACTGATCCAGCCGCAAGCCTGAGCACTCCCAGAAGAACTATCGTTTCCAAAATTCGTCTCAACCGGTGCTCCGATTGGCAAGTACGCCAGAAGCAGTTCGCGAGAGTCGCTATCACCTGCCGCCAGTCATTGTTCAGGGCGTTATATCTCACCCTTCCGTACAGACAGGTGTCGACTGAGTCGTCATTTGGCATCACTAGTGTCCGGTTAAATTGCGGCGTGCCGGCGGCAACATCAATATGGATAA
>SWDS01000006.1:5222-82834 GCA_005116745.1 Nitrospira sp. | reverse complement strand
AGGATATCCGGAACTATGGCCATCTTAAGAAGCTTAAGTAAGCGCCATTCGGGTCAGAGTGTAATTTCGGAGGAGCGGTTAGCTCATTTCGGACACCCCCCGTTTCTTCGATCAACCGTCGGACGACTCGGCTGCCAATTATTGCCGCGCTGGATGGCGTGATGGGAATACGGCGGCAGGCTGTGTCGCGGCAGGCACGCCATCGTTGGGAGACCTCGTGTACCACTGAGGTGTGCAACTTACTTCCCCGTTGTTTTGGCTGTCAACGAAACAGCCCTGCCTTCGATCGACGTGCAAACCGGCCAGTTGCGCCCATTACAGAGCTGGGAGGTCTTTCACGACAACGCGCGCTATCACGGCGGATGCGAAATTAGTGACAATCTCAAACACCTCACTTATCGTAGGTGAACGAACGCCACCGTGAACCATAATCCGATCAATAAAGGTACGATCCGAGTTTCGGTCGCCGTCAACATTCAACGGAGAGACACTATAGAAGAGGGCTTCGAGAAGCTCCCAGAAATTCCGTTGGCCTGGTTTCACCTCCCGCACTTCTGTAACACGAGGAAGGTCCCGATTCCGCTTCGCAACCTGCTCGAGCTTCGCATGGGCATCAGGCGTCGCACCATCAAAGTGGATAGGTACCAACCGACGGTCCATCACCCTCCCCGTCCTCCAGACAGCTGAGTCAGTACGGACCTGAGTGAAATGCATAACGAGCTGGTTACGATATACCCTGAGAGCATGTGCCGCTACGAAAGCATCTCGGTCGATCCTTGATGCCCAATGTCGCAATGCCGTGGGTGCCTTGGCAGATGATAGATACGTAACGAAAGGCTCGCGGCCTGAAATGCCTAGAACCTCTTGTAGTAGGACAAGGTTGGTAACGTCACCGAACACGATCGCAGCTCGGAGCATCGCGTCCATCTGGTCGCCAATCCAGACCGCTTTGATAAAATTTTCATTTTCCTGCTCTGTAAGGGGAAATGTATCCCCTGGCTCACCTTGAACTTCAGCCGCGAGTCGTCGATGTGCAATCGCGAACGGTTCCATCTGCCGATATGCGTAGGTTGTGCGCCCAAAGCTGCTAGAGCCTCCCGGGGCTCTTTCAAGAATCGTTTCGTAGTAACTTTTAGCCATGAACTAACATACATATAAAGCAATGGGGGGCAGTGCAATTTCAGGTGGACAATCGGTCCAGCTGGACGTCCCGCGTTCCTTCTTGCGACCACCTTCCGACTTAGCTGCCAATTTCTTCTAGGCCGCTGTGAGCCGGACCTTCACTACCTTGCCGAGCTTCACATGCTGCTTGGCTTGCTAGAGATCGTGATTGTCCTGCATGGCAAGCCAACTCTCCGGAGAACGGAGCGTGAGCGGAGTCGGCTGGAGCGATTTGTTAGGCGGTTGTTTGCCGGGCTACTTTTCCAACCACCTGCCACCGCGCCTCGATCGTGTCCGCTGACAAGTCGGCCCCACAATCCCATTCGACAAAATACCCGCCATTGATGACCTTCTTAAATTCGGTTTCGTTTCGAAGCGCCTCGAACGCCTCATACTGTAGATACGGGCTGACATCAAACCGGCCAACCCGGCCATCATCCGCCACAATGGAGAGGACCCAGTTCGGTTGTGCCTGGAGTTCCACAATTCTCATTGATCAAGTCCTTTGATTGGAAAAGGTGTCTTACCGTTGACCGCCAAGTCCCAGTCAGCCAGCAAATCTTCTTGATGAATCTCAATCCATGCGATAACCAGTTTGTGCTTATTCGGGGGCAGACCACCGGCCAAAAGCGTTCCGTCAGGAATTGAGTACACTGCCACTTGGCCTTAGTAATCGGCATGGATGTGTGGCATGTGATGTTTCTCGATGTCTCGAAAGAACATCCGAATGAGAATGCCGTAAAACATGGAAATCGTTGGCATACTATTTTGCTCTGTTGTCTATAGCATCTAGCACTGTATAGGCCGATCCGCATAGGAGCTGACTATGCCGTGTTCCGCTCGACTGGCAGACTATCGAATGTTCCGAGCATACCTCCATAACGTTGGCGTTTCAACGAGATGCGGCTGCGGGACCACTTGTCACGCGTGTTCATGAAACACACCGAGGTCAGGCTGATCACATTCCCTTGTGGTCCACCATTAGACAATCATGACAGCGACATCGCACGCCTTATCACGTAGTGCCTGGTGGAATACGGGGTTAGGCATTGTAGCGATACTGGACATTTCACGCATTCAGCTGTACAGTAACCTGTACATTACGGGAGGGTGCCATGGATACGCTGACCTATACCACCGTTCGTGCCAATCTCGCTCGCGCAATGGACCGGGTGTGCGATGACCACGAAGCCCTGATTATTACCCGCAACGGCGAACAGTCCGTCGTAATGCTGTCGCTCGAAGACTACAAGGCGCTGGAAGAAACCGCCTATCTCCTACGAACGCCCGCCAACGCCAAGAGACTTCTCTCGGCAGTTGCGCAACTGAACGCGAGCGAGGGCGTTGAGCGGAAGCTGGCCAAGTGAAATTGGTCTTCGCAGACGAGGCATGGGAAGACTACCTGTATTGGCAGAAGCACGACAAACGCATGGTGGAACGGATCAACAAGCTCATCCGTGACACACAACGCGAACCTTTCGGTGGCGTCGGCAAGCCAGAACCATTGAAGCATGCGCTATCGGGGTTTTGGTCGAGGAGGATTACGGACGAACATCGCATGGTGTATCGCGTGGTCAATGATGCGCTAGAAATTGCGCAGCTTCGATTCCACTACTGATTCAAGACGTCTCTCACTGTTCAAGCCGATCCGCATAAGAACCATTTACGTACTCAACCCTCGGTCCCATCCGGCGATTCTAACGCCGCCAGGTCGATAACAGACCATGTGTGTCTTGCATCAAGTTTTATCGGGAGTAGCAAGCAGCACCGCTTACTGCATACCTATTGTGAGGCGTCATTCGGTTCCGCACCAGGAAACCACTCTGTGTGTTGATCCCCTTGGCGACCGAAATAGGTGACTCGCTTGCCTCGAAGGTAGGCCATATATCCCTGCACTCCGGCCTGCATGGCACGCCCGCAGAAAACCCGAAACTTTTGCCCCGGTTGTTGACTGTCCAGAATTGCCGCCTTGAGTGCCGCCACATCAAATTCTTCGGCTATCGAGGGGAGCTCCTCAAAGATGAGGGGCGCTAGAACCGTAGCCCCTGAAGCGCTGTAGAAGGTGAATGAGCGAGTGGCATAGTCCACGTGATACGACTCGACGCCGTTCGAGATGAGCTTCCCAACAATTTCAGGAAAGGGCATTGATCCATCCTGCGTCGCCTTTGCCAGCAAGGCAATTTCGTTTGCGTTCATGTAGGACCTCTTGGGTGATGGTATAACGTCAATCGCTGTATATGGGGCCACATGAGAGCCAGATATGCTGGGATTTATCCATTTAGCATTTCACCGAGCGGTCCGAGCATAATGCCAGACTCGTTGGCACTGCAATGAGAGCGGCCGGAGCTTGTACTGCGGTATATGACTACGCAACCAACCTGACGGCTGCCTCGTGCGTGAGCTTGTCGCGCCGCGCTACCAGATTTATGTCCGTCTTGAAGAGCCACGCATCAGGTTCTCTTCGGATCAATGTGCTTCGTCCATTCATCCATCGTCGTAACCGGATGAATTGCGCCGATTTGGGTTGGCGCCAACGGTTCGAAAAATTCCAAGAGAGACTGATAACTCTTGGCTTGAACGGTGATGTAGTACGTATGTTCCGTCACCGCCACATAGGCACTCAGGATCTTCACCCCTTTCTTGGCGGCGAGGTCCCGCTTGGCCCAGAACTCATTGAGCATCGTGGCTCCCTCTTTACTTCTTCCAGGGCAATTCTCAGGCGTGTGCGTCCAATGAGCTACAAACAACATCCCGTCGTTATCATCCATAACTTTCCTCCTCGTTTAAGCCCAATAGGGGGCAGAGTGCAATTTCAGAGGGGCAATCAGCTTGTTTGGGCCGGCCCGCATTCCTCCCCATTAGGTGCGCTTTCCGCCGCCACCCGGTTAGGGAAAGATACCTCGAGCACCACACATCCGACATCCGTCTTAAACGGACCGTGATGTTCTCCGGGAGGGCGGCTTGCGTACTCTCCCGCTTCAAGCCACCGATTGAAGGCTTGGTCGTACAGCCGCCCGCTAACAATGAAGACCTCCTCCGGGTAGGCATGGGTCTTTCCCCCGAACGCTGATGTATCGGCGCCAGGTAAGAAGCGAGTCAGCCTGGTGTATTCGCCCGTATCTGGATCGATACTCAGTGTGATTTCCTCGGCCATCCCCTCCAGAGCTTTGATGGGAGTCCAGCGGGTTCGTTGATCGGGAGCCAACGGGTTCCAGTAGGTGGTGGTGGATTTCGACATTCCAGTCCCGGCAAAAGGGTGGCTCAGTTGTTCCGTGCGCCGAAGGATTATTTTCGCTGGGTCTTTCGGAACTCCCATGGGGGAATCGGTTCAGGGTCTTCCCACAGTCCCTTCTTCGCCTCCCGTGCTTCCAACTCAAGCCGTTCCAGTTCAGCGTTATCCGGTGCGGACTTCCGAGACCACCAGCATCGGCCCTCCTTCACCAAGGCATGATTCACGTTGGTTCCGTCCGCAAGCAGCACATCGGCCATGATTCGCCCGTACTTGTCCTTCCCATAGGGCTCGATCGTGACTTCCATGGCAAAGACGAGGGCCGAGATTGCTTCCTTCACGTCGTCACCATAGGGTTGGTCCTTCTCAGGACAGTCGAGACCATGCAAATGGATACGTTGCGTCTTCCCGAGGCGCACCACTTCGATCGTGCCCCCCTCAAGAACCCTGACCACTTCGCCGCCGAAGGGAAATGCTTCGGCTGAGATCAAAAGAAAAAGCAGCGCCAGGGGAAGAACTCGTAGCGTCATGAGATGTGCCACCCCAATGGAGACAGGTTCGTGATGCTTCCGTAGCCAGTCTCGGTCCCACGCCCGTATCTAACGGGGATGAAGACCGGAAACCGATCGTGGCGGCCGAGAGCAAAGGACATGGTTGAACAGCCTGAAACAAAAGCGAGCCGTATTGTAGGAGGGCCACTGTTGAAGGTGCAAGAAGTGGGACAACCCTTCCGATTTCTGTCCGGATCACACCACACACGCTGCACAGCCTTATCACGTAACGTCGATTGGGACGATGGGTTGGATACCTTGGTGGCGCATGCGCTCTCGGGGTTTTAGTCGCGGCGTAGTACAAATGAACATTGCATGGTCTATCGCGTGGTAAATGATGCACTGGAAATTGTGCAACTTCGATTCCGCTACTGATTCCCACCGCTTAACACGCTATTTGGCGCTTGACCATCGGCCGCATCTGGCGATGCCTAAAGCCGCCAGCTCCGCGTACGTCTCCAACGTTCGTCGCGCTGCTTCCTCATCCAGTCTGCTGATGGCAAAACCGACATGGACGATGACATAGTCCCCGACTCCAGCTTCCGGTACCAGAGCCAAAGAGACGGACTTCGTAACGCCACCGAACGACACCGTCGCCATACGAAGCTGGTCATCTTCGATGTTCAGAACTCGGCCCGGGACTGCGAGACACATTGACTCTCCTACTCTTCAAGTTTCAAGTTACGAGTTCCATGTTTCATGGTTTCTGGTACCCATCTCCATAACGTGTAACATGAAACCCGGAATTAGAAACGGTTCACACTTCACGCGATACGCTGTGCGCCGCTACCACCGCCTGGCCCAAAGATAATCCCCCATCATTGGGTGGAACCAGTGCATGGCTATAAACCGTGAACCCCGCCTCCTCTAATTGTCGCCTGGCCAGCGACAAGAGCAGCCTATTTTGAAAACAGCCGCCAGTCAGGGCAACGCGAGGGAGGCCAGCCGCTTGAGCAACACGCACGGTCGCCTCGGCAAGGCCCATATGAAATCGCCCGGCAATCAGTTCAGGACTAATCCCTCTGCGAAGATCATCCAACATGGCACTCACCATTGGACACCAGTCAATCATCCACTGTGTATCGGAACTGTGACTGGGCACCAGATCCATCGGATATCCTTCGACCATGACTCCACCAGCCTCCACTGCTTGCTCTGCAGCAAACTGAACGCACATGGCCGCCTGCCCTTCGAAGGACGCCTGATGACACAAGCCGGTGAGCGATGCCACGGCGTCGAACAGCCGCCCCATGCTCGTCGTCCAAGGTGACGCGATGTCGGACTTTAGTACGCCTGCGAACTTCTCACGCTGATTGTGCGACACATTCCAAGAAGGTACATCGTGCACCAGCATCCTCTTTCCCATCAGCTCCCACAGGACAGCAGCGGCGGATCGGCCCGGCTCCTTCATGGCCGCTTCTCCACCCAACAACCGAAAGGGTTTGAGGGACGCAAACCGAGTGAACTGCCGGTAACTTGCGATCAAGAATTCTCCTCCCCACACCTGGCCGTCCCCTCCATAGCCGGCCCCATCCCAGGCAATGCCAAGCACCTCGCCATCAAGTTGGTGTTCCGCCATGCAAGAGGCCACGTGAGCATGGTGATGCTGTACTGGGATTAACGGGACGGACAAGGTCGCGGCCAGTTCTCGCCCGAAACTGGTCGAGCGATAGTCCGGGTGGAGATCGCAGGCGATGGCCCGTGGTGTGACATCAAGCAACCGTTGGAGATCCTCGACCGCCTGCCGGAAGGTCCTGTCAGCTTCGAAGGTGGAAAGATCGCCAAGATGTTGGCTGAGCACAACACGATTGCCTGTCAGAAGAGCGACGGTGTTCTTCAGGTGGCCGCCCAGGGCAAGGATCGGACCCTGGACTCCACTTGCCAGAACATCACCCCAGCGGATGGCTAGAGGGACATAGCCTCGCGCGCGCCGAAGGATCATCACATCGGCTCTTGGTTTTTCCTTTTGTTCCCCATCCACCGACAGAACTTTTCCAGGAACCACCAATACCACCGAATCATCGACCGGCCTCGCGATCGGCCGATCATGCACGAGCAGCGCGTTAGCAATGCCTTTGAGACGAACCAGCGCCTCTCGCTCATCGGTCACAATCGGTTCTTCGGATCGATTGCCGCTTGTAGCCACCATGGGCCGCTGGAGCGACGCCAGCAAGAGATGGTGCAGGGGCGTTGCCGGCAACATCACACCCAAATAGGGATTGCCCGGTGCCACGGCATCGGCTAAGCCTGCGTCTCTGCGCTTGTGGGCCAAGACAATCGGCGCTTGCGGCGAGCAGAGGAGCGCTTCCTCGTCTGACGACAACAGGCAATCGTCTCTGATCGCATCAACGGACGGGAACAGTACGGCGAAGGGTTTCTCTGGCCTTCGTTTCCGATCCCGTAATCGTCGGACAGCCTCCTCTGATTTCGCATCGACCCAAAGCTGAAACCCACCCAGTCCTTTCACCGCGACAATAAGTCCTTGATCGAGCATGACGTGAGCCTGCTGCAAGGCATCCTCAGGGCCCGAAATTTTATGCCCCTTCTCATCCCACAAACTTAGGTGTGGACCACAAGTGGGACAGGCGATCGGTTCCGCATGAAAGCGCCGATCTGATTCCGTGGAATATTCAGTACGGCAGGCCGGGCAGAGATCGAAGCTTGCCATGGTCGTATTGGACCGTTCGTACGGGATCGCTGTGAGCAGGCTATAGCGTGGGCCGCATTGTGTGCAGGTGAGGAATGGATACCGGAAGTGACGGTCGTGTGGGTCGGCGAGCTCACGCTGACAGTCGGCGCAAGTCGCAAGATCCGGAGAAATGACGAGGACTCGTTGGCCGGATTCCGCGCTCTGGTTAATCGAAAAGCCGGCGGCGTCGAGTACTGGAACGACCGTCGTGCTCACGGTCTCGACGGAAGCTGAGGACGGGGCGTCGGTGCGCAATCGCTGGAGAAATTCTTCGACGACCGGTAAGTTCCCTTCTACTTCGATCAGCACATCGTTTCTTGTGTTCTGAACCCACCCGGTCAGCCCCAACTCACGTGCCAGCCGATAGACGAACGGGCGGAAACCCACACCTTGCACCGTTCCCTCCACCTCGACCCGCACGCGCTGAGCAAAAGCGTCACTCATTCCTGGACTACCAATTCGTGAAGCACGACTTCCGATTCGGTGGGTCTCGCGATCACCGCATCTCCGCAAACCGGACAGACATGCTCTGATTCCGTGACCATTGTGTCTCGAGCACAGCGGGGACACCAAGCCTCTCCTGGGACAGGGATGATTTCCAATGCTGCACCTTCGGCCTTCGTGCCACGAGCAGCCAGCTCAAATGCCATCTGCAATGCGGAATGATCATGAGTCAGCAAGTGAGACAGTGCGCTGACTTTGAGCCGCACTGCGGATAATCTGGCGAATCCAGTTCCGTTCAGCTTCTCTCCCACAGCCTTCACGACTTGTGTCATGAGATGAAACTCATGCATGACAAGCTTCACATTCCAGGATGATCTGTTTCAAGACTTGATCCAACGCCTCGCCCATAGGGGGCGACAACGGTTGGCCGATTTCCGTATTCCCTACCTCAACTCCGTACACGATGATGGTAGCTGGCAGGACGTCCATTGCTCGGGCCAGCTCGATCGCCTCCGAGACCCCGATGGCATGGCTGAAGCGAGAAAAGCCTTGTCCACCGATCGGGCTCACCGACGCATCGAGTCGATGGACGCTGCCAGGAGCCTTCCCACTGCGCACTGCATCGATCAGGATCGCGACGGACGCACCTTTCATCAGGTCGATAAGGTCAACGCCCGCCATCTCCGCTTCGATCACCTCGACTCTGTCACCGAGTTCTTGTCGGATCCGGCGGGCCGCCATGAGTCCGACCGCGTCGTCTCCTCGCATGCCGTTACCAAGACCGATGATCCGAATAGCGGATGAATGAGGACTGTCCTTCTTCACGCAGCCCCTTCCCGTGTGATCTCCAGATTCAGAAAATGCGTCGCGCAGGAAATGCAGGGATCGTAGCAACGGATGACCCGTTCGCAAGCCAGCGCCACCTCCTTATCAGGAAGATGTAAGAGGCGTGGCATGAATAGACGCAGATCCTGTTCGATACGAGATTGGTTCTGGGAGGTCGGTGGAACGATCTTGGCTTCACGGATCACACCGTCGCCATCCACCTGGTATCGATGGTAGAGAATTCCCCGTGGCGCTTCCGTACAAGCCATCCCGGTGC
The DNA here is from genome assembly GCA_005116745.1 of Nitrospira sp. Classification (NCBI taxonomy): domain Bacteria; kingdom Pseudomonadati; phylum Nitrospirota; class Nitrospiria; order Nitrospirales; family Nitrospiraceae; genus Nitrospira; species Nitrospira sp. The sequence goes on along the minus strand of SWDS01000006.1, from coordinate 73,658 downwards.
CTGGTCGAACGACGACCGGGAGCGCCGGCACAGGTGGAGGTTCGTACCGCTCGATGAGGCGCAGTGATTCTTCCAACGCGTAGAGGATTTCGACCGAGCGTGCAATGATCCCATGGAACGGATTCCGAAAGGGCAACGCAATCGTACAGTTGGTTAAGACCTGCTTGGCCAACGGCGTCACATGCTCCTGATTCAGGTTCAGACGAGCCAGTGGGCCGACCAGATAGGGCGAACCTTGTAGGGCACAGTGAAGCGCGGTGGAATAGGCGACCTGGTATTCGGTGAAATGTTGCTCGAACTCGTTTGCCGAAATTTGCAGTCCACTGGATACAGCAACCTGACCTTCATTGAAGGGATACTCATCAGGGTGACGAAGCGCGACATATGTGTAGTCGAGCTTAAAATCGGGATAGTCGAAATCTGCGACCCAGCGCACGGTCTCGATTGCTGCATCGCGCGCCCACAGAAGTTCATTTTTCAATCCCTCCAGCTCGCTGCGCCGGGGCACCCGCGAGAAACCACCCACCTTCACGGAGACCGGATGCACGGAACGGCCGCCCAACAATGTCATGATCGCATTGCCGGCCTTCTTGAGCCGCAAGCCTCGTGTCACCACAGCCGGATGATCCTTCGCCATCGCAATGCCGCTGTCATACCCGAGAAAATCCGGCGCCTGGAGCATGTACACATGCAGCGCATGGCTTTCGATCCACTCGCCGCAATAGATGAGCCGCCGCAGGTCTCGCAACGCCCCTTCGACACGCAGGCCAAAAATCTGCTCGATCGCATGGACTGCGCTCATCTGATACGCCACCGGGCAAATGCCGCAGATCCGCGCAACAATGTCCGGCACTTCGCTGTAATGCCGCCCTTGCAAGAATGCCTCAAAAAACCTCGGCGGCTCAAAGATCTTGAGCTCCACACCCTGGACCGTTCCATCTTTCACAGTGACGCGAAGGGCGCCTTCGCCTTCAACGCGCGCCACCAGGTCGACGGCAATCGTCCTCGTGTTCTTCGGCTCTTGTTTGCCCGTCACCCTCTACTCCTCACCTATTACCCCTTGTTCTCCCAAACCGTGCTTTCATTCCGAAAGGGGTCCACAGCGCCGTTGATACCACGAAATCGCCGCAGGACCTCGACCGGAATCAGGTGCAGTCCCTCATGGAAGTGCCTCGCGAGGGAGGCCGTGTTGGGTGGAAGACCTGGCCCTTTCCTTGCGCCTTCGCTTGGTCCAAAACAGCCGTAACAGTCCCGCCCCATAGCCGGACAGATCGCCCCGCAACCGGTCCTGGTCACCGGCCCAAGACAAGGCATCCCCTTCGCGACCACCACACACACATTTCCTCGCCGCTTGCACTCTAGACAGACACTGTCAGCCGATAGGTGAAGCTGGACTCCAGCCACCAAATCCCTGATGACGCGCAGGAGCTGACCTTTATCAATTGGACAGCCCCACAGTTCGAAATCCACGTGGACATGTTCCGAGATGGGAGTGGAGGTGTTGAGACTCTGGATATAGTCCGGCCTGGGATAGACAGCCTGTTTAAACGCCTCGATATCGCCCCAGTTGCGCAACGCCTGAATGCCGCCGGCTGTCGCGCAGGCTCCGATCGTCATCAGGACCTTCGCCTGCTGTCGGACGTTCAGAATGCGATGGGCATCCTCTGCCGTGGTGATGGATCCCTCCACCAGCGCGATGTCGTATGGGCCCGCATTCATCGCGCTTGAGGCTTCTGGGAAATAGGCGATATCCAGCGCCTGGCCCAATGCCAGCAGGTCGTCCTCAAGATTCAAGATGCTGAGCTGGCACCCGTCGCAAGATGTGAACTTGATCACCGCCAGTCTTGGCCGCTGCCTCAATTCAGGATTGGACATGGCTTCGCCTCACACGCCTGTCTGTCCCAACCACTGCGCCACTCGATCGTACCGCATGACCGGGCCGTCTTTGCACAGGAAGTACGGACCCATCTGACAATGGCCACAGAGGCCGATGCCACACTCCATGTGCCGTTCCAGGGACAGGTAGATGGCGGTTTCAGGAATGCCCCGTCTCATCAAGATGGGTACGCCCAGACGCATCATGATCTCTGGTCCGCACATCAGCACGATGCTCTTCATGGGATCGATCGCCACTTCCTCAAACAACTCCGTCACCACACCGATGTGATAACTCCAGGTCTTGTCCGGTTGACCGCTGGCCAAAAGGACTTCCGTATCGGGAGCGCGCCGCCATTGATCGAACCGCTCACGATAGAGCAGGTCATGTGGAGTCTTGACGCCATGAAGGATCTTGATAGAGCCATACTGCTCGCGCCGTGTAAAAATGTATTCGATAGCTCCTACCACTGGGGCACATCCCAGACCACCGGTCACGATCACCACATTACGCCCACGTGCCTCGTCCAGCGGCCACCCCTGTCCGAAGGGGCCACGAATGCCTAGCACATCACCTGATTGGAGAGCGGCGATAGCCTTCGTGATTCGCCCCACCGCACGGATGGTATGGTTCAGAAACTCCGGCTCATCCGGGTCCGAGACGATGGAAATCGCCACTTCGCCGACGCCAAACACATAGACCATATTGAACTGGCCGGCCTTGAAACGAAATGTCCGTCTGACTTCCTCATCAACCAGCTGCAGTCGGTAGGTATGAATATGTTCAGCTTCTCGGATCTTCTCAACGATCGTCGCCGGCTGGATGACATAGGGATTGGTCATGGGATCAGGCTTCAGTGCACCAGTTACATACCATCTACCCGTTGACGAACGATTGACGGCTGAATGCCCGGACTCAGCAAAGCGGGCAACTCTTCGGTCAAATCGATCCCGACCGGGCACCAAGTGATACATCGGCCACAGCCGACGCAACCGGACGCGCCGAATTGATCGATCCACGATGCCAGCTTATGCGTCAGCCACATGCGGTACCGATCTTTGATCGTCGGGCGAATATTCTTGCCGTGGATATACCCGTGCTCCTGAGTGAAACAGGAATCCCACAATCTGGCATGTGTAGTGTGCTGGTACGAGAGGTCCGGTGTCTCCTCGACCGTATGACAAAAGCAAGTTGGGCACACCATCGTGCAATTGGTGCAGGCAAGGCATCGCCCTGCCACCTCGTCCCATCGAGGATGTTCGTGAGCATCATAGAGAGCCTGCGGCAAGCGTGAGTGATCCAACCGTCTGACTTGACTCTGGGCGCAGGCGTCAACACGCGTCGTTGCCTCAGCACTCAGCTGTTCTGAACCCCTAGACAAGCAGAGATTGGAGAGAAGATCGCATCCTGCTTCACTACCCGCTTCGATCAAGAGCTGGTCATCTAGCTCCGACAAAGCGAGATCGAAACCATGCTTGGCACATGGGCCGGTCTCCATGGATGCGCAAAAACAGGTGTTCAGCGCTCTGGTGCAATTCACAGCGACTAGGAACAGTCCTTCACGGCGTGCTGCGTAATAGGGATCTCGGTAGGCGCCGTTCAGAAAAATCTGGTCTTGCGTAGCAAGCCCGGCGAGATCACAGGCACGAGCGCCGATCACCGCGACCTTTTCTGATTGAGGAAGTGTTGGTCTTGAGGCGAGTCCGTTCTTACTCCGCTCGATCTGCAAGAGCGGCTCGCGCGGTGCAAAGACGAACGGCTTCAGCGATTGCGGCCCATGCACGACACCGAACACTTCATGTGAGCCGGTCTGTTCCAGCCGGTAGCGTCCCGGTTCTTGCTGATCACGCCAGCCGATCGGCAGATCAGACACAGACCGGACGGTGTCCCACACGACCGCCCCATCCCGCACAATGGGTCCGACAATTCGATATCCCTTTGCACTGAGGGCATCGAGCAATCGTTGGAGGTCGGCTGTTGGTAAAACGCCGCGCATCCCACTGGTCATTTACACACTCAATACTTTCTTTATAAAAGCATCCCTCTTGTCGCCATCGTAAATGCTCCTCTCCGGTCACGCAAGACGAGGAATCGGACTACTGACCTATCATGAGCGTTTTGCTTTCATTCCGTATGGAGTATTTTTCACGATGGGCAAGAATCACGGGATCGATGCGCTCACCGCAACTCACACAACGGAAGTCCATTGACCTGATTTCTAACACCTGTTCGGGAACCATGAGCCCGCCACAACGATGGCAATGATCACCCCATACATCGCTCTTCCCAGTGCCTGTTTTAATCATGATGAGTCCCTCCTATTTTGTACGAGCCAGACTTACACGATAAGATTCACTGGAAGGATCTCTTCGTCCACTTCGCACCTTCGTCTACACCGATCAATGATGAATGAGGCGACAGCCTCACGTGCGCGACTGCCCCGTAATGCCACAGTTCAAATTGCTGTCCTTGCCAGGCTCCAATCCAACAGGGATCTAACTCTCCGCATTTCCTAGAGGGAGGCACCAACGTTCGTCTCTTTCCCCCTGGCACCGTCAATGCACTGGTTCAGTGGCGAGGCATCCAGCCCCTCATCAATCACACAAGGAGGCAATGGTCATGAGCGCATTGACACGATGGGAACCGACAACACGATGGAATCCGGTCAAGGAACTCGAAGAAATGGAGAAACGACTGTCAAGCTACTTCGGTCGTACGCTGGCCCCCAGCGGTACCGATAAGCAGGAGGCCATTACCGTTGCCGAATGGTCGCCGTTGGTGGATATCTCGGAGGACGACAAGGAATACCTGATCAAGGCTGAAATTCCAGAGATGAAGAAAGAAGACATCAAATTGAATGTGCACGACGATGTCCTCATGATCACGGGCGAACGAAAGTACGAAAAGGAAGAGAAGGACAAGAAATATCACCGCGTGGAGAGAGCCTACGGTAGCTTTATGCGGAGCTTTACCCTTCCCGAAGATGCCGATGGTTCCAAGGTCAACGCCGAGTACAAGGACGGCATACTGAAAGTCTATCTACCAAAGGCAGAGAAGGCCAAGCCTAAAGCGATTGAGGTGAAAATTGCCTGAAGAAACAGGCCAGAGGTCGCGTGTAGCTCCAGTTCAACGAGAAGGAGGACACCATGTTTCGCCATCCTCGCTACCTCGAAATTCCCTGGGAGATGCATTGGGATCGAAACGAGGGCGGGCTGCACCATCATCTGTTGTTGATGGTCATTCTGGTTCTCATGGTGATGCTTTTGATCGGCGTTAGTGTGACAAGCGACCTGATGTAGACCCATGAGTCCAGTGGCCGGAAGGGAAGAGCGTGACGTTCAGGAATCGCGAAGAGGCTGGCCGTCGACTCGTGGAGCGCCTGATCCGATATCGTGAGGATCAGGCAGCTCTGATCGTGGCGCTGCCACGTGGTGGGGTCGTAGTGGGCTATCAGCTGAGCCTAGGACTGCACCTACCGCTGGACGTATGTATCACCCGTAAGCTGGGCGCGCCGGATAACCCCGAGTATGCACTGGGCGCAGTGAGTGAAACAGGAACGATCTATCTGAATCCTGATGCAATGGCAGCCTACAGTCGCTTTCGGACGGATATTGAAGAGCTGGTTCAGGTGCAACGGCGAGAGATCGCTCGACGGCAAGACCTCTACCGCCAAGGTCGGCAGTTTCCCACGCTCACCGACCGCATCGTCATTCTCGTGGATGATGGGATCGCCACCGGCTCCACGTTCTTCTCAGCCGTCCAGTCCATCAGACACCTCAAACCGCGTCGCCTGATTGCGGCTATTCCGGTTGGCCCAATGGAGACCATTCGGGAGGCGTGCATGCAGGTGGACGAATTTATAGTGCTTGCCACACCGGACCCATTCTTGGCTGTGGGTCACCACTATATCGATTTTGCACAAGTCAGCGATCACGATGTGGTGGAGTATTTGAACTTGGCGGAAGAGTCGCTGTTGGGATGGAAGGAGCGATCTTGCTCTTCAACAGCCTCACCGCCGGGATAAGAATCACCGCGCGTGCTTCCGTTCGGGACCGCGCCACATCCACTCTTCTGATGTGTGGGTGGGAAAGGTTGTGAGATGAGAGTCGTCATCGGTGTTGATTGGTCAGATCAGGCATTCGCCGCTGTCACCCAAACGTTCCAACTCTATCATCCCACTGATGTCACCCTGGTCCACGGCATCGAATTAGGGATTCTAGAGCATCCGTTCATGGCCCAAGCGGGCAACGTGCAAGGATACGATGATTTCCGCAAGGCGATGGTCGATTCGGGGCACCAGCTACTGGAGCGCGCCGCCGCCATGATCCCCCCTGAGGTGGCATCGATCAGGAAGGTGAGCGAAATCGGCAGTCCCGCTCAGCTCATTCTCGACAGCGCTGAAAATCTCGCGGCCGATCTCATTGTCGTCGGCGTGCGTGGGCGAAGCCGGCTGTCCGAGATGGTCCTCGGGAGCGTGTCCCATCGGGTGCTCCTGCACGGCTCCCGACCGACGTTGATCGTCAGGGGAGCCGCGCGGAAAGTGCAACGGGTCCTCATCGCCATCGAGGAGCGAAACGATGCGGATCGAATCGTGAAATGGTTGACGGAGCATCCGCTCGCTGATCCGGTAGAACTCCGTGTGGTCCACGCCGTCGTCCCGATCGGGGTCATTGAGCCCTATGTTGGGCCGGAAATCAGCGCCTGGTTGGAGGATGTGCAGCATTATGCGGAAGAACTCGTGCAATCGACCGCCGGCAAGCTCTTGAACCCTCGTTATACAGTCCGCACGAAAGTCGCTCAAGGCAATCCGGCAGCGGTGATCGAACAGGAGGCCAAGGATATGGACTTGGTGGTCGTGACCTCTCATGGGCGCAAGGGCTTGTCCCGCTTCCTCTTGGGTAGTGTCTCCCACGCCGTCGTCCATCACGTAAGCTGTCCGATACTTGTCCTACGCTGAAAGGATCGAACATGAAACCGATGCTGACCGTCGCCGTCATCTTCCTCTTCGCCACAACATCCTTGGTTTCTGCACAAGTGATCCGCGGGAACCCAAAGGCCGGACAAGGGGTGTATGAGCAACAGTGCCTCCGTTGTCATGGGTCCAAACTGGACGGGAACGGACCGGACAGCCGAGATTTAATCGTCCGACCAGCCGATTTGCGATCTCAGATCAGTCGTTCGAAGACGGATTGGGAGCTGCTCGTGGCCATCTCGAATGGCGTGTTGTTCAGCCCGATGCACGGCTTTCGCGGCAAGCTGACAGACGAACAGATGTTGGATGTGCTGTCGTACATCCGGTCCATCTCGCCACCTGAGGTCGTCAGTTAACGGAGGGCAGCTATTTACAGCTCAAATCAAGGCGATTGAAAGGGTCCTTCTGCGTATCTCCTGATTTCCGCAACATTCAGTCCTTTTCCGGGTTGGGGTCTTTTCTGATGAACGCCAGATAGAACAAGGTATCGGCCATGTCCCGATCGGTCATGGTGAAATCTCCAAACCTGCCGGTGCTAGGATGGCCTTCCCGGATGGCGCGGGCTCGTTCTTTGTTCGTCTTCAGGCGAAGCACGCCAGGATCACGCAGATCCGTCGGAGGTGGATTCAGTCGCGCAATGCGCGCGGCGATGTCCTCTTTCATTTGTGGCAATCGATCGAGATAGCCGTCCATTCCATGGCAGTAGTAGCAGGAGCCGTTGAAGATATTCCGGCCTCGTTCAACATTAGCCTTGTGCTTCACACCCGATTGTGAGCTGGACGACTCGGCCCAGACATTTCGGTCGAAGCCCGGTGCAAATACTACCCCCAAGCAGCCCATGAGGAGAATCAGGCCAAGATTGAGGCGGTGCCTCAAAAAATTAACGAGATGTCTTCCCTTAACCTTAGCCTCAGTCTGTTCTATGACTACATCGCATTGTTCCATTTCGCTTACCTCAGTACCCGCTGCAACAGGCGTTGTAGCGATCTTCCGGAATAGTATTCATGCTGCTGAAGATGGTTGCGCGTTCTTCCGCATTGGTCACGTTATCGATTGCGGGATAGAGCGCCCGTTCTTCTTTTCGATTATGAGAGCCCAAGAGAGTTAACAATGCCTGTTCGTCCTGGTCGGACTCAAGATTGTTCTCTTCCACCTTTTTGTGAATCGCGTCAAGCAGCTGTTTGATCTGGCTATGCTCATGTCGCATCATGGGCGTCGGCCCGTCCTCGACCATGCCGGTTTTCTCTTCCCATATCGGGAACAGCAGTTCTTCCTCCCATACAATATGCCGCTGGAGGCCAACCTTGAATTCCTTGAAGGCTTCCTTGGCCTTGGCAAAGTCCAACCGTTTCGACATTTGAAAGGTCTTGAACAATTCATCCAGCCGATCGTGATCCTCTTCATAAAACGCTGTAATTGTCTTCTGCTCACTCATGAGAACACCTCTGTGAAACTATTGATTCATGGATGGTTTCAGCCGACGAACGAAGAGCCTACTCACAGTCTAGGACCATGGTGAAACAGAGCCGTGCTCCTTGGTAGAGCCGCCCACTCCTCACGCAACAGACGTTACCATAGCACAATGCAGTCCCTTCTCGAGCAGTGCCATCACCCCTCTCACTCAAGAGTCCTCGCACTAGCTACGGTACTTCTCTTGTGCTTCTTGAATCGCCTCTTTCCCGGCTTGCAACGCCGCTTGAACATCAGTCCGTCGCTCTTTCGCGAACTGCTTGCCTCGTTCGATTACCTCGTCAAGGGCAGCTCGTGCTTCCTTGGCCTTCTCGATGACCTCTTCTTCAGTCCTTTTGGTGTAGCCTTTGAGATCGCGTCGTGTCTCCTCGCCCGACTTGGGCGCAAGCAACAGACCTATCATGATCCCCGCTGCGGCTCCTCCAAGAAACGCAAGGGTCGCAACCAGGCCCGTGTCGTCTGTTCTCTGATCATTCATGGCAGATCCTCCAGTCATAGGACAGATGTATTCCCGATGAAAAGACTACGCTCATGCCCATCCAGTATCATATCGCATGAGACGATAGTGAGACATGCCGAAATTCTATACCTTGCATAAGGTGTAGTGGAGACCTTGCGAGACGAGGACAGAGCATGTTTGGAGTCTGTTACGAAAAATTCACAAGGCAATGATTGACCTAGCCGAGTGGGTTGAACGGAGCCAATGTGCGAATGTAGCTCAGGACGTCCCACATATCCTGATTAGAGAGCCGATCCGCCCAGCCGTGCATTGGACTGAAGAGCACTCCCTGCTTGACCGCAAGATACAGTTCCATATCGGTCTTCGTGCGTGATTTCGGCGCCCGAAAATTCGCCGGTGGCACGATTAATTCCTTGATCTCAGGCCCAAGCCCATCACCGGTGGTACCGTGGCATCCGGCACAGTGTTGTTGAAAGATTCTCTCTCCGTTCTTCGTGTTTCCATAATGGCTCTGAGCCAGAGCCCACGAAGCAGTCAACGCCACCACGATGAGGCTAACCACAATACGTAAGGACATGTGCGCTCCCCTTCTTTCAAGGACGGACAACGACTCTCGATGCTCAATGCTGGTGTTGCTGACTTCCGCTGGATCCTCCACTCCCGTGATCCCCCCCGTCATGCCCTCCTTGTCCACCACCGGCCTGACCGCCTCCATGACTGCTTCCACCTCCCATGCCGCCTCCGTGTTGCTCGCCACCCGCGCTCTTCATTTGTTCATGAACGGTACGGTCTTTTTCCCGTTGGTCAGGAGTCAACAGAGCCGTAGCGGTGCGCTTACTTTTGATGGCCGCGAACAGACAGGCCCCTTCCGCTTTTTTCAATTGCTCGACTTTGGCCTGAATTGCATTGAGATCGGCCTTCTCATCTTCCATAAGCGCCTGCAGGTCGAGTTTTGCAATTTTGAAATCGGCCTCCAACTTAGCTTCTGAACGTTTGAAATCCAGCTGTATGGCCTTGACCTTGCTGACTTGTTCTGGCGTCAGCCCGATCTCTTTCGCATGTTTCAGAAGATGCTTCAGGTAGTGCCCGCTATGATCATCCTGGTCTTCCTGATCGTGGCCACCATGCCCCATCTTCCCATGGCCTTCATCGGCATAACTCGGGAACGCAGCTAGCGCGATGATCAACGCGGCTCCCCCAATCCTACACAACCACTGCTTTTTCAACTTGGTCATGACAATACCTCCAAGGTTTAATTCTTTCATGAAATATTGACCACTCTTCTCTGGTTGGTGAGAGCCCTTCTTTGAACAATTAGATTCAGAGAGGGCTGATCGCGATTCTGATGCTGCCATTCGCTTCGAGACAAGTGAGAGGGATACTCGGCGAAACAATGGCTTACGAGGGGTTCGATCACATGCAGCTGGTACCGATGTGATGCAGAAATACTCAGAGCGAGACAGTCATATGGGGGGAAACGCAACAACTCGCGCATCCTTCCTCGATGGATCTGGCGCATAGTCGTTTGGTCACTTACCGTGCACAGGACTCACCTTCACACTCACTCATTCCACCTTTTCCCTTTTGCCCGCGATGCCCCATCCCGGCTCTCCCACCACCCATACCCGGCCCCATCCCTTCTCCGTGCCCCATCATCCCATGCCTCCCCGCGAAGGTTTGCTCATAGTGAATGAGGGACCAAATTTCGTTGTCGGATAAGACCGACCCGAATGCGATCATGGCGGTCCCGGGTGATCCATACTTGATGGCCCAGAAGACTTCTCCCTCGGTGCGATGCCGCCAGAAACCGTGGTGCTGGAAGTTGCGAGGTGAGGGATTCATACTCGCAGCCGCCGGCCCCTTGCCGTCTCCGTCTATTCCATGACAGGTGACGCAGCCGCCTTTGCCGTTGTACACCGTCTTGCCCTGCGCAATGACCTCGGGAGAATTCGACAAGGGATTCTTGAGCGCCTTCGCTTCAGCCAATTTATCGGCAGGTACGATCGGCTGCATCATGTGGCGCTCTGCCGCACCGGCAGGGACCGCACAGCACAGCGCAGCGACCATGAACATCGACAGACTCGTCTTCATCCTCTCGTTCCTTTCGTCGTCGGTGCCAACTACCTTCCGACATTACAGATCCAGTTCCACCATTTTTCGGTGGAATCGGACGATCACGTTCGGATCGGGCGTCAGCCTGATCTGCGCTTCGTCCTTTCCTTTGTAGGGGAGCAGGTTCAGGACATAGCGCAAGCTTTCCAGTCGCGCAGCCTGCTTGTCGTTCGCCTGCACGATGATCCATGGGCTAAAGGTCGAGTGCGTTTTGCTGAACATTTCCTCTTTGCAGCGGGTATACGCGTCCCACAGCTCCTGCGCCTTCTCATCGACCGGACTCAGCTTCCACTGCTTGAGCGGATTCTGCCGCCTCGCTTCGAATCGCTTGGCTTGTTCGTCCTTGGAGATGGAGAACCAGAACTTGATGATGGTCACACCGTCTTCATAGAGCATGTGCTCGAATTCCGGTACCTGTTGCAGAAATCGCTGGTGTTCCTTTTTTGTACAGAATCCCATCACCGGTTCGACCACGGCACGGTTGTACCAACTCCGGTCGAAGAAGACGATTTCACCCCTGTTGGGGAGCTGGTGAATATAGCGCTGGAAATACCATTGGCCCCGTTCTGCATCGGTCGGCTTCGGCAGCGCCACGACGCGCATCGCGCGAGGATTCAGATGCTCGGTGAACCGGCGGATCGTGCCACCCTTCCCGGCCGCATCCCGTCCTTCCACCAAAATGGCGATACGCTCCCCACTGCTCTGCACCCACCGTTGCAGCCTGACCAGTTCAACTTGTAGTTGCCTCAACTCCTGCTCGTACAACAGGGTCTTGCGCACTTCTTCGACATCGACGGCTTTGTTTGCGAGGAGCTTCAGAAACCCTTTCCTTGTGTTGACCCTTCGGAGATCATCCGCAGTCAAGGCGTAGCCCGGCTCACCAATACGTCCGAGCCCCTGGGCGATCAAGGTGCTACGCGGGACCTGGTACCCGTCCCCCTCCCGCGGCACCCTCGTGGGAATCGTCTCCAGCCCATTCATATCTTCGTCGACCTGCTTCTCTTCGTCGACATTTGCTGGAGCTCTCCGCTCTTTCCGTTCTTTAGACTTCCCGGCCGATTCGCCATCAGCTGCCATGCGAGGACTCCTTCATTGCGTCTTCGATCAGAACATCACGTTTCGATCGCGCTCGGCCACAGCTTTGATATAGTCCGGCATCCCCTTGATGGATGCGCCGGCCACGAGATCAGTCGCACTAACCTGTCTAGCCACGGCACAGGCACCACAAACCCAGACCGGCACACCTGCCGCCTGGATGGCGGCAAGCAGTTCTTTCAACGGAGTCAGGTTTACACCGGTGATATGATCAGCGACACCTTTCCGACCCAAGGTGACGGCTTCGTTCCACAGCCAGAGCACGACATCATGCCCCTGCTCTTTCGCCGTCTTCGCCGCCATGAACGGCAATGTTGCCATTGTGGGGTCGTCCGTTCCTCGACTACCTGAAATAATGAACGTTGCCATGAATGACTCCTTGAATAGCTGTAGATTCTACACAACGTAGATCTTTGCCACGAAACGGTGCTGCGCTCTGGCTATTGCCCCACAATAACTCTGCCCCCTAGATCTACATCGGCTCGATGGAGAGGACAGTAGAATCGATAGGTCACCGTCTCCCCCTCGGCAGCGATCACATCGCTCGCCATCCGGTCCCTGTCGATTACGCTCTGCTCGGTCCCCTCTGGCGCAATAGTAATCCGAACCGGCCTGGTGATCCGAGCACCGTTTTCCTCTACCGACTCAAACAACCCCGGGGCTTCGAACACATGAGTCCGTACAGTTGGATTATCAAACCGAAAAATCAACGGCTCCCTGAAATCCGTGCTGCGGTGAATGATGATTTCACTGGGAAGCCACACCGCTTGCTGATCTTCCACATCACGTGCCACAAAGGCAATCTCCTTCGCCCATCCGGTGAGCGGCATGACAAGCGAACCTGTACTGACCACCAGTCCAAGATATATGACCGCGAGATGAGCGGAGCGTCTCCTGACCCAGTTCATGTGGGGTCTCCTTCATCCACTGCAGGACCGGCACAGCCGCTCACCCCAGCGTTACCTATCACAAAAACAGCTCCGCCAGTCCTGGCTCACTTCGGCAGATCTTCGCCGGCCAGGACTGGAGCTCTTGCCCTCTCACAGGGGAGATGCCCGCTTCCACACGTGCAGTGAGCGCGTTTCAGAGCGAGACAGGGATGCGACTCAGCCCCCTCCGACATCCCCTCGGGTTTCAATGACAAACAGTTCTCCTTTCACTTCAGGATGGATGTCGCACCATAGGGCGTGTCGCACACTTTCGGCTCCACCTGTCATCGGATCGAAGTTCGTGGGCGCCGTGGCAAAACGGAGTGTCATGGTCTTTCCCGCATCGACATGAAAGGCCTTGAACTGTTTTCCTCGCACTTCGAGACCACCTTCCACCTTCACGGGAATATTCTTGAACAACGCGGACGCCAACCCGTGCGTGACGGAATCCTGGTTTCGGACAACGATGATCGTCTCCTGCGACGGCATCGTGAACCCGGCAGTCTCATAGCCATGCTGACGATCCTTGATGATGATCTCCACCTTGGAGGGCGGCGCTGCCATCCCCGCAGCCTGTGCATAGGCACGATCATGACTACCAGCCAATACCGCCCACGCAGCGACAGCAAGCACCACGGCTGACTTCGCCGCCCCAGATCGATGCACTCTCATAATCTGCCTCCTTGTTGATAGATATACCTGCACTCTTCTCACTTCTACTTAGCTAGACTTCTGATGTAATGGATGAGTTGCCACACCTGCTCATCCGGCAATGTGCCAAACGGCATCATGCCTGTTCCTGGAGAACCATTCTTGATGATCCAGAACAGTTGCCCATCGGGTAAGTCTTTCATCATCGCGCCACAGGTAAAATTTCGTGGTGGCGGCATCAGGGCTGCGCCCATCACCCCTTTGCCATCACCTTGCTCACCATGGCACATGACACAGGCGACCGGCTGGGCCGTTTTCAGGAAGAGCTCTTTGCCCGCCTGGATTGAACCGGCAGAAGCTGGAACTGGATTCGCTTTGCTCAGGGAATCGCCCGGCGCCTTGGCTGTCTTTCTCGGTTGCACGCACGCACTGCCCTGACCATCTCCTGGTGCAGTGGCGAGATCCGGCACACCCTTGAATGTCACTTTCAAATAGGCAATCACATCCGCCACGCCCTGTTGACCGATCGTCAAATTCCAATAGGGCATGTTCGGCGATTTGCCTACTGCCGGTCCGCCATGATTGATGACGTTGTAGAGGTATTCGATCGGGAGCTTTTCGAATGGAATGTTGGCATGTATCGCCGGTTTTGGTTCCAGACCGGAAGCTGCTGGTCCGTCGCCTTTGCCCGTTGGACCGTGACACTGCGAACAATACTCTCTATAAACCACCTTCCCTCGATCCACGCTGGCCATCTCGAATTCACGGCTTGTCCATGGCTCGTAGTACTGAAAGTCCGGGACTCCTTGAACCATGAGATAGCCGATCACGGCACGCAGTTGCGGCTCCGTGGCATCTGCTAAAAACTCGCCGCTGTGTGGCGTGAAGTCTTGCGGGTTCAATCCGAACCGAAACAGCCAGTCCTTGTCGTACCGTTGACCAGACTTCTGCAATGCCGCGCTCTGTGGCCCTCCGATCAACTTGCCGTTCTCCTCGATCGTGTGGCAGCCAAGACAGGCGTGGGCTTTAAAAGCCGCCGCACCAAACTTCACGTCGAATTTGGTGACTTTCGAGAGATCGAACGCGCCGATGGTGACGCGCGGATCTTTGTTGTGTTCGGCAAAGTAATCCGCGAGTGCGTTCGCCTCCGACTCCGTGACCATCGGGTGCTTGGACGGAACGGTGGTCAGGTCCCACATATATCCCTTCGCATAGAGCGGAGCTTCCTTACCGGTCAACCAACGGATGAGCCACGACCGTTGGTACTTGCTGCCGGCCCACATCAAGTCAGGCGCGTGAAGCTTGAAGCGCGAATCCGGCTGACCTTCCAGCCGGTGACATTGCACACAGGTCTGTTGGATCAGCTCCTTCGCGCGCGTGTGATCGCTCCCAAATGACAATTGCGGGGACGACATGAGTCCCACCAACATGAGCGCAGCGCTTCCAACGACCATCCGAATTCTCACATTCAACATCGCTGCTCCTTTCACGAGGATTTCTCACCACGAGGATGAGGATTGAGTTCGATCGCCACGCCGGCAGGCACCGCGAGGGATTGATGCACAGTGCAGCCATGCGCGACCTTCAAGAGGCGTTCTTTTTGTTCTGCGTTGATGCGATGGGGTAGATGAATCCCGATGTCGATGCGACCAACACGGTGTGGAACTTCGGCCATCGTCCATTCCGCATCGACCATCAAGCCCTCTCGGGAAATGCCGTGCCGCCCACAGAATTGCCCGACGAAGTACGCCACACAACTCGCGACGGACCCGACAAAGAGTTCGACCGGACCCATTCCGGCATCCTGCCCTCCATCCTCCACCGCCTGGTCGGTAATAATTCGATGCTTGCCACTCACAACGTCGTAGCGTGTCCCGCCGTGAAAGGTCGCCGTGAGTTTCATCGTGTCCCTCGTGGTTCTGGGAGTTTCGCTGCTCCCCACAAACACAGCAGGCCCAATGGCCCTGCCACAAATAGCCCGCTTATCCCAATCGAGTCATGAATCGTCACCGGACCGAATCCCCCCAATGCGGCTAAAGACGACTCGAGATCCGGAAATAGGAAGGCAAACGTCAATGCGCCGAGCAAGCCGCCGAGCATCGTCATCCACGCATCGAGCTTCCCTTCAGCCGCCGCCGCGAGCGCTGTCCCTGGACAATAGCCCGTGACGGCAAATCCCACGCCGAAGATCACGCCTGCGATGAGGATCCCCGGGAGATAGAGATCCTTGACCTTCAGATGAGCGACACCCAACGCATCCAATCCATGAACCCCGATCAACCCGACACCGATGGCTGTCATGATGACCTTCATGATCGTCAAGTCTTTGAGCCGCAAGGTGTTGAGGATCTTTGTATAGCTCGACGCCCCGGAGAGTTGGAGGACCGCGCCAAAAGCCGCTCCAAGAAGGAGCCCTAGAAGCAAGTTCACTGTTTCACCTGCTCAGGGTACAACCAGCGGGCCGTAACAATTGCACTGGCAAACAACGCGGCTGAAAAAATGAATGAACTCACGGCCAACTGCGAGACCCCGCTGATCATGTGGCCGGATGTGCATCCCCCTCCAAACCGAGCTCCGAACAGCAGAAGAAAACCTCCGATAAACGACCACGCCAGACGCTTTCCCGGCGCCTGTCCAAATCGATAGGCCCACAGCGGAGGCACCACTCGGGTACTGAATCGTTTCGTGATCGCTGCAGCCAGAAACGCACCGATGGGGATCCCAATGACGAAGAAGAATTCGTAGGTGGCCAAGGTCCATCCCTTGCTGGCTTCCTTGAGATATGGGCTGTCATCGGCAAGGTCTGGACTCAGCGCATGCAACAGCACACCGTCTAACACCACATACTGCGTCGAGACTCCGATCGGTTGCACGAGTGCCACGGCGATGAGCAGAACAATCCCGATTCCGAGACCCCCGGCCCACCAGGGCAAAATTGGAACAACGTGCGTGTCAGGATTGATCATCTTCCTCTTCCCGTCCTTCGGTGTTCATATCGTATGAAAGCCACAATGTTGTGTTTCATGTGAGCTCACCATTCACAACTCAACAGTCACCTAGGCGACTCTCCCGATCTCAATAGGGTGCATCCGCCGGCTTGCCGCCCTTCGGCCAATCGTGAATCTTGTCGGGAAAGTCCGGTCGAGGCTGTGTGTTGATATAGACTGCAGCATCGATGGCTTCGTCATCGGTCACTGTCCAGCCCCAGCCTCGCGGCATGTTGGCCTTGATAAATGCAGCGGCTACGCTGATTCGTGCCATGCCTGCACCAATGTTGTACGAACGAGGCCCCCACACAGGCGGTGCCGTCATGGTGCCTTGCCCATCGGAACCGTGGCAGAAGACACACTTTTTCTCATAGACCTTTTTGCCGTTGAGAGGGTCAGGCTGATGGGTCGAGATGAGGCGTGGGATTCCTCGCCATGGGACCTCAACGCCGGGCGGCATATTCTGTGATAACCATGTGACGTACGCGACAATGGCCGTGAGCTTTACGCTGTCGGGCGGCAGAGGTTTTCCATTCATACTACGTTCGAAACACTCGTTGATTCGATCGGCTAGCGTCATCTGTCGGCCGGCTCGTTCACGATACTGTGGGTAAAGAGTGGCGATACCGACGAAGGATGCAGAATTCGGGTTGAGTCCCGCATCTAAATGACAATTGGTGCAGTTGAGCGCGTTTCCAACATACCGTTTCCCATATTCCTGCGTGTCGACGATCATCTTGTAGCCCAGGCGAATCTGCTCGCCTCTCAGATCACCTGGAATCGTTTCGGGCGATGGCGGGACAAACAGCGCATCGACTGGCGACCCCACGATCCGACGAACAACCCCCTCCTCACTCTCCGTCACTCGTGGAGGTGGGACACAACTGATCGTCCCCACTAACATACTCACCAACACGACGCCTGCAATGACCGGTCGGCTCACAGCATTCACCTCATTTCTTCATACCGGACGCCCGAGAGCAGGTGCTAATTCCGAACAACGTAAACAGCGGACAATATCCCAGCGCTCCCGTGAGCAGCAGTATGGCCCCCACCGCAAGTGCTGTTCCCGCTACTGCCGTCGAAAGCCCAGCAAAGATGCCGATCATGATGACCAGCAGCCCTGCTCCAATTCGTATAGGTCTCTCAATCCCTCCAACATTGCACGTCATGGCATTACCTCCTCATCAAACAATGGAGTTGATCGTATTTTCCTGACACCCTCGTATGAGACAAATCCTACCCATTAGATTCAACTTTATGGTTGCCCACCGGACTCCACCCCGAATGTGCGCACATAGGCCAGGACATCCCAAATTTCCTCATCGGAGAGCGCATGTTTCCACGCACCCATGGCGGTATTGGGTTTTCCTCCATGAATTCGTCGAAACAAGGTCCCGTCGAGGCGACTTTGAACGGTGAGCGAGGTCAGATCCGCCGGAGGTGGAACGAGTTTAATTCCGAGTGCACCTTTCCCGTCGATTCCGTGGCAGCGGATGCAGGTGTTCACGTAGATTTCGCGTCCACTGACTGGATCACCGCCCTTGGCCGAGACAGCAAGTTCTTTCACGCCAAGATTGCTGAACCCCAGCCCGAACAGACCGGCTAACATTGCGCAACAGACTACCAGTCGTCGTGTGATCTGCATTTGCACTCCCTTCGAGGGCCAAACCTTGCGATCAATGTGCCATTGTCTCTCAAGAGATCTAGGGAGTTTTCTCCTTATTCGTCAAGCATTTATATGGTTTTGCTACGATGGTTCTGGGAATTAGGGCCTGAACTGACGACAAATACCCCAGGACCTTCTCGCCCACTGGCGCAAGATGCTACAGCCTTCACAACAGAGCGTGACCTGTGCATCAGTTTGCGGAAAGGGTTTCTCCTCCAGGCAAGAGGGCTCGCCACACTACACGGTAGTCAATTTCTGAACCGGTTTCAAAACGAGAAAGTCTTCCCATTTATGATCAATTATTCTAAGTTTGTACTCGTCGTTAGACAGATAGTTGATTGCTGTTATTCTTAGCGATTCAAGGGCAGCCTGCGTCTCGCATCCATGGCTAAACTTCCACCTCGGGCGATCCACAACCTTCCAGATTTCTTCGAGCATCGATGCCGGCAACAGCCGGATGAGCTGGCCTATGCCCTGATTCGTGACAACCTCGAGATTGAGAGCCAGCTGACCTATGGCCAGCTTGAGCAGAGAGTCCGTGCCCTAGCAAGCCATCTCGCCCAGGCGGTTCCACAAGGAACCAGAATTCTTCTGCTCTACCCACAGGGGATCGACGTCGCCTGCGCCTTTTGGGCCTGTGCTTGTGCCGGGCTCATCGCCGTTCCTGCTCCGGCTCCCGACCCCATCAGACGGAAGCATAGTCTGCAGAGACTGCGCGCCATTATCGACGATGCTGACGCAGCGCTCGTACTCACAACCTCAGGTATTCACGCCCTGTCTTCGGAGCTTTCACTCACAAGAGCTGCAGATCCCATCAAGTGGATGGCAACCGATCAGGCCGACAGTGCTGCCGAGTCAGTCGAGTTCTCACGGCCTGCCAACAGCTCTCTCGCGTATTTGCAATATACCTCAGGATCGACGGCCACCCCTCGTGGCGCCATGGTCAGTCATGGAAACGTGCTCGCGCATTGCAAGGCCTTGAAGCGGGCCGGCGGATTATCCGACGGGAGCCGGATGCTCTCCTGGCTGCCGTATTTTCACGACTATGGATTGCTGCATGGCATCCTCGTCCCGTTTTATGCCGGGATTCCGTCCTATTTGATGTCCCCCGTCACGTTTCTCCGGCGACCCTTGCGTTGGCTGGAGGCGGTGTCTCGATTGGAGATTACACAAAACCAGTGGGTCCCGCCGTGGCAATCCCTCGTCGCCATTCAGCCCAGCGGATCAGGCATCCCCGTGTTTTTGGTTCCGGGAGTGGGTGGGATCCATTCCTGCAGCCGGCCCCAATCGGAGTCTCCGGTGAGCTGTATATCGGCGGCCATGGATTAGCCCGAGGCTATCGGGGGCAGCCTGACTTAACAGCGGAGCGGTTCATCCCGCATCCATGTTCTCCAGAGCCCCTCGCCAGACTCTATCGAACGGGAGACGTGGCACGGTATCGCTCAGATGGACGCATCGTCCATCTCGGTCGGATGGATCACCAGGTCAAGATCCGAGGGTATCGGATCGAATTGGGTGAGATCGAGACTGCGCTGAGCCGTCATCACGCGGTCCGTCAGGCGGCCGTCACGGCACGGGACGATCAGCAAGGAGGCAAGCAGTTGGTGGCGTATCTGGTCGGCCATGACGGCCTCATGCCAAGCCAGGCAGACCTGCGTTCATTTCTCCACGCACAGATTCCTGATTACATGATTCCGTCGCTCTTCATGTTTCTGACGGAAATGCCCTTGACGGCCAATAACAAAGTCGACCGGAACGCATTACCCGCTCCTACGCTCGCTCCCTCACCCGCTGTCGTGCATGTCCCACCGAGCAATCATCTCGACGTCCAAATGGCGGCCTTGTGGCAGCAGGTATTCAGCATCAATCCGATCGGAATTCACGACAACTTCTTTGATCTCGGCGGCCACTCACTCAAAGCCGCCCAGTTGTTCTATCTCATTGAACAAGTGTATGGACGCCATCTGCCTCTGGCCACTCTGTTTCAAGCCCCGACCATTGCCACCCTCACAGCGGTGCTGACACAAAACCAGTGGGTCCCGCCGTGGCAATCCCTCGTCGCCATTCAGCCCAGCGGGGCTGCAGTACCGATTTTCATGGTGCCCGGAGTTGGGGGTAATGTCTTGGTCTTTGCTCAGCTAGCAAAGCTGCTGGGGCCGAATCAACCCTCCTACGGATTACAGGCACGAGGACTAGACGGAAAAGAGGCGCCGTTTACATCGGTGCCGGAGATGGCGAGTCATTATGTTGCACAGATCCGTCGCTTTCGCCCGAACGGGCCGTATACCGTCCTTGGCAGCTGCACCGGCGGACTGATCGCGTATGAAATGGCTCAGCAACTGGTCGAGCAGGGACAGGCCGTCACACTTGTGGTAATGGACACATGGCATCCATCCACATATCGCCCACATCGTTATAAGTTGCCGATGACATTTGGGCTGCCCCTGTATCTACTGTGGAGGATAATGCGTACTATTCCCAGCCTCGTTCGTTTGCCGGTCAAAGACTGGGTTTCATTTCTCCAACCTAAATGCAAGAGACTCATGTCGTTATCGCAAACCAATGTCGCTAAGGATGAGCTGCTTGTCGAGTTCCAAGTCGGACAAGTGACCCGAGCCACGCTCCAGGCTGTGGCTCGCTACGACGTTCGCAAATACCCTGGGCATATTCTCAATATGATGGCATCAAAACGGTATGTCGCTCAGTCGGTAACGGATACCAGACGTATCTGGTCAGACTTTGGTGGCGAAGGGAGCAAGACCGTGCAGGTTGCAGCTAGCAATTCAGGACAGCTCCTTGTCGCGCCACATGTGGAAGAAGTGACAAAGCATCTCGAGGCTTTCCTTGGCGAGGATACTCAAAGCAAGCCAACCCCTTTGGCCAACGTCATTTAGGTGTGCACATCCACTCTCCTTTCCTGGTGGCAGTGAGGCTAGTCAACGATGCCCTTTGGACGATTTTTCCGCTTTATCGTGCAACGGTCGAGCTCCATGGCCTGGCTCATGCTCTGTGTCGGCGTCCTGTCTGGGCTATTGAGCGCCGGAGTCTTAGCCCTCATCAATTATGTGGTTCATCATCCCTCTGACCATTCCCTTCTTGTACTGCTAGGGTTTGTCGGCCTTGTCGCCAGCAAGATTCTGGCAAACCTTGGATCCCAGGTTCTGCTCGTCCGCTTTTCACAAGACACAATCCTGGACCTCTCGTTGTCTCTCTGCGCAAAGATCCTGCGGGCTCCGCTACTTCGTTCCGAGCAACGAGGGGCCAACCATATTCTAGTCACCTTAACGGATGACGTGAGTTGGGTTACCTGGGCAATCCAATGTTTCCCTAGTTTTCTCATGAATGGCGCACTTGTGTTGGGCTGCGGAATCTTCCTTGCTTGGTTGTCATGGAGCGTATTTCTAGCAGTGCTCGGAGTTGCTGTCGTGAGCGTCGTAGTACATCAGTGGTTACACACCAGTGTCCGCGACATCATTGCCGCATCCCGTGATGCCAGAGCTGAGTTGTTTCAGCGATTTCGCTCACTCACCGACGGGCTAAAGGAGCTGTTGATGCATCGGGCGCGGCGACAGGAGTTTGTCGATGAGGAAGTGCGAGGAGCGGCAGAACTCTATAGAAAGACGAATCTGGAAGCAACGCGGATACAAGCGCTGCTTGGAGCCTGGAATGCGGTCTCCCTCTACTCCCTCATCGGTTTCATCATTTTCCTATTTCCATCTTTTGGGCTTATCTCTTCAGAGGCACTGACTGGATACATTGTCGCCATGATCTATATGATGGGCCCCATTTCGAGCATCATCAGTACGGCACCAACTCTCGAACGAGGTCAAGTGGCATTGGAAAATATTGAACGATTGGGCATATCGCTGGATGTCTGTCCAGAGGACGTCCAGACGAGACACCTGATAGGTCTCGAGCCTGAGAGCTCTCCCATCGTGCAATGGACCGATGTCGTGTTTTCTTACGGGCAAGATACTGATGCCGAAACGCCCTTCACGCTGGGTCCCATCAGCCTCGAGTTATGTCCAGGCGAATTGGTGTTCATCATCGGAGGGAATGGAAGCGGGAAATCCACACTCGTAAAAGTTCTTTCGGGGTTGTATCAGCCGCTACGAGGAGACGTGAAACTGGCTGGTACGATGATCACTGATGCCAATCGAGAGTGGTACCGCGAACACTTCTCAGTCATATTTTCAGACTTTTACCTCTTCAAGAAACTCCTTGGTCATTCGGATTCTCAGGTCCATAGCCTCACGCCTCAATACTTGCGATTGCTGCATTTGGATCACAAAGTCACTGTACGCGATCGCACCTTCTCAACCCTTGATCTCTCTCAAGGACAACGCAAACGGTTGGCGCTTATTACGGCCTACCTGGAGGATCGCTCGATCTACGTGTTTGATGAATGGGCGGCGGATCAAGATCCGCAGTACAAGGAGGTGTTTTACAAGACATTGCTTCCAGACCTACGCGCGCGAGGGAAAACGGTCATCGTGATTACTCACGATGACCGGTATTTCCATCTCGGCAACCAGGTCATTAAATTGGATGACGGGAAGATTGTGGAGCATGTGAAGGACAGCGACGCAAGGATGACAACATGATGTCGGGACGTGTACATGTGGAACTGCAAGATGCTGATCTCGTTCCAATCACTTGAGCGCCTAGCCGATACACGTCGGCGAAATCATATCTATCTTTCATCGAACACCGTTCATCTGTGGGGGATCGAGCTCGACGGATCGCAGCGCTGTCTGGAGCAATGCACCAGCTGGTTGAATGAAAGCGAGCGGCACCAAGCGGCGCGCCTTGTTCGGGACGATATCCGGCAGCGTTACGTGCTGGCTCACGGAGGCTTGAGAGTAGTGCTGAGTAGGTACCTTGGAATCACTCCGGATGTGGTCGCGCTGGAGCGCAGTGCAACAGGCAAGCCCTTTCTGATGAGGGAACTACGAGATCGGTCAGCGATCACGTTCAATTTGTCTCATGCCTATGGCCGTGCGCTCATCGCAGTCTCACAGGTGCAGGAAGTTGGAGTGGATCTTGAATGTGTTCGTCCAGAAGTCGAGGTTGCAAAATTATCCAAGCGCTATTTTACTCATTCCGAACACATGGCGATCATGGAGGCTCCTGAGGAACAACGCGCCGCGAGATTCTTCCGCTACTGGGTTGCGAAAGAGGCACTGCTCAAGGCGCAAGGTATCGGTCTCCGGGGACTGCCCGACTGCGAAATACTTCTTGAGACCGACGGAGCCAACACAGAAATTCAAGCCCGATTGGGTGCACAGTTCACGGATACGTTCCGAGTTCGCCTTCTCCCTTGTGAAAAAGGATGGGAAGCAGCGGTGGCTGCCCAGAGCTTAGACTCGGTTATACAGTTCGATCTGGAGCAGGAGTAAACGCTCTCCGTTGACTGTAACCTCCAACTCCACTTTCGTGCTCACCAACACAAGCCTCAGTGACAAGGAGTTCTGCAGTGCTAGTGAATGACCGGCTCCACGATTACTGCGGCTTTCATCGAGTTGGAAATCAAACAATTCCGCTCGGCTTTTTCAATCAGCTCCTTGGCTTTACCCGCATCCTCCCCAGACTTCAAAGTGATGGAAGGCCTGATCGTGATGGTGGTGAATTGAAATTTCCCCTCCACCAACTCCAATCGACCTTCCGCCGCGCTTTCATAGGCAGAGAAGGCGAGTCCAGCTCGCTCCGCCACGGCTAGAAACGTCGTCATCAAACAGATGTTCGCGGAGGCCACAAAGAGATCTTCAGGAGACCAAATGCCCTCATGCCCCTTGAACTCCGGCGGAGTCGCCACTTCCACATCAGGTTTCCCTTCACAGGAGATGACCCCTTTACGTTGCTCGGTCCACTTCACCGCAGTGTGATAGATGTACACTTTGCTCTTCTGGTCCATGTGCGCTCCTCTGCTGAGGATACCGACTGCCCGCTCTTGGCTAGGGTTTGATATAGGCCCAGCCTTGTTCTTGTCGTTCGAGAAGCCTGACTATCGCCGGCACCGTCTCGCCTACTTCGCTGATTAAATCTTCCCGCATCACCTGCATCGTCTTCATGGTATTGGAACAGGCCGTATAGTTCACGCCGTATGTCTTCTTTAAATCAGCCAATTCAACAGCAAATGCCGTGCCCTTCTTGAGCAGTAACGGGAGGCCTGCCCCATGCACGACTAGCTCAAGTGTGAGGTTGTGTGTCCCTAATTCCTGGTAGAGGTTCCTGATATTATTCAGCGCGCCCCGTTGGACTTTGTCGTCGCCTGAATTGAGATGCATGACGACACGGTGCTGCTGATTTGCTGAATGTTCCGATACCGGCTCCACCCCCCAGGCCTGTCGCTCAAACATCAGGCAGGCACAGCACGCGATCGAGAGCAGGACCCATTTCCACGAAATATTCTCACTCACCGGCGGTGCCTCGTCATTCCGCCTCCACCCTTTTAACGACTGCACTCGGGCGAATGTTCTACACATTGCCGAAGCCATGCCACGATCTGGTCGAGCAATCCAGCCACGGCGCGGTTGGCGGCCAGCACACCTCCGTAGGCATTCTCGCTCGGAGCATTCTCGACCACTTCAAAGGCCCGCGCTCCCACAATCATGGACTCTTTCAGGTCGACGAATTGCGCACGGATCGTCACTCTGACGCGGCTCGGTTGCTGGAGAAACTCCTGCTGTACGACAAATCCTGAGGAGTCCAGGCGATAGTCCCCTCGAATCGAGCTCGGCAGGGGAATCACGGCCCGCCATACCCCACTGTGATTGAGCCCCTGGATCATCAAAGGACTAAGCATCTGCACCGGGCTATCGGCCCACTGATTGACGGCAAACGCTTCCAATTGATATGGGCGCTTCATGTACACCATGCGCTGCGTCTCAAATCCGGGCTCTGCCTGAGGCGGACTCACAAGCAACACCGACTCCGCAATCCCATCATGGCGAGCCTCGCGGTTCCAGCCGTCAAGGCTCAACTGATACGTGTGGATTTCTGGAGAATCCGTACGGAGCGACAGGCAACCGGTTGCGGTCACAACCAAGACCGCGCACGCTACTTGTCTCAACCGATCTATCATCATCGCCATAGCACCCAACGCTTCTCGATATTATTCGCCTGGGCCGCGTACAGACGGTTTTTTTCCAAACACTAACGAGCTCGGCTCTCGCTCCACCTCTCGGGCCACACGAGTCAACGTACTCGTGAGTTGTCTGAGCTCCGTCACTAATAAACCGGCTTCAGGCAGAGTTCGCCGCGTGAATTGCTGGAGCTCGGGTCTGGCTTCATTGACGACCATTCCCACGGTCTTGCTGGTGCGAGCTAGTTCGTCCGTCGCCGTACCGAGCGCCGCGACACTTTTGTTGATTCCCGCGAGCAAGGCAGGAACCTGCTCATTCAACGATGCCGTCAGCTTGACCAGATTGTCAGCGCTTTTTGCTGCACCATTCAAGCTCTGCTCGATCTGAGTCTTATGAGCCACAACGGTCTGGGCGACATCTGAGAGGTCTTTGATCGTTCGCTTCAAGGCCGTCCGATTCTCCTCATCGAGCACATCTGCCGCCCCCTTTGCTGCCAAGTCCATATCGGCAAGGAGCTTGTTCAGACCCTTCTCCGACAGCAGGCGAGAAACCGCATCGTCCAATCTGAAGAAGAGAGAGGGACCGGTCTTGATCACTGGATAGTCTTGCCCTTCCAGGACCGTTAAGGGCGGAGCGTCTCGACTTCCTCCTTTTAGATTGATGGTGGCCAGACCGGTGAGTCCTTGGGTCTCGAGTACGGCAATCGTATCGGTTTTGATCGGTGTCCCGCGCACAATATCCAGCGTCAGCAGCACTTCCTCCGGATTGTCGGACTTCAAGGCGATGGCCTTCACCCGGCCCACATCGACACCCCGATATTTGACAGTCGAATCGACGCTTAACCCTGCGACTGACTCCTGCATATGGGCCGAATACCGGTCGTACGAACCTCGATAGTCCGTCTTCCCTAACCACAAAATGCCGGTTAGGACAGCCGCTCCCAGAAAGAGCACAAACGAGCCGACGAGAATGTAATTGACCTTTGGTTCCATCGTCAGTCCGTCGCTGGAGCTACCCGATCTGTGGTTCTATTCGTCATTCGACATGCCTCATTCGTCAATCACGTGGGAGGTGTCCAACCTGTTTTGCTTACCGCTCAACCCCTCGCGCCCTCATTCCAGGCCGCCTGTTCACTGGCCGCACGCCCACGAGGACCATGAAAGTATTCACGAATAACGGGGTCGGCTGATTGGGAGAGCTCCTGCATCGTTCCGACCCCCAGCACTTTCCCACAACCCAACACTGCGACGCGATTCGTGATCCGCCACAGGGAATCCAAATCGTGCGTGACCATGACCACCGTGAGCCCCAAGAATTTCTTCAATGAGAGTACGAGATCATCGAAGCCCGCCGCAATGATGGGATCAAGCCCGGCTGTCGGTTCATCAAGAAACAGCAACTCGGGATCCATGACAATCGCTCGGGCGAGCGCGGCCCGCCGTTTCATGCCCCCGCTGAGCTGGTTGGGGAACTTTCCTGCGCTATCCGGTGGCAAATCCACCATCGCAATTTTCGCAGCCACAATATCATGGATCAGCTCTTCACTCAGCGTCGTCCGTTCACGCAACGGCACCGCGACATTCTCTGCCAGCGTCAATGAGCTGAACAATCCCCCCTGCTGAAACATCACACCGAAGCGGCGGTAGATTGGGTGACCGTCACCACCTTCCAATTGTCGGCTATCTAATCCAAACAGCCGTATCGTTCCGGCCGAGGGCGTGATCAGGCCGATGATCTCCCGCAAGAGCGTGGTCTTGCCGCACCCGTTGCCTCCGGCAATCGCGAAGATTTCTCCCCGTTGTATGGACAGACTGACGTCCTCATGCACGACGGTCTGTCCAAACGTCGTCGCGACGTGGCTCACGTCGATCACCGGTATCTCAATGTTCGTAACCGACGGCATCAGAAACTACCTCTTATCACGTTGCTCGCAGATCGCTACAAACTTAGAGACCCAGGATGTTCAAAAAGACCGTCCAGCAAGGCGAGAACGCCGCTGGCGGGCTTTTCAACATCCTGCTAGAGATCCCACCAATTGAGCAAGATACTGCAGAGTGCATCGAAGACGATTACGAGAAAAATCCCCTGCACGACACTGATGGTGGTGTGTCGGCCGACGTCGTCGACACCACCTCTGATCTGAAATCCTTGATAACAGCCCACCAAGGCGATGATCGCTGCAAAGAATGGCGCCTTCCCTAACCCAATCAGAAAATGTCGCATCGAAACCGCTTCCTGGAATCGAGCGACAAACTCGACGAAACTCACATTGAGTTCCCCCAACGCGATCAACATGCCGCCGAATACGCCTACGACATCCGCATACACCGTTAACAGAGGGAGCGCGATGACCAGGCCAAACGCTCGCGGCAGCACGAGCAAGTTCATGGGTGAAATACCCAGCGTCCGCACCGCATCCAATTCTTCCGTGACCTTCATCGTACCGATCTCCGCCGCATAGGCTGACCCGGAACGGCCGGCGATGAGGATCGCCACGATCAATGGCGCAATCTCTCGCAACAGCGAGATACCGACCAGATCCACGATGAAAATGTTCGTGCCGAACTTACGGAGTTGTTCTGCACCCTGATAGGCAAACACAACACCGACCAGAAACATCAGGAGGCCTGTGATCGGCAAGGCCCGCACACCATCCACTTCCACGATCCGCAAGAGCGCCCGCCATCGAATGGAGCCGGGCCGTATCAGTGATCGGCCAAAGGCGATGGTGCTTTCCCCGATGAATGCGAGGGCATGAATGGCGGATGCCTGTCGAGAACGCAGAATACCGGTCAACCATTCCATCCATCCCACGTCAGGGGTGGGATCTCGCTCAATCTGAGGCCATTGCGCCTCCATCAGCTGTAGCAACTCGGCAAATGCCGGTTTTAATCCTTGCTGAAAGGTCTGCTGACCCTTACGACGCACCCCATTCAAGTAGCGTTGTAATAAGAGCGCGCCGCCTGTATCCATGGCGGTCACCTCCTCAGCATCGTACACAATCGTTGGTGCTGTGGGCCATTGAAGCGTTTGACCTCGCCGCTCAAGCTGGGCCAAGTGTGGGAGCGTCCACGGCCCTCGGCAGTGGATGACATTGCCCTCGACAGAGATGGTTGCCTGCTGATTCACGGGTTTCACTCCGTCGGTTGGCGCTGGGCTGAGAGATTCTCCATAACGACCTTCAGTTCCGCGCCCGTAATCACCTCGCGTTCCAACAACAGTGTGGCCCCCTGTTGCAGAGCGGCTTTGTTCTCCTCCAGCAAGGACTTCACCCGTCCGTACTGCTCGTCAATGATCCGCCTCACTTCACAATCGATTTCACGCGCAGTCTCTTCGGAGTAGTCCCCTCGTTCCGACGCAACCGGAAGTTGGAGGAATTGAGACTGTCGTTCTCGCTCCAAGGTGATCGCACCGAGCTTCTCGCTCATTCCATAAACCTTCACCATACTTTTCGCAATGTCGGTAGCCTTGAGCAGATCATTCTGCGCCCCCGTGGAGGCTTCCCCAAAAATTGTTTCTTCAGCGATCCTCCCACCGAGTAGCACGGCAACCTTATTCTCCAATTCCGATTTCGTCATCAGAAACCGGTCTTCTGTCGGAAGTTGCAAGGTATAGCCAAGAGCCGCCACGCCGCGCGGAATGATCGAGATCTTCTGTACCTGATCCATCCCTGGCAAGGACATGGCGACGAGGGCATGACCCGTCTCATGGTAAGCCACCCGCTCTTTCTCCATCTTATTCAGGACGCGATTCTTCTTCTCCAAGCCGGCAATGACTCGCTCGACCGCCTCCTGCAATTCTGAAAAACCGACCTGATCCTTGCCGCGCCGCACCGCCAGCAACGCCGCCTCATTGATGATGTTCGCCAAATCTGCTCCGGAGAACCCGGGCGTCATCGCAGCGATGTTTTCCAGATCCGCGTCGGGGCCCAGTGTCACCTGTTTGGCATGCACACGAAGAATGGCAAGGCGACCGATCTTGTCCGGACGGTCCACCACCACATGACGATCGAATCGGCCGGCCCGCAGCAACGCAGGATCAAGAATCTCGGGGCGATTGGTCGCGGCCATGAGAATGACGCCGATGCGAGGATCAAAGCCGTCCATCTCGACCAGCAGCTGATTGAGCGTTTGTTCCCGCTCCTCATGCCCCATGGGCCCCGCGCCACGGGCTTTTCCGAGCGCATCCAACTCATCAATGAAAATAATGCAGGGGGCTTTCAGCTTGGCCTGATCGAAGAGATCACGGACCCGGGCCGCCCCGACCCCGACGAACATTTCGACGAACTCCGAGCCGCTGATGCTAAAGAACGTCACCCCAGCCTCACCGGCCACCGCACGAGCCAGCAACGTCTTGCCGGTCCCGGGTGGACCGACAAGGAGTATGCCCTTGGGAATCTTGCCGCCAAGTTTGGTGAACTTCTCCGGCGTCTTCAGGAACTCGATCACCTCACCCAGTTCTTCTTTGGCTTCGTCCACCCCGGCAACATCCGCGAACGTGACCTTAATGTCCTTCTCGACGTAGATCTTCGCTTTGGATTGCCCCACCTGCATGAAGCCACCCTGAGCCTGTCCAAATCGTTTTAGAATGAAGAACCAGATACCGACGAAGAGAGCAACCGGGATCACCCAGGATAAAACATCACGCCAAAACGTGGATTCAATGACACCGGTGAACGTAACCCCGTGTTGGTTGAGTTCGCGGACCAGGTCTGGATCGTCGACGCGCACGGTCGTAAAGGCTTTCTGCTCTTTGGATTCGCCTTCGGCCTTCAACTTGCCGGTCAGGATGCGGCTGGTCACGGAGACTTCCGCCACTTTCCCAGTCACTACCAAACTCTTAAACTGACTGTAGGGAAGCTCCTCGACCTTATTCAGGGCAAGGATGAAATCATGTACGAGCACCACGGCCATGATGGCGAGGAGCACGTACCAAATGGAAAAGGAGGTTGTTTTATTCATCGTTCTGAATCCTTTTCAAGAATACGGGGGTCGCGACCTGAGAGCCGCTAAAACATGAAGTAGGCCCCAAGTCCTATCGATTCGATCTTCTGGTTGAAGAATTGTCCATATGGATTATGGCCGTGGAAATAGGTCGCCATGATCCGGAAACGACGGTGGGAACCCGTCCGGGACCATTCAACCCCCCCGAGCACATTGGTGTCGATGATCCACTCGTGTGTTTGTATCGACTTGAAATCCGCCGATAGCACGGGTGTCACGATCACCTGGTTGAGGAACGGTTCCAAAATCCGCGTTCGCATCGAAGGAGCCCGTGCTTCGAATCCCCACTGGATCTTCCCGCGGTCGATGATGGTCGGTTCGCGATGGACCAAATACCCTCCTCCTCCGTAGAGGCGCAGCCATCGGTAGTCGTAGGAAAGGATCGCGTCCACCTCCTCAAGAATAAACGTGATCGCCTTGAATCCTGGGTTGGCCGCCAAAAACTCATCGCCGATGTGGCTGCTTTGGTGATAATAGCGCAGTCGTGCGGACCAATTTCCAGAGCGCCATGTAATCGGGATCCCGACATTAAAGTCCGTGTTGATCAATTGGGCGTTCTTTTCATCTAAGTCGAATTGAGCAAAAATTCCGGTGAGCAGGCTGATCTGCCACCCATTGCATCCTTCCCGCCTTGTATAAAAGCCAAAGTTTTCTCCAATCGCCACCGACCCGATGTTGGAGTTGGTGCGGTCGGTGCGCGATCGCGTTGATCGCCAGTTCGCAAAGAACTGCGGTTGCTTGGGATCCGCCATGAGCGGGCGAAAGACATCGTCGGAAGGAAACGCTTCCCCTATAGTTTCCCCATCAGTTTTCTCATAGCTCTGCCCATACCGACAATCAAGCAGCTCCTTCGGCTTCAGATCATCCGGCTTCTTGTTATTTGAATCATCCGCATAGGCTGGTCCTACCAGCAGACACATAAGAGAAAGTATTCCAACAATCCATCGATCGCAAGACAGCACCCTCCGGCCCATTCCTTTCCTCCACTGTGATATTCTTAAAAGAGGCACACTGTACGCTGTACACAGCTCTTTTCGATAGCATATTTACGAGAAGACATTCATGTGTTTTTGGAGGGTGGTTGGCTGAATTCACAAGGCCTGGTTGAACAGACCTCGGATGAGACCACCCTCTGTGATGTTTATCGAGTTGTCTTCTGAACAGACGTTCGGCTCCCACTCCACTTCCACTGGCTGATCTCCGGCATGTCTTCGCCATGCTCCGCAATGTACTGTTTGTGTTCGATGCGTTTGTCACGAAGCGCCTGCTTGGCATAGTCGGCCCGAGAGCCACGCAGCGGGATCCGGTCGATGACATCAGCAACGAGATGAAAGCGATCCAGATCGTTCATCACCACCATATCGAACGGGGTCGACGTAGTCCCTTCTTCTTTGTACCCTCGCACATGCAGGTTCTTGTGATTGGTTCGCCGATAGGTCAATCGGTGGATCAGCCAGGGATAGCCGTGGAACGCGAAGATAATCGGCTTGTCCGTCGTAAACAGCGCATCGAAATCTTTGTCGGACAATCCGTTCGGATGTTCAGTGGAAGGTTGCAGCTTCATGAGATCCACCACGTTGACCACTCGCGCTTTCACGCCTGGCAGATAGGACCGCAGTAAGGAGACGGCCGCCAGCGTTTCCATCGTCGGTACATCGCCGCAACAGGCCATGACCACGTCCGGTTCACCGTTCCGATCGTTGCTGGCCCATTCCCAAATGCCGATCCCGGCTATGCAGTGTTTCACCGCAGCATCCATGTCGAGCCATTGTGGTGCCGACTGCTTGCCGGCCACGATGACGTTCACATGGTTGCGACTGCGTAGACAGTGGTCGGTGACAGACAGCAACGTATTGGCATCGGGTGGCAAATAGACCCGGATCACCTCGGCTTTCTTGTTGACCACGTGATCGATAAACCCAGGATCTTGATGGCTGAACCCATTGTGATCCTGCCGCCAGACATGGGAGGACAACAAATAATTCAGTGAGGCAATAGGTCGTCGCCATGGAATGTGGTTACAGACCTTGAGCCACTTGGCATGTTGGTTGAACATCGAGTCGATAATGTGGATGAAGGCTTCATAGCAGGAAAAGAAGCCGTGCCGGCCCGTCAACAGATAGCCTTCCAACCATCCCTGGCACTGGTGCTCACTCAGCATCTCCATCACCCGTCCGTCCGGCGCTAGGTGATCATCGTAGGAATGGCGTTCTGCCATCCAAGCACGATTGGTGACGTCCAAGACATCCTGCCAGCGGTTGGAATTGTTCTCATCCGGGCTAAAGAGGCGGAAGTTCCGGTGCTCCATATTGATCTTCATCGTGTCCCGTAGAAACGCTCCCATGATGCGGGTCGCCTCGGCTTCAACGGCACCAGGCTTCTTCACGGCGACGGCATACCTGCGGAAATCCGGCAAGCGCAGATCTTTCAACAGCAGTCCGCCGTTCGCATGAGGATTGGCGCTCATGCGTCGATGTCCCTTAGGGGCGAATGCGGCTAGCTCAGACTTGAATCGCCCCGACTTGTCGAACAGGTCCTGAGGCTTGTAGCTTTTCATCCATTGCTCAAGAATCTTGACGTGTGCCAGTTTGCCCATGTCACCCATCGGGACTTGATGGGATCGCCAGGAGTCTTCCGTCCGCTTGCCGTCGATCTGCGGAGGACAGGTCCAGCCCTTTGGCGTGCGGAGCACAATCATGGGCCAGAGCGGGCGCTGCACAGCCGTCGCTCTGCGCGCGTCAGCCTTAATCCGTTGAATGTCCTTCACGACCGCATCGAGCGTCGCCACCATGAGCCGATGCATGGCCAGAGGATCGCGTCCTTCGACAAAATAGGGTTGATAGCCGTAGCCGCGGAAAAGGTGATCGAGCTCGTCATGGCTGATACGGGCCAAGACTGTGGGATTGGCAATTTTGTACCCGTTCAGATGAAGAATCGGCAGGACCACCCCATCGGTGACTGGGTTGAGAAACTTATTGGAATGCCAACTCGTCGCCAGTGGGCCGGTCTCCGCCTCACCGTCGCCCACCACACAGGCGGCAATCAGATCTGGATTGTCGAACACCGCGCCATAGGCGTGGGAAAGAGAGTAGCCCAATTCACCACCCTCGTGTATGGAACCAGGCGTCTCCGGCGCCACATGGCTGGGAATGCCACCGGGAAACGAAAACTGTTTGAACAATCGTTTCATGCCTTGCTCGTCTTGCGAGACATCCGGATAGACTTCGCTGTAGGTCCCTTCGAGGTAGGCGTTTGCGACCAACCCAGGTCCGCCGTGGCCGGGACCGGCGATATAGATCATATTGAGATCGTGTTGCGTGATGATGCGGTTCAGATGCACATAGATAAAATTCAGGCCCGGCGTCGTGCCCCAATGGCCGAGCAGACGTGGCTTGATATGAGTCCGCGCGAGCGATTTCTTGAGTAACGGGTTGTCGTAGAGATAGATCTGTCCGACCGACAGATAATTGGCCGCTCGCCAATAGGCGTCCAATTTCTTTAGTTGGTCCTGATTCAACATCTTCGGCTTTGTTCGTGGCATCGTCCCCTCCTACTGCTTCGTCACGACTCGGCGCTGATCATCTCTAGCACGGACCGGGCAATCTCACTTTCTTCATCCGTATGAATGACTCGCACGGTCACCCTACTGCCTTCGCTAGAAATCACGGCCTCATCGGCCTCGTTGCGCGTAGAATCGATGGCGATACCGAGAAATTCCAATCCTTCACAGATCCTCGCTCGTACGATCGGCGAGTGTTCTCCAATACCCGCACTGAAGACCAGTGTATCCAACCCGCCCAAGGCCGCAGCCAACGAACCGATGGCTTTTTTCGCGTGATAACAAAACAGCGCGACCGCCTCGGCTGCTCTGGCATCGTTCCGTTCCTCCTTAAGGAGATCGCGCATATCGGAACTGGTCTCCGAGACCCCGAGCAAGCCAGACTCGGCGTTGACCATCCGATGGAACCGATCCACGGTCATGCCTTCCGTACGAGCCAGATAGGACACAAGGCCAGGGTCGAGATCCCCCGATCGGCGGCTCATCGGCAGGCCGGAGGTCGGCGTAAAACCCATGGTCGTGTCGACCGCTCGTCCATTTTTGACCGCCGCCATGCTCGCGCCATTGCCAAGATGAGCCATGATGACGCGACCGCTGACTTCGTGTGGCGCACCGACCCGCTCTAGTTCTCTCATGAGAAAGGCATAGGACAGGCCATGAAATCCGTATCGTTGAAGGCCCAACTTTTCATACCGTCGGGGAATCGAGAAGAGACGAGCCACACGCGGCATGTCGCGGTGAAATGCCGTGTCGAAGCAGGCGACTTGCGGGAGATGCGGGTACCGTTGCGCAAACCACTGGATTAATTCGATCTCACCCGGGAGATGTTCTGGATCGCTGGAACTCAACCTCTGCAGCTCGTCCATCACAGCCGACGTCAGTGGTTGTGGAGCACGATAGTGCTGGCCACCATGCACGACCCGATGTCCGATCGCGACCACTGGACAGTGTCTCAACCGGTCGGCGATACAAGTTAGCAGGAGCTGAATGCAGGCAGCATGGTTCGGAGCGTCGACCGACTGAGGCCCGATGGTGCCGGCTCCCTCAGGCGCCCAGCTCAGTGTTGCTTCCGGTGATCCGATGCGATCGATCGAACCCGTCAGCTCACGAACTGGAGCCGTCCCGATGCGAAAGAGCGCAAACTTGAGCGTCGACGATCCTCCATTGATCACCAAAATCGAGCCGATAGGATCAAGCTGTGTCATGGTTATCCTTGATGCCTAGTCTATACAGTATCTGCTTCAACTGCGATATCGATACTCCTAACACCCACAGATAACATTATTGTCGATGGTAGCGTGGGAGGCCTGCGCGCAGGGGAAACTTGGGACAGAGAGAACACCACCACTGTCGCAGAAGGCAACAGGTCAGGGGATTAGGTGTGTGTAGTTTGAGGAGAACTGTGCGCGCCCTTTTGGCTGCTCTTCCACTATGCGAGGGAACAGCGACCGGGCGAGCCAACATCGAGGCTCTTGTCGACCGCCTGATAAATCGCATGGGGCAGGTGTGCATGCGCCGTTCCCTTGTCGAGCAACAGGCAGGCACCGGCATCCAAGAATGCTTCTCGATTTCCATTTCCGACGTAAAATGAGAGGCCAATGACCTGTAGGTGTGGATGCTTTCGCATGATGGATTCTGTCGCTTCAATACCGTTCATTCTCGGCATGTGAATGTCCATCACCACGACATCGGGCTTGAGCAGGTCTATCAGCTTCACTGCCTCTTCCCCATCCCTGGCCTCACCCACCAATTCAATGTCGAGATGATGGCTCAAATAGTTCCGTAATCCTTGTCGGACGAGGAAGTGGTCGTCCACCAGAAGCACGCGAATAGATTTCATCTTCGTCCGGTCAGCGATGGAACTCTGCGCATGGGAGACTGCATATGTCGGCATACGGCTCTCCTATTGGCTCATCAGGCTAAGACATGAAAACGGTTTGAAGCCTGAGCCTGAACGATTGTGCTCATGGATGGGCCTCTAATGGATTCTCCTTCTTACTTTCTTACTACTAGTGACTAATCTAGAAGAAAGAAGACTTCTTATGAACTAGGCAATGGCCCAGCTTTCGATGAGAACCTTGCCAGAGTCTGAGTTAGAGACATCCCAGACGGGAGAGGTTACAGTTGATCACTCGCGAGACCCTGCGTGATGGCGTAGCGCATCAATTCCGCTGTCGTGTGCAGATTTAGTTGCCTCATGAGGCAGGTCTTGTGAAATTCTACCGTTTTGACCGACACATGGAGTAGTGCGGCGATCGCTTTAGTCCCCTTGCCTTCGCCGATTAACTGTAAGACTTCACGCTGCCTCGGAGTGAGTGCTACTGCGGAACCTTTGAGCGCTGGTGCCTCTTCTCGCTCCAGCGTCTGCGCAAGCACCGGCTTGGTGATCGAGGGCGTCAAATATTGCTGCCCCTTCAGCACGGCCTCAATCGCCAGCGGCAGCTCCATGGGGGCCGACCGCTTCAGGAGATAGCCGCTCGCGCCGACGTGGAACGCCTCCGTCACATAGCTCGGGCTCGTATGCATGGTCAGAAAAATGAGCTTGGCCGAGTGATGGAGCTTCTGGATCTGACGCGCGGCGTCAATACCATTGAGCAACGGCATGCTGATATCCAGAAGGATCAGGTCTGGCTCCAAGCGCTGAGCCGCTTCTACCAGTGCCCGGCCGTCTTCTACCGCACCGACGACCTCGCAGGTCTCTTCGACCAGCCGACGAAGACCGGCGAGCATCAAGCTGTGGTCGTCGGCTAAGAGCACCCTCGGCCTCGGCGTCACTCCATTCATTGTTGTGCTCACATCTGGATCAGCATCGGTTGCTCGCTCGGAGTCCACGCGTCTATGGACGCGATCTCCTATCGGACATCGGGAAGCGGGACCCATGCATGCACTTCCGTCCCGTCACCTGGGCGCGTCCTGATGTGGAACGTGCCCTCCGCCAAACGAACCCGCTCTTCCATGCTGAGGAGTCCGAGCCCACGACTGCGGGCTTCCTTCCCGTCAAATCCTTTCCCATTATCGAGGATACAGACCCCGACTCCTTTGGACGTCCCAAGCAATCGCACCACAACTGTCGAGGCCTCGGCATGCTTCAGCACATTTTGGAGGGATTCTTGCGTCACGCGATAGAGGCAGGTGGCCATCTCGATGGGAATCGCTTTCGACACGTTTCGCGAGACGTACCGAACGGCAAGCACCGTGCGCTGTGCAAACTCGTGGGTATGATCCTGAATCGCCGCTTCGAGGCCTAGATGTTCCAGACTGGAGGGGTGGAGCCGGTAGGCGAAGGTGTGGACGTCATCCGCAAGCCGTTCGGCCGCCTCTCGAACATTCCGACAGTACGGCAACAGGTCCGGCGTAGACTGACACAATCGTTCGAGCGAGCCGGCATCGACCGCAAGACTGGCAAGCCGTTGCGTGATATCGTCATGCAGGTCGCGCGCAATGCGTTGTCGTTCGAGCTCTTGCGCCGTGAGCAGTTTCGAGGTCAGCTTCTCCAGTTTCGTCTGATGTCGGCGCAATTCCTCCTCGGCTCGCTTGCGCCTGGTGACGTCGATCTGGAAACCGATGAGCTCAACCGGTGCGTCGGCCTGATCGTGAAGGATGCGCACCTCATCGTGCAACCAGCGATACCTCCCGTCTCGATGACGAAATCGGTATTCATAGACATGCCGCCCCTGTTTAAGAACGGTTGATAAATTGGCAAGCACCTGCGAGCGATCGTCGGGATGAAGACGGGTGACCCAAAAGTCCGAATGTTCCACAAAATCATGTGGGCTGTAGCCAAGTTGCTCGACGACGTTCTCGCTGATGAATGTCGTGCTGAAGTCACCGGTGGTTCGACGTGCATAGAGTACCATCGGGGTGGATTGTAATAGTAGCTGTTGTCTCGCCTGCACAGTGCACAAGGCCGCCGTGCGTTCGGCGACTCGCTGTTCGAGCAGCTCGTTGAGCTCACGCAGTGCTCCCTCGGCTTGTTTGCGTTCGGTGATGTCACTGCCGATCGTCAGCAAACATCGTTTTCCGTTGAGGGTGATCAGATCGGTTGAGATGAGGAAGTGACGCAGGTCTTTATTCTTCATCCGCATCGACACTTCAGCATTCCTGACCGAACCTTCTGATCGAAGTCGAGCGATCAACTTGGCCCGTTCTTGAGGATCAGGCCAGATCCCCAACATCAGCGTCGTCTTCCCAATCACCTCGTGTCGCTGAAATCCATAGATCTGGAGGCAGGCATCGTTGATAGCAAGACAGCGCCCGGTGTCCAGTTCCGTGATGCCGATCGGGTGTGGACTTAAACGAAAGGCCTTGTCGAAGAGGTCTTCTTTCGGCTCGATCTTACCGGAGTGCGGGCGCGTGCTGGTTCGCCCACGCACAGCTCGTCGGCTCGGACTGTTCTTTGTGGATTTGGAGGGCATAGGCCAGCCTCCAATTCTAGGCCTGGAGTCACGGCCGAACAAGAGCGTGGACGCTCATCATGAAAAACAACTCTCGTTCCTAGTAGGAGAATCGACCAAACCAAGGCCAATCCCTAGCTTCCTCACAGTCGGGTCCCGATCGCAGCTGCCTCTCTCCAATTCTAAGCGCTATACACGGCTGGAACTACCCGTGACCGTTCGAAGCGAGAGACGGTATCTCTCCGTTTCCCAGCGTCGCATGATTACCCTCAGGACTTGACCCTCGTGGCCTCCCCATCACATGGTAGTACAGCACCGGAATCACGACGAGGGTCAGCAATGTCGAAGCGCCGACACCAAAGAGCAGCGAGACAGCCAGCCCTTGGAAGATGGGATCGAGAATGATGACGAAGGCCCCTACCATCAATGCCGCCGCAGTCAGTACGATGGGACGCGTCCGAATCGCGCCCGCCTTGATGACGGCTTCTGACAATGCAACCCCCGCCCGTTCTTGCAGCTGAATGAAATCGACCAGGAGGATGGAGTTCCTCACAATGATGCCGGCGAGCGCGATGAAGCCGATCATGGACGTGGCGGTGAAGTACGAACCGGTCAACCA
Organism: Nitrospira sp.; assembly: GCA_005116745.1. Taxonomy (NCBI): domain Bacteria; kingdom Pseudomonadati; phylum Nitrospirota; class Nitrospiria; order Nitrospirales; family Nitrospiraceae; genus Nitrospira; species Nitrospira sp. The sequence goes on along the minus strand of SWDS01000006.1, from coordinate 34,777 downwards.
ATGCCCAGGCAGAATGCCGATCAGCGTGAGCGGGATAGGAGCCATGATGATCAACGGAGTCATGAACGATTGGAACTGCCCAACGATCAGGAGATAGATCAGCAACATCGCCACGGCAAACGCAATCCCCATGTCGCGGAATGTTTCATACGTGATGTGCCATTCGCCATCCCACTTCATGGCGATCTTCTCTTCCGACCACGGCTGCGAGGCATAGGACTGCTCGATCTGATATCCTTCTGCCGGTCGAAACTCTTCCAGCTTTTTCCCCACTCCGAGAACACCGTACACGGGACTTTCTGCTTGCTCTGCTCCTGGGCCGCCGACATCCGCGACCACGTAGACCACCGGCTTTTGGTTCTTGTGATAAATTGCTTTGTCTTGGACTGTTTGCTCAAGCTTGAGCAATTCTGACAGTTGGACGATGCTGCCGCCACTCGTCCGCAGCCCGATCTCACCCAGATGCTCTAGGCCGGTTCGCTCGGCGAGCGGCAGGCGGAGTACGATGTGAACTGGACTCTTCTCCTGAGGGATATGGACCAGCCCGACCTTCGTCCCCTGGAGCGCCATACGCAGCGTGTTCACAATATCCTCGGATGGAATACCGGCGAGGGCCGCTTTCGCCCGATCGACCGCGAAGACGTATTTCACTTGATCCGCCTCAATATAATCATCCACATCGACCACTCCTGGCGTGGATTCGAACAGCGTTCGAATCTCGCGAGCGACAGCGAGTTGCCTCCCGTAATCGGGACCGTAGACTTCGGCCACCAGCACTGATTGCACAGGCGGCCCCGGCGGCACTTCGACGATCTTCACGTTCGCTCCGTATTCACGAGCGATCTGTTGCACCGGTGGGCGAATCCGTTGAGCGATCTCATGACTTTGGGAGGCTCGGTCCTGTTTCGCGACCAGATTGAGCTGAATGTCGGCCTCGTGAGGCTGTTCCCTCAAATAGTAGTGGCGTATCAAGCCGCTGAAGTTAAAGGGCGACGCCGTGCCGACATAGGCCTGATAATCCCGCACTTCCGGTATCGTCTTCACATATCGTCCCAGCGCCTGCGTGACCCGTGCGGTCTCTTCAAGTGTCGTCCCTTCCGGCATGTCGATCACCAGTTGGAGTTCACTCTTGTTATCGAAGGGGAGCATTTTCACCACGACATGACGGGTGTAGAACAACAGGGTCGACGCCACGAGCAACAGTCCAATAATCCCTAGAAAGGCATACGCAAGCATCGGATGGGCCAGTAACGGAGAAAGGACTCGTCGATAGATTCGGGCCGTTATTCCATGTTCGTCGCCTTCATGATCGACACCCGAAACGACGACTCCCGGGCGATAGCAGGTCTGGCAAAACCAAGGAATCACGACGAACGCGACCAGTAGCGAGAAGAACATGGCAATGGAGGCGTTGACTGGAATCGGTCTCATATAGGGTCCCATCAACCCGGACACGAACGCCATGGGCAGGAGGGCGGCGATGACGGTAAATGTCGCCAGGATCGTGGGATTGCCAACTTCGTCGACGGCATGGATAGAGGCTTCGTCATGGGGCCTGAGACGCATCTTCAGATGCCGGTAGGTATTCTCGACCACCACGATCGCGTCATCCACGAGGATGCCGATTGAAAAGATGAGGGCAAAGAGCGTCACGCGGTTAATCGTGTAGCCGATCAGCATCGACGTGAACAACGTCAACGCGAGGGTGAGCGGAATCGCAAGGGACACGACAAGAGCCGGTCTCGGTCCCAAGGCAACTCCAAGAAAGATCACCACGGCGACGACGGCGATGAGCAAATGCCACAAGAGTTCATTCGACTTCTCCTGTGCCGTTTCTCCGTAATCACGGGTGACCGTCACCCGCACGTCCGATGGAATGGTCACGCCTTTCATATCCTTGACTTTGCGGATCACGTCCGCGGCAACGGTCACTGCGTTCATGCTGGCCTGCTTGGCGATAGCCACGGTGACTGCGGGAAATTCGCGAAGCCTATCTCGTGAAGCGTCGTCTGTCAGTTCCGCCTCACGTTTGACGTGTGACGTTTCACCGGCGCTTCCGGCACCCAAACCGAACCAGACATAGCTCGTCGCTTCCGCCGAACCATCTGTCACATCCGCCACTTGGCGTAGATATACCGGGCGCTGCTCACTGACACCGACCACCAATCTCTCCAGATCTTCGCGTGACCGGATGAATCGGCCAGTCTCCACGAGCAAACTTTGATTGCGGCTCTCGAAGCGGCCGGTCGACAAGGCCCGATTCTCTCCGCGCACAACGGTCGCAATCCGCAGAGGCGTCAGTCCGTAGGCCTTCAATCTGGCCGGATCGATCTGGATGCGTAGCTCGCGCGGCCGTCCGCCGACGATGAACCCGGCCGAGGTACCAGACACCTTCTTGACCTCCTCCAATACCTGTTCGGCCAGGCGATGAAGCTCGAATTCTCCGTAGCGAGCACTGGAGAACGTGAGGGTGACGATCGGCACGTCGTTGACATCCTTAGGCTTGACCAGAAAGGGTTCGGCACCAGGCGGCAAGAGATCTTGGTTCGACATCAACTTGTCGTAGAGATCGACCAGGCTCTGTTCCATCGGCTGGCCGACATAGAAGCGAACTATAATCAACGCGCCACCGGGACGCGAGATCGAGTAGACATACTCGACGCCTTTGATCTCGGAGAGTTTGCGCTCGAATGGTTTCGTCAGTTGTTCTTCAACGACCTTGGCGGACGCGCCGGGAAACGGCAGCCAGACATCGGCCATCGGAACCACGATCTGCGGTTCCTCCTCACGAGGCGTGACGGCCACAGCAAAGAGACCCAGCAACAACACGCCAAGAATGATGAGCGGCGTGAGCTTGCTATGGATAAAGAGGGCCGCGATGCGGCCTGAAAGGCCTGGTCGGTAGTCTGTCATTGGTCAACCGTCGTTCGTATCTCCGACGTGCAGGACGGATCGTGGCTAGATAGGTTTGCTGAACCCCACCATGCTGAAGGAGAAGATACGCATCACGGGGTTCGTCCCAACAGAGAGGCCGCCGTCTCTACAATCTCCACCGTGACTCCATCAACTCCCTGATGTCCGCCCACCAACACTCGTTCACCCACGTTGACGCCAGAGAGAATCTCCACATCCTTCTCGAAGTGCCGTCCGATTTTGACCCACCGGAGTCGCGCAATCCGATCCTCCCCAACAACAAAGAGGCTGGTGAGTTCACCCCGCTCGACGACGGCTGTTGATGGGATGAGCATGGTTTGAGTTGCGCCTGTATCAAGCTGGAACCGACCGAACATGCCGGTCTTCAGTCCGACTGTCCTCGGCAAATCAACCTTGACCATAAAGGTGTGCGTGTGCGGGTCGCCGGCAGGCAGAATTTGACTGACAAGACCGGCCAAGGCTTGGCCTCCCAAGGCATCAATGACGACCGGAATATTGTTCCCGCGAGAAACCGACTTCAGATCTCCTTCCGCTACCGTGGCTTCCAGACGAAGATGTAGAGGATCTTCCATTTTGAGTAGAGGCTGACCTGGTGAAGCTAATTCTCCTGCCTCCACTTTTTTCTCGGTGATAATGCCATTGAATGGAGCTCTTACCATCGTATAGCTCAGTTGAGCCTCCACCGTTCTGCAATTGGCGTCCGCCACGCTATTCCCTCTGGTTGCATTTTCCATTTCCTGCTTCGAGACCGCATCTTGAGCATACAGCTGGTTCATACGGTCGAGGTGCGCCTTTGCATTGTCGACCTCCGCATTGGCACGGGCCAAATCTGCCTGGAGGTCTCTGCTGTCCAGCTGGATCAAGAGCTGCCCCTTGGAGACCTTCGAGCCTTCCCGAACCAGTAAGGTATCGATGGTTCCTTGGATACGACTGGAGAGCGTGGCTTGGAAGATCGGAGCAACTTGGCCGGTCACTTCAACGCGAATCGGCACCGAAGTCTGTTGGACCTCGAATACCACAGCCTGAATAGTCTTCTGTGGAGCAGCTGACACCACCGTGGTGGCCGGCTCTTCTTTGGATCCGCAGCCAGCCAACAGCAGCAACAGTACAACGAGTATCTGCTTCCCTGGACTGAACCTTATTTGGACGATACTCCCTGATCCATCTCTCACATAGAAGGGATTGTGATCGAAGTAGACCTTTCGAGTCTCAATCATGTTCCGAAGGGTCTGCTCAGTCTCGAACGCGTCTTTCAGATCCAAAGGGATTGTCATGTGTATTGCACCAGATCCGGAACGGCGTACCCATCATTCAAGAATAAGACAACTCACCAGAAAGTCACGCTTATTCTTGCACGCCGAGCTTGCGCAGGAAGGCCATCATCGGACACCAGCCGGTAAAGGCCGATTGGATGAGATTCACCGCCACAAAGGCAGCGAAATAATTCCAGTAGGGGTGGACGGTCGCGCCCAAAATGACCGAGGCCAGCACAAAGACACCGGCAATCAACCGTAAACGTTCGTTGAGTTTCATCAGCGTCCTCCTTTCCTCTCGCCTATGTGAGGCACCGGTTGAGGAAAGGATTCAGGCTGGGAGGGGCCTTAACCCAATGACTTCTCGCTTCCCCATTGTGATTGCATCGAGAGTCGCCTTCTCAAAATTTTGGCTCTTCTCCTCTCTTCCTGGTTGTCCATCGTTGACAGCTACTCGCTCGCTTTGAATCTATACATGTCATGACAGGTCGTACAGCGGGCCATCATGCTCGACAGCCGTTGTAAAATCTGTTGGGGTGTCTCATTCTGTATAATTGCATCGGCCAACGCATCCATGTCTTTGTGGATCGACATGCCCATCTGCTTAAACGGCAGCGGCAGCTTGGCCATGATGGCCGGCTCCGTATCCGCAGCCATGTGCATTCCGACGGCCCTGGCCGCTGCTTCCATTTGCTTCAGATCAGGCTTCGGCTCTCCCAGTTCCCTGACGACGCCGTCCACGGCTTTCAAAAGGTGTCGCATTTCCGCAAGGATGTGATCGCGTTCAGCGGCTGCCAGCAGTATTTCCGTGCGGCCGTCGCTTCCCTTCGCCGTCAAACCCTTAACAAAGAACCATCCCAGAACAGCGATGGTCATGATCCAGAGAACAACGGCCACCATGCACCAGCGCGATTTCATGTCTGTTGCTTTGCCTTTCTGCTCATTGTCGGAGCAATACCCGCCATCTCTCTACACAATTAAGCCAGCTCTTCGACCAGTCAGTTCGTGTAGATTGCAAGGAGGGAACCGTGGGGTGGGTCAAGAGCACCTAACATTCAGCCTTTGAAATTGACCAGTTCCGCAGAACGATACCAGCAATGATCGACAAGAGTCGCCCTTTGCGACAGGAGCCGCCGAACCTTTGTCCCAGAAGGCGACAGTCTGAGTTTGGAGGAGGAAGGCCAGATATGAGGAACAGAGATAAGGCTCTCATAGCCGGCATGGTGTTCCGTCTCAGGGTGATTGGTTCCCTTCATGCTGCAGACCAACCGGGAGAGACTCTCTATACTCGCCGAAGCCCTATAGCGAACCCACATTCATCAACCATCAACCTGCAAAATGTGGTCGTTCGCTCAGTCTTCTTTATGCTTAGGTCACGTTATGGTATCTTTCCGACCATGAAGGCTGTATTCACGACGACGGTCGGTGCTCTGTACCAATAGGCAAGGCCCACTGCCATAAAGCAGTCACAAGTAGGAGGGACGCGTTGATGAGACAGACGCTAGGGGTGCTGGGTTTTGTCATATGTTTGAACATGACCGCCAACTCCATGGCGGCGCCGGCGGCCGAGACTGGTGAGCAGGACTTCGCCAAAGGGGAAAATCTCCTAAAGAACAAACAGTATGCCGAAGCGCGCGCGACGTTGGAGGCAGGGCTCATCAAGAATTCGTCTCATGTGCAGGCTCATTTCAACCTGGCTGAGGCCTGCCGGGGATTAGCAGCCTGGGACTGCGCGGAAGAACATTACGAGACCGCGTTACATCTGGATGCGAAATCCAGGATCACGGGGACGAGGGAACCACGGTTAAGTAAAATGAAGGTGTGGCAGTCGCTGGAGGAAGTGACAGCGTGGCGCTTGCTGGAGAAAGCGAAGAGTCTGCTGGCCGGTGGGCAGGCTCAGCCCGACAAGAGGAAGCAGGCGGAGGAGGCCCTGGACGGCGCTCATGAGCTGGGCCTCAATAACGAGCAACAGGCCGTCTATCAACAATTACAAGCGAAATTCCCTGGGCGACGGTCGACTACCTCGCCGGATAGTCTGAAACCAGACAGGTCAGCAGGAGAGGCGTTCCCAACCGATCCCCGCAGCGTACCGATGGCGCTGGTGCCAGCAGGGGAATTCACGATGGGGAGTACCCTGAAAGCGGACGAAAAGCCCGTGCATCGCGTCTACCTCAACGCCTTCTCCATGGACAAGTATGCGGTAACGGTGGGACAGTATGCCAAGTATTTGGAGGCGACGGACGTGGAGGCACCACCGGAATGGGACATCATGCACCAGCCCCAACATCAGAAGCGGCCAGTCGTGAACGTCAGCTGGTCGGATGCAGCCACGTACTGCAAATGGGCCGGCAAGCGTCTGCCGACCGAAGCCGAGTGGGAAAAGGCGGCACGAGGAACGGATGGCCGCCTCTATCCCTGGGGCAACGAGCCACCCACCAGGCTTCACGCCAATTTCGGCAAGAAGGAATGGGCTTATCATATGGCCTTAGTTCCGGTGGGGATGTTCGAATTAGGCAAGAGCCCCTACGGTATCTACGACATGGCCGGAAATGTCTGGGAATGGGTCAACGACTGGTATGACCATGACTATTACAGAAAGAGCCCAACGAAGAATCCTCAAGGACCGACAACGGGCAAGTCTAAAGTCGTACGGGGCGGTAACTGGCTGTATGTTCAGGAGTCTCTGCGTTCCTCGTTCCGTTTCAATGCCGATCCATCTGGTCGGCAATTCGGCTACGGGTTTCGCTGCGCAAAGACTCCATAGCTTTTTGATGGTCTCGATCGAGGCATCCCATCTGCTCGCGATGAGGGACGCCATTCCCTGGTTTCTCCAGCACCCCAGAACTGATTGGACAGGCGGCGCCGGGCCGCACTTCGACGATCCTCACGTTGGCTTCGTAAACCACGGATCTCTTGCACCGGCGGACAAATCCTCTTGGGATTTCATGAATATGGGTGTCCCGTCCTGCTTCGCGACAGTCCTGCCAGTTCCGAACACGCTGCGTGAAGTGGAATGCACTGGGGGTCTCGAATGGAAGCGAGGCACCTTACGCGAGTTCGATGTTGATTGAAATACTAATAGTGAGTAACAATAGGCGTTGTAGGAGGCTAGGAATGCAATGATGCCTTATCAGGGCACCCAAGAGGCAAGTGTTGAACATAAGAGTTGAATTGAACGGTACAACATACTCACCTAGGAGACGTCGACCGCGATAAATTGAGAAAAACATTGCATCGTCATCACACAGATAACAGCGAGCTGTGCACCAGATCGGACATGCTGAAGCCAGGGCAAAGGAAACGCGATCCGGTCCACCTAATGCTCAGGTAGCTGTAGCCTGAGATCTAATTAATTTCATAGACATCAAGAATTTTCCGCAGAAAGTGACGCGGAAATGCCAAGACAACCGACAACCCTTGCGAAGCTGACCCGCCCGAAACTCTTCGGTGTCGTTCCTCGTGACCGATTATTTGGGCTGTTAGATGAAGAGCGCCGTAACCGTTCGGTCGTATGGATTGCCGGCCCACCAGGCGCAGGAAAGACCGCGCTGACAGCGAGCTATCTTGAAACGCGCAAGCTGCCGGGTATTTGGTATCAGGTTGACGGTGGTGATGCCGATCCTGCAACATTTTTTCACTATCTAGCGCTGGCTGGTCGCACGGCGGCAGGCAGAAAGCGCCTACAGTTGCCGGTTTTGACGCCTGAGTTTGCGTCCGACCTCTCAGGATTCACAAGGCGCTTCTTCCGCGAACTCTTTACCGGCCTGCGAACAACTACAACACTGGTTCTAGACAACTACCAAGAAGTCAACTCAGAGTCTCCTTTTCACAGCGTCATCCAAGGAGCAGTGCTAGAGCTTCCTACCGGAATCGACCTCATCGTCATCAGCCACATCCCACCGCCGCCTCAGTATGCACGGATTCTCGCTAACAACTTCGTTGGGCACATTAGTTGGGACGAGCTGCGCTTAACGCTTGAAGAAACGACCGCTATCGCCGGCGCCGTTAAGGGGCCTAGTGACGAGAAACTGCTTCATTCACTACATAATCAAACTAATGGGTGGGTTGCCGGATTGATGCTCATGCTGGATCGATTCAAGCGAACGAGGCTGATCAACCATTCTACCCAGTCCGAAACTATGGAATCCGTGTTCAACTACTTTGCCGGACAGATGTTCGATCAAGCGACCGTGGAGTTGCGAGAATTTCTGATGCGCACTGCTATTCTGCCGCAGATGACGGTGAGCATGGCGATGGAGATCAGTGCTAATCCCCAGGCGAGTGACTTGCTTAAAGACCTGTATCGCCGTCGGCTGTTTATCAACCGTCGAGGTGGTGAGGAGATCGAGTATCAGTACCACGGTTTGTTTCGTGAATTCCTATTGGAGCGAGCTCGCCACTGTTGGTCCCTGTCGCAACTATGTGCAATCAGACGTCTGGGAGCGGACCTCGCCGCGCAAAATGGCCAAACGGAAGCCGCTGCCACCCTGCTTGCCGAAGCGGAAGAATGGGGCGAGCTCACCCGGCTGATCTGCGACCACGCCGCCGCCTTGATCGCTCAGGGTCGGCATCAGGCCCTTGGTGGGCTAATTGCCATGTGCCCTCTCCCGGTGGTGCAGTGTGCGCCCTGGTTGCTCTACTGGCGAGGCCTCAGCCGTATGAATTTCGACCCGCGCGCAGCGAAAACAGACCTTGAGTTGGCCTACGGCGAGTTTGAGATCGGGGACGATAGTACGGGATTGTTCCTTACGTGTGGGGCGATCATGGAAGCTTATTTCTACGCAGAGGCTGAGATGACACCAGTGCTAGCATGGGCGGAAAAGCTCCAACAGCTCCTGGCTCGCCATGAAGGACTTCTATCGATCCAAACCGAGGGGAAGGTACTGGGCAGCCTCCAAGGGCTGATGTATGCGGCGCCACATCATCCACTGCTTGTCTCCCTGGAAAAGCGAGCTGAGGATTTTCTGCGATCCGCCGCCGATCCGCTAAGTCGAATTGGAGTCGCCTATACGTTTTTGCAACTTATTTTATGGCGTGGCGATTTCTGCAAAGCACGGCGGATCATGGCCGAAATGAATCCATTGTTAGGGACTGGGCCCATGCCACCGATATTGCTCGTCCTCTGGCGGGTGACGGAGGGAAATTATGCCTGGAACACAGCATCCCATCTGCTTGCCGAGGAAAAGTTTCGCGAAGGACTCCAGATCGCGCAACAAGCCGGAATGCCGCTTTTGGATTGCATGTTGTACGGGCTCAACACCTATAGCGCACTGGCTGGTGGGGACTCAAGAATGGCGCAAGCATATCTGGATAAGGCGGAAGCATCCAACAACTTTCAGCTTAAGCATGCGATTGCACAGTTCTGTTTTCTCAGAGCCGGCATTGCATTACTCCAAAATGATTTACCAAGTGCCCTTGCCAACGCATCAGAGGCAATGGAGGGGCACAAAGCGCTAGGGAGACCATTTTTAATAGCGATCAACCGCGTAGGCTTGGCTCAGATCTTGATTGAGTCCGGCGATGTGGAAAAAGCTCGCTGCCACCTTGAGAAGGCAATTCATTATGCCCGCACGATGAGAAGTTCACTGATAGAACATCAAGGCCTGCTCGTGGAAGCGTACTCATGGCTCAAACAAGGCGAAAAACACAAGGCACTGACACCATTGCGCGAGGGGCTGCAGATTGCGCGGCAAAACGATTACCTCGTTCTGGATCCATGGTGGCGCCCGCATGTCATGGTGCGTCTGCTTTCACAAGCACTCCAGTCCGAAATCGAAGTCGTATACGTCAAAAGTGTCATTCGGCGTCGTAATATTACTGGTGAATCGCCTGGCATAGAAACCTGGCCGTGGCCTGTCAAGGTGTACACACTGGGACGATTCGAAGTGCTGTGCGACGACAAGCCGCTCCACTCTTCGGGAAAGTCTCAACGCAAGCCGCTTGAATTGCTTCAATGCTTGTGTGCCTTTGGAGGACAAGCCGTGCATCAGGACCGTCTGACCGATGCCCTGTGGCCAGAAGCCGATGGCGATACCGCGGCACAGGCTCTTAGGACGACGCTGCATCGCTTGCGCAAACTCTTGCAACATGAGCAAGCGGTTCGGCTCGAGGACCGGCAGGTATCTTTAGACCCTGGCTACATCTGGGTCGATTGTTTGGCCTTCGAACACGCTGTAACGCAGGTTGGAACGGCTGATCGAGCGTCGTTGGAACGTGCGATGAGCCTGTATAAAGGCCATTTCCTTCAGGGTGACTCGGTGCCCTGGGCCTTGACCTTTCGCGAACGGTTACGCGCGCATTATATGAGCCTGGCAGAACGGCTTGGCGGAACCTTCGAGCAGAATGGCGACTTGACGAGCGCCGTCGATTGCTATCATCGGGCTTTTGAATTAGAACCAGTGGCTGAAACCTTCTGTCGCCGGATCATGATTATATATGCTCGGCTTGGCCGACGTGCTGAAGCGGTGGCCATCTACCAGCGATTCGGTCAATCCCTCCGATCTCGCTTGGGCATGAATCCCACGCAAGAAACCCAAGCTCTCTATCAGGCATTGTCTAAAAACTGAGCTTGCCGAGTTCTCGTCCTCGCTCGGAAACCTTTCCGGCAGGTGAGGTTAAAGCATTCATCCCTTGATCCCCCGTCGAGTACTGCGGGAATGTCGGTACACCCTCCCCTAATCCAGGATAAATCTTTCAATCCGTCACGCATCTGTAACGTCCACGCTGGTACGCTGGCCACGTGATGACAAACAAGTATGAACGTTCTCTGAAATAAATCGTTTTGACATATGTAGTCGATTCGAAAGGCGTCTGGGGCATCAAGAAGCAGGAGAGGAGATGACCTTACAAAAGGTTACAAGGGATAGGTGCGCTGACGGATCAGCCGCTGCCTCGCCGCATTGACTAAACTACGGCAATACTAACCATTCTCTTAGGAAGGAAACACATATGGGAACACGTCGAGCGCATCGGCTATCACTCGTATTCTATATGGCAATATTTCTCAGTTGTGAAGGCGATCTGTTCGCTGAGAAGCTGCCGGGATTATCAATTGATCAATTTTGGGACAAATCACCAGAAACCACTGACGATTACCGGAAAGAAGGCTTTGTTGCCGGTTACAGTAGGCCCAATTCCAAGCCAGAAAGGTCAGTGGTGCTAAGCAAAGATCGCGCAGACGCTTTCATTGATGGTTGGAAACAGGGGCAGAAAGCCAACATGTCGCTGTCTGCCCAGTTCAGGAAACAGTTTGAGACCTTGCCTACAATAGAACCAGGTATCCGTGGGGAGCGATACGATGAGCTTGAACGGCAGTACCGCGAGCAGTTGGAAGCCATATTCCATAAACATATGCCGCACACAGAAGTAGAAGAGACTGCGAGGATCCCCATCGTAGTACCGGGACGTGGGGTGAGGTAGGCAACCTATGCTCCAGACTTATAGTTTGCAGCACTATTAGCCTGTCGCGCCCAATGCATAAGGCGAATCGGTTGACTGAGCAATAGGGAAGACCATGGACGTAACACGTCGATTGGTATTCGTGCTTCTAGCAACATTTACGCTTACTCCAGCATACGGCCAAAACGTGCTCTTTCTAACCATAGATGATTACCCAAGATATGGCATTAAATTGAAACCGGCACAACGAGAAGAGTTACGTAGAGTGGCAAAAGGCATTACAGGGGCATTGGTCACGGGCGCTGACGTGAGTGTATCCGTGATCGGTCATGCCGATTTCGATGCTAAAGGTCGAGACTTCGAGATTGATGTAAGCCGTAAGCGAGCCTTAGGTGCACAAGCTGCGCTAGAAGATCTTGTCAAAGAAGAATCGGCAAATGTGGGGTTGCCGGTCTCCCGCCTTCAATCTGTGCATTATAGTTCCGTGGGTCTTGGGACGGCCCATTCTCAATTTTCGACGCCAGCCACTGAGAATGAGCGTATGGCGAATCGTCGCGTAGATTTTACGTTCTTGGTAGCGCCCCCCTTACCCGTAGCATCGGAAACAAGTTTTGCGCGGTGCGTGAAAGCGTTGATGGGAGGCGCTCCACCAGGGCCTGTCCGTAGAATGACGTGCGCTTGCAATAAATTCCTTCAACAGTCGCCTCACGTTCAAGATAGCCACTATGATTTCCGTGCTCGCCAACAATTACCGGCACTCGCTAACCTCTCACCACATGATTTGGCTATAGCAGTGAGCTCGATGGTGCATCATATGCGACAAGATATCCGTGGATCCGATGAAGGCAGCCGTTCGGAATTAGAATTCTCGAACAGTTTGCGAAGCCTCGACGATACCGTGGGTCGCAACATCAATGATTTTGCTTCGCAGATGAATGCTGGGGCTGCAACGAGCGTCTTTGACAGGCTCGTCCTTGCAGACATTCAGGGTCGCATGAGCGATCCAAATCATGTCTACTCATGTTACGCAGGATACTCTCGCCGAAATCATGATCAGTAGTGATGTATGCCGGAAATGAATCAAATCGCCAGGAAATGGCTACTCGCCTTCCCTGAACAACCGCAGGCACTGGCGCATAAGGAGAGCTAAGTACTAGGGTCCTAGTTTTACAATATGGAGGAAACGTGAAAACTAATTCTTCGAGCGTTAACAGATCAACTAGGCCGTTCACTTTACCCCTGAGTTTAGCATTGGGATGCGTCTTGTTCTTAGCCCCCGAAGCTCAGGCAGATGGGTATGCAGAATGTAACCAAATTCTCTCGCAGGACATATTCAATAAGATTAATAAGAGTGATTCTAGCAATTCGGCATCTGCTGCAGCAGCCACCGAGACCTTTTTCAGTCAAAAGGACACAGAGGCCTTCGAGACCTATTCGAAGAAGTTCGACGAAGCCAAGAAGAATGGAACGACAATTGAGGCCGAATTTCACTATGGCCCTATTGGTGGGGAATTAGGAATAGATGTAACTTCTGAAAATAAGGTATCCGAGTCAGAATTTAAGCAGAAGTTTAATTCGGCCAAGGAAAAGCGTGGGGGATCAAAAACTTCAAATTCGTCGGCGAGCCAAAATTTGGTGACTACTTATGCAAGCTACGTGCGCGATCCTGGAACCGTTAATGCCTGGAAAGATTGCATCTCTCGAACGAAAGAGACTGATCTCTACGCGTTTGCGAGCCGCGACAAAGCAGGAAAATCCTACGTAAACGTTATGTGGGTTCCTGGAGTATTGGCCGGTAGCGTGCCCTCCATTTCCATTAGTTTTGTGACCGAAGGCGCGGAAAAGGAAGGTATAAAGATTCATGCGAAATCACAGGAACACATTGCCATGGGTAGTGGCCGTAACTTCGCAGTCACGTGTCAAAAACCATGTGACGAAGGATTCCAGGTAACTGTCAATGGTACCATCAAAAACTCCGGAGGCGGTCCAACAAGCTCCTTTACTGCTACTGTTGAAGTTCCTCCGAAAACTTCGCTCATTAAGAACTCACTGATCGCTACCTCCCCTAAAGGAAAAGGAGTAATCGTGAATGCGCATAGCAATTTATGCCTAACCGTTGCGGGAGGAGGAACTGCCACAAATACCACAGCCGTCCAATACCTATGCGACAGTGATCCGTCACGTTCCTGGAGTATGACCCCCTTGGAGGGGGCCGACACCCTGAAGATTACAAACGTGCATAGTGGGCTGTGCCTAACCATCGCTGGGGCAGGCAAAGATAAAAACAACACTGTCATTCAATCCACCTGCGACGATGGTCCTTCATATCGCTGGCGCTACACCAAAGTCGACGATCGCACGTTCAGACTCGTGAATGTGAATAGTAGCCTTTGTCTAACCATTGCGGGCGGAGGGACCGTCAAAAACACCGCAGCCGTTCAATACCTATGTGACGGTGATCCGTCACGTGACTGGCGCTTTCGCACAGCATCCTAATTACATTGGACCTCTAAATTCTTGGACCATCACAGAAGTACTTCATTGAACTTCATTGATTGATGACAGACATCTTCGATGCACCCTTTGGAGAGTGATGAATTTATCTAAATTTCAATTTCCATGTTTTGAGGCATATCTCGGCAAATGGCCTGCCTTGCTTCTTCTCGTCCAGCAGCGCTGATGATACACGTGTTCGTTTTAGCCTATGGACGGATTTTCACCATTGCCTTGATCGAGGTGTATGCCATGCAAGAGGATTCTTCATTTCGACACACGGAGGAACAACCATGCAGAACCCATCCGGCATTCCCACGCTCGATGCTCTTGCCGATGCCATTGCAGCACGTCTCTCAGGACGCGTCTCTTTAGGTCCAACGGGCGAGCCAGAGGCCCGAATACCTCTGGACTTGGAGATTCGCCCGCAGAATGATGATCCGCTTCGCGACCTTCGTGCGGGTTCGAGAGTTGAGATTGCCGGCATGGAGTTCACTCAGTCGATCCAATACAATGGAAGCACTGGTGCTAGTCATGGCGATGACAATGCCGTGTCGTTGGTCGCATACAAAACGATGGTTGCGCGCGTCTACCCCTTCGTGCGACGCGGCATGCTTGGTGCTGATACGCTCACCGGGCAACGCGTCACGGGGGAGTTAATCTTTTCCATTGGCAATCGCGTTATCTATCAAACAGGGCCGACACGTTCCGACGGAGCGCGCATCGGTTCCACCTCGGATCTCGACCGCGGGCTTTGGGATCAGGAATTCACATTCTCGGGCGGAGGTGGAGGCCTTGTTGTACGGCCTTCTACAACCCTCATTAATGTCAACTGCCCGCTCAACTTCATCGTCCCAGCATATTACTGCCGACGCGGCCGCATCCACATAACAGTGCGACTCTGGCCCGTAACCGACGGCGTAATGTCAGGGAGGTCTGCTACTGCTACGCAGTACCTACAATTCATTGATGTTCCGGCGCCAAAAGTCTGCTTGGTACGAGTCAATTGGACAGATAACGCGGGCAACGTCAACAAACCCACAGACGCCGCGATGCTCGCCACTCTGGGACTTGCAGAACGGATGCTCCCATTTCCCTACTTCGAGTCAACGATTCTTACCGCAGAAATCACGAGCAGTGCGGCCTTCGCGATGGTTTCGCCCGAGCCCGGTGGGTGTAACAACGCGTGGTTGAGTCTTGTGACAGAGCTCAATATGACGCGTATCTTCACCGCCCTCTTCCAGCTGGGCGACATTGTCTACGGGATGGTACCGCAGGCGGCGATTCCAGCAGGCAGCGAAAAAATTAATTCCGGTTGTGGCAGAGGGGCGGGGGGGGGCTTCGTCGGACTCGATTCAACCTTCGCCCATGAGATCGGTCATCTATATGACCGCAGCCACGTGGCTGTCCCGGGCGATACGACAAATGACCTCGGCTATCCGAACTATGGCGGCAGC
Source organism: Nitrospira sp. (assembly GCA_005116745.1). Classification (NCBI taxonomy): domain Bacteria; kingdom Pseudomonadati; phylum Nitrospirota; class Nitrospiria; order Nitrospirales; family Nitrospiraceae; genus Nitrospira; species Nitrospira sp. The sequence continues at coordinate 19,242 of SWDS01000006.1, read as the reverse complement.
GCGAGGTCGATCGGTGAGGTCGGGATCGACACGGGAACGTCGCCGCCCACGCTGTTCGATCCGTCGAGCAGCGACGATATTATGTCGTACGGTAAGAACCAATGGATCTCGCCTTACACCTATCAGAATATCTTTGATCGGCGCGGCACGTATCAGTCCGAGCCGATCAATCCTCGGCTGCTGCGGCCTTTACTCGTGCTCGACGTCCGTATCTACCGCGCGGTGCGAAACACGACTCGTGTCGAAATTCGCAAGTCGGTATGTATTGAAGCAGCGGGAATGGTGCCGCCTCGCCCGGTCGGCGCGTTCTCGCCACTGTCATTGGATTTGCTCGATGGCAACGGTCAAGTTCTGGCCACCCATCATTGCACATGGGCGCCGGCGCACGGGGGTGGCCAATGTGGCTGTAGTGGAGGCTCCGTGCCCCTCGAGCGTGAGCCTTGGCTTGACTTTCAAGAGGTAGTGGACTGGCCTGCCGGCGTTGCAAGCATCGCGTTCCATCGCGGTGAGGAAGCCTTACACACGATCAGCGTGGGTGAACCACCGCTCGTATCGATTGAAGGGCCTAAACGCAGTGAGACGCACCTCATGGTACGTGTCAGCGCGAGCCATCCGCGCGAGCGTGTGTCGGTGGTCGTGCTCTTCAGTGCGGACGACGGCGTGACTTGGCAGCCGGTTGCATTCGACCCTTCGAATGGTGAAGTGACGATCGAGGCTGATCGTTTACCAGGTGGAAACCGCTGTATCTTCAGGGCCATTGGCACCGCAGAGCTACAGTCGGCGACGGCGGTCACTCAGCCGTTTGATCTGCAACGTACGCCGCGGCAGCTCTATCTCACCCTGCCGTCGAACAAATGCGTTATTGCACCGGGGCCAGTGGCACTTGCGGTGATGGTGGACACTCGCGGGCTTGGCGCCATTCAACCTCAAGAAATCCGCTGGTCCTCCAGCCTCGACGGGGAACTAGGATTCGGATATGCATTGACACCTCATCTGAGCGAAGGGCGACATGAGGTCATTGCTACCGCGCCAGACGGGCTCGGTGGTGTACTGTCGAAGCGAGCGATCATCATCGTCGGAGGACGACGGTCGCAGTAAAACGGTCGAGTCTGATCTAACAGAACGGTCTGGAGGCCCATGTTTGGAGCACGCTCATATTACCCCAGATTATGAGCGTGCTAAGCGACCCTCTGCTACAAGGAGCTAGAAGTCCTGTCAGAGAAGGTGACAGATTACGGTGAGTTCTACTGCTAGAGATCGATCCGCAGGCCGCCGATAATGAGCAGCGGCTGGCCGAGAGTTTTGGTGCTCCCTGTTTGCGTGGCGATGTACTGACGGTCGGTGAAATTCTCGCCATTGATGAAGAGCTCTGCCCATGAGGCGATTCGTTTTCGCAGCGATGCATCAAGGATGCTGAAATCCGCGATCGGTTGCCTATTCAAATCATCAGCGAACTGCCGAGACAAGTATCGAGCCTGAATCGTCAGTTGCGCGAAGTCCGGACGGCCGATGGTGAGAGCGGCGGTGACTTGGTGCTGAGAAACATTCGGGATGGGTAGACCCTCACACGATGGATTAGCGGGAAAAAGTCATGATCATCGAATCGACGAACGAGTATCCGACCGTCATGTACAGCCTACCCAGACGACTCCGCAGTTCAATATCCATCCCGACAGATTGACCCTTCCCGATGTTCTGCCGCATGGCCAAGGTGGGCCCTAGGGTCACAAAAAGAATTTGATCTTAGATTTCGGCATAACTAGCCGGAGGCGCGGAAGTCGAGCAGACTCATCGCCTTGAGAAGGGGAGCGCACAGCTGGGGGAAACCCTGAACCGCACAAACGCCTGGCTCGGCTATGACCGTGCCAGCACCGTCGCCGCAACTATAACGGCCAGTGCAAGGAGCAACGAAAGACGTGGCAACCAGCGAGCAGATTTGAAGATGACTTGTTCTCCGGTGGTTCGCTGAGATTCTGCGATAGTGCTCACCCGACTGACCTGAGGGCCGAAGACAAGATCATGGAGTAGGGTCAGGAACAACAACAGGGCAACCAACGTCAGTTTCATGGTCACGATTCCCGGCCACGAAGCCGGTGCCATGACACTGAGGCCACGGTGTGAGAGTAACATCGGCCCAGTGATCAAGAGGATCGCCATCGCGATCCAGACGACAGGGCGAAACCTTAGTGCCGCAGAGCGAAACAGCGCCATAAACTCCGGCGCAGCTTTTCGCCCCCTGACCAAGGGAGCTAAAACCAAGGAGAGAAAGATCATGCCACCGACCCAACTGACCGCGGCAAGAATATGCAGGACGACCAGAGTGGAATACATACCGCGCTATCATAATCGATCTGGGGGAGGAAAATCGTCCTACCTTGTTCGCAAAGTCGAAACATGCTTGATGAGCTGAACTTTGAAAGGCTGGAGCCACTCAGGATTTGTCACGATGAGTTTTTCTAGCGCATCGGCGGCACGCATGCGGACCACCTCGTCGTCATGATGCATACCGTCTATGAGGGCAGGAAACAGCACCGGCTGCCGGCGTATGGTCTCCACCACCTGATTGGAGCGACCGACGGATCGCCGATCGCCGTCCTGAAGTTCATCCAAGATGGTGAGTTCTGTGCTCACAGGCAGACGGGTATCACCCTTCATCAGTCCGACGGACCGGTCTGAGACATTGAGCACATTCGGCGCGAGCCAAGACTGAATCCTCTACGCCGTCTTGTTCTTCAGTATGTGCGGTTGCAGTGGACCGTAGGTATCACGTGGTCCAGCTGAGCGTGGTCTTCTCAGGAACCGGATGTTGTGGGTCCGGCACACCGGCCAATTGATCCAAACGGTATCTCTTCAGCCGACGGTACCACACGGCCAATGTGTCTGATTCTAAGTTCAATAACATACTTCCCTTCTGGCCGAACCCCTGTTCCTGCAATTCCAGGATGTCCCGGTCCTGGCGAAGAATGGTGCGTAAAGTCCGGCGGACGAGCCATCCCACGGGTAGCCCGTGCAAGAAGTTCCACCCGACGCAAATGTCGAACCGGCTTCGTTCATCCGTAAGCGGTGTGGCCACCAACATAACAGACGCGAACCGTGTGCCGATCTCCCATCGTTCCAGATGGATGCCGGGCAGCACGAAGTCGACCGTGGTCGTGGCTGAGCTCAACCTCGGAGACAAGGCGCGAAAGATAAATGTGTCCGGTAGCACGACATTCTGCGAGATCGTGCGAAACCCCAACGGCAGCCGCGTGAACACTTTTTCTTTTCTTCTGGCTGCCTCGCGCCGCCGGAAATAGTTGTGATGCACGAACGGGACATGGGCGGGATCCATCAGACTATCCACTGCGAAATCCCACCGGACTTTCGCCTCTGCGGACTCGCGCACGGAAATCATCGGACTGCCATCGGCTGGAACCGGCAACGATGGTGGTGGAGATGAGGGTTTCGGGCACTGCTCACTACCAATGTAGACCCACACCCAGCCATCCTGCTCCTCGGATGGAAAGGTCTTCACGCAGGCCGAGGCCAGTGATGGATGTGCTACGTTGCCGATGGCTGGTACTTCCACACATTCACCGGAAGAGATAAAGCGCCACCCGTGAAAAGGGCACCGCAAGGAATCCCCTTCTTGCCGCGCCGACGAGAGCGGCACGCCCTTATGGGGACAGCGATCTTCCAACGCATGCACGCGACCCTGCCCATCCCGAAACAGCACCAACGGCTGATTGCAGAGCACCGACGCGAATGGCCGCCCGGCCCTGACCGCAGCACTTTCCCCGGCAATGTACCAGAAACCTTCGAGCATGCAGTTCTGTGGCGTTAGCCGCCGAGCGTGTCGAGCGTTTCTTTGAGACTCTTGCGAACGCAGGTGAAAATCGGCGTGTCACGCAGCGTGTAGCGTGAACCCTCGGTTTCGCGCAGCGCCATCACGAGCTCCAGAAAGTCTTCCGGCTTATCGCTTTCAAACGCCACCACCCATTCCTGATCATCCAACCCAAACGAATAGGCCGTATTCAGCTTCACGGACGGAAACCGATGGCCCACTTCGATATGCTCATCCATCATGCCCTGTCGCGCCGCCTTCGTGAGCAGGAACCATTCGCGTGTCTTGAGGAACGGATACACGAAGTTATATTTGCTCTTCCCCGGCACCACCGTCAGCCGTTTCCCTTCCTGTCCCGCGTGGGTGTGGTGGTCCACGTAGACGGACCGTTTGGTCAGCGCGAGATAGGAATACGGGGTCGTGAGGTATTGTCCTAAGCCGGAGGTGAGTATCTTGGTGCTCATATCCTGGAAGAGATCCAGATCGTAGCTGATGCGCCAGAGCATAAAGTCGCAGTCGCCGCGAATGCCGATAGTCGAATACGGCACCACCAGGACTTTGCCGGCATAGTCCTCCACGGCCCGCAGGAACTCCTGTTTACCCTGGGTGCGGATATCCTCTGGTAGACGCCGCCAGGCTGGGTCGACTTGATAGAAGACGAAATTGACATATTGACGTGGGGGGGCCTGGAGCGCTGGGGCTTGTTCAGGGATAGACATCGAAACTCCTTTGTAGAACTTCCAGAGAAGAAGACCGACCTATTCGTTCACAGTGGCCACTCGCTCGTCGAATCCAGCGAGCCGTCCCCATAATCTGGAAGGGTAGGGGGTAAGAGCAGGGAGCCGATCGCGGCTCCCTGCAAAGCACGACACAACACAGCCCACGGCTGAACGGGGGTACGTCCTGCAACATCAGGCTGTTTAGAATCCGATGGCCCCATAGATGCCGGTGGTCCAGAAATTATTCACCGTGTTGGTTTGATTGGACGCCAGATGGAATCGACTGTCGAGCCCAAGCCACAACTCTTTCCACACGCGAAACTCCGTGCCACCACCAAACTGAACCCCGATGTCCAAATAATTGATCTGACTTGATGTCGGACTGATGACATGGAAATCCAACCCGACCGGAATGATCCAGGGTTGGAAATCGGTCCCCTGCCTGAACTTGATCTTGGGGGCCACACTCGCCGTCAACATGGTCATCTGCACCTTGGCCGGAGCCGTATTCCCGACCAGGGCCTCCCCATTCACGACGCTGCTAGAACTCCATCTTTTGAATTCCAATCCGATCTCGCCCACGAGCGCAACGCCTGGCATCATACCCCACAGGTCCTTGGTGACCATGAGTTCCGCTCCACCGCCGATGTAATAGCCGCCGGTCCCGGTATTCCCCTTGGTATGGACGTCGGTGATCAACTCACCGGCACGATCGCTCGTGAGTGCGCCATAGCCTCCGCGAAAGAACACGCGGTTCCCAGTCGCCGTCGTACCTTCAGCTAAGACTTCAGTCAAATGCGTGGACGCACCCTCGGCATGTTCGGTGCACGCATCCGCATGCCCTGCCTTGCCGTGTTGCACCGCCTCCATCAGATGTATGACGCCCATATCCACATGCGGGTTTTTCACACCAGCCGCTTGTGCATGCTTAAGCCCTTCCTCCGCGCGCTGAACACAGGCGTCGGCATGTCCCTGCTTCCCATGTGACGCGGCACCTTTCGCATGCTCGACGGCTTCGCTCACATGTGGACTGACAGCGGCAAGCGCTGAGCTGCTCAGCCCCGGTGCTCCAAGTGCGAACACCCCAGCGAGCGAAGCCGCGACAGACCAGACTCCGATGTTCCTCCTGCTCTTCTGAACCTGCATGATACCCCCTCTGGTTATGCATCAAGGAGTACGGCCTCTCCTCAAGCGTCAACTGACAGACTCCCGTCGGCCCGAGAGGTGTCAGCTTGGTGAATAATCGATTCTGCGCCTACCCAATCGACTCCTGAACACAAGAGCCATGGACGTACGCCGCCCCCTATTCATCGGCCTCTACATCGCAGGCCGGCGCCATCCGGGCTATGCGTAGCAAAGTCGGGGCTTCAACCACCTGCGCCTCAGGAATCGCGATTGAGAGATGCACTCCATACTCTCGCGAGAAATTGCAGCGTCGGATGATCGGTCATCATGTCGGCTCGGATCATCACGCGGTCGTTGATCGAGGTCTGCTTCGCCTTGGGCCGGTGCATCAGTGCGGCCGGCCCGAAGTAGGCAAACGCATCCTTCATGTTGGAGAACAGTTTCTTGAGCGGCCCCATCCGCTGATCCGTCACGTATTGCAGCGTCAAGATCACCCGCCGTTCGTGAGCGCCAAGCGGTGTGACGGCATGCCAGAGTTTGTCGCCGTTGAAAACCACCATCGTTCCAGGATCCATCGGAATACGGGTTTCGCTGATCTCGGTGGGAGCCTTGCCCTTATGCCCCCGCGCCACCAACCGGCAATGCTCGGATTGCTCAACCAGGCCAATGAGAACCGTATAGCGGGCCCCCTTGTAATAGGACGTGTCATAGTGAAAGCCGATGTGGTCGCCTGGCTTGGTGTAGTAATACAACGCGCAGGCATGCGGATCGTCTTCTGAACAGAGCATGAGGGGAGCGTCGACCAGCCGACTGAGGAACATCCGAAGCGCGGGCGACCGATATAAGGCCAGAATCGACGGCGACGGCGCCTTCTCCTGGATGCTGTAAAAACTAACGCTGCCTCCCTGTTTATGGCTCGGCACATAATTACGATGGACTGCACCGCTGAGCTGCTCGATCTCGCACAGGCAGGGCTCGACAACCGACGGTGGGATAAACCGTTCCAGCAGCAGGAACTCGTTCTGATCGCAATAGGCTTGGTGGAGGAGAGATCGATCCACCTCCTCGACAGCTTCTACAAGATTGCTTTCTATCTCGGCCACAGGACTGACCCTCGGCATGCGCCTCCTCTTTCCCAAAGGACGACCTTCAGAGCATGTTCGTACCGCCACCCACCGTCACGTACAAGAGATGGTTTCCCCTCCTCTTGTATGCTGCGTCGCACTCAATCCCTGTATGCCATCCACTGGCCCTACCTGAATAGAAAACGAGGGGGCCACTCTCACCTGTGACCCCCTCATCGCTGACCCGTGGCGGTCGGGACAACCGCTCGCGTTCGAGCGAACAGAGCTAACTACTGACAAAGCGAATCACTAGCCAACTCCGACAGAGCAGGACCTCTGTATATGTTCCTGGCTACCGCAACGTTTGTGCCGTGCCTGCTCGCGGTCTCTACAACGAATCATTCGCGTGCCAGAAGAGCTGATTGGGAGTTTCACATCGAGTATCAGGGTCTGTTGCCTGTGCTCAATGCAATCCATCAGTTTGGACAATCGCAAAGGAGATCTCACTCGATCGTTCAGATATCATCCACTTATGCTGTCCATCACGATAGACGTCCATCCGCCAGAGAAAGGGCGAAAAGGCACACACGAGGAACACCCTTCATCTTCAGGTCTGTCCGGCCAGATACAGAAGCTGAAGCGCAGGTTTCACAGGGTTCCAGCAGGCATCCAGACCGTTATCCAGAGTTTCAATGGAGTAGGCTATGAAAATATGTGGAGAGCAGTGACCTGAAGAAAGAGTTGGACGGGGGCAACCACCAGGCTATTCGATGCTATAGGCTCGGAGCTTGTTATAGAGACTCGCTCGGCTGATCTTGAGCAACTTGGCGGCTTTCAATCGGTTTCCTGCGGTCTTCTCCAGCGCGTCCATGATCCGGATGCGCTCGGCCTGGGCAACCACCCCCCGCGACGTTGAGCGTAAACTCTCGTGCTCGTCAGCGATGCCAACGTCGAGGAGATCCTCGCACCGGAGCCACGGACCGGCGGTCGTCACCACGGCCCGCTCAATGTAGTGCTGCAATTGTCGGACGTTGCCTGGCCATGGCGCGTCGCGCAACGCCCGCATCGTTTTGCTATCGACCTGCCGAACCGGTTGATGATGTCGGGCACAGGAAGCGGCGACGAAGTGGTGGACTAGCAGTGGGATGTCGTCTCGCCGTTCCCGGAGAGCTGGCAAATAGAGAGGCAACACGGCTAGTCGATAGTACAAATCCTGCCGAAATGTCTTGGCCTTCACGAGTTCGGTCAGATCTTTGTTCGAAGCAGAAAGGACCCGCGCATGGATCTTCAACGACCTGGTTCCACCAACGGGCTTGATCTCGCCCTCTTGCAGAACGCGGAGCAGCTTCGCTTGAAAGGTCGGCGTGGTATCGGCGATCTCGTCGAGGAAGATGGTCCCGCCATCTGCCTCTTCGAAGAGCCCACGCTTATTGGCGACCGCCCCGGTGAAGGCGCCCTTCACATGCCCAAACAGTTCACTTTCGAGCAGTGTTTCTGGCAGGGATCCACAATCGACGACGACGAATGGCCGATCTTTCCGGTTGCTGAGCGCATGAATCGTTCTCGCCAGGATTTCTTTACCCGTTCCGCTCTCCCCTTGTATGAGGACGGTTGCCGAACTGTCCGCCACAAGACGAGTCATGTCGAACAGCTGCCGCATGGCCGGACTTCGACCGATCAAATTCCCCAGACCATCGCCTCCCGCCTGACCGGTGGCGTTCTCTGGCGTTGCTCGACTATGCAACTTCGGTGTGGGATGAAAGAGCACCAACATGGAGGCCACCGTTCCCTGCGCATCCGCTAAGGGAAAGGCTTGTTGCATCCCGCAGGCCGTGCCGTCTCCTCCGCTGGAACAAGATACGCTCTGGATCTCTGGTGCCTCAAACACCTTTATAGCCGGACAGGTCCCACAAGGGTCGGTCCGATGCGCAAACGCTTCATAGCATTTGGCATGAGGTCGGCGAGGTGCGTGAGTCTGGTCGACAGCCCAGGCTGCCTCGTTCGCGTAGACAATATTGAATGCGGGGTCCATCACCGCCACGCGGTCCGAGAGGCCCTGTGATAATTGCTTGATCGCTTCGATTCGCGCGGCAATGATGGGATCCGTCTGCGGCGATCCGTCAAGACGTTCTGAGTCACACAAAGCGGGCTCATTTCTCGAGATGAAGAGCATAAGGCCTAGACCGTCAGCGATCAGCTCCGGGTCTGTAGTCGAGCAATAGTTGCACACAAGCCTTCAGCTCGGCAAGACGGACGGGTTTGTCAAAGTACGCATTCGCTCCTGCTTTCAGTACCTGTGTTTTCAATGTCGGATCGCCGAATCCCGTGATGACGACGATTGGACACCTGGGTGCCACGGTCCTCAGCCGGCTGATGTAGTCATCTCCTCCCGCCGGCATCCGTAGATCCGTCAAAATCAGATCCGGCACGGACTGCAGCACGGCCAGAAATGCTTCGTCCCCATCCCTTGCTTCACGCAGCTGATATCCTGTTTCGCAAAATTCATCGCATAGCAGACTGCGCATTTCGCGGTCATCCTCGACGATCAGCAAGACAGCGGCTTTTCCATTCGTCATGCGCGACATCCTCTCCGGCCCCCATTCCGGTCTTCGCAAGCTCTTAGATTGGATAACTGGCAAGGGGCATGCCATGAGAAGGGGAACAGAAGGAGGGGGTAATTCCAAGAAAATCACGCCCTGATGAGGAATAACGATGCTTCACCTGATGAGAAAAACCACAGTCAAGGATGGATCAGCTGTCGCAGGATGCCACAGGAGATAGACGTCACTGGCTGTCAACTTGCGGAAGCAAAATTGTAAACGCCGTGCCCTTCCCTTCTTCACTCTCAACAATGATAGAACCCTGATGTTCTTCGATGATGCCCTTGACCACGGTCAGTCCCAATCCTGTCCCCTGACCGAATTCTTTCGTCGTGAAGAACGGCTCGAAGACTTTCTCGACCACATTCAGGGGAATTCCGTGGCCCGTATCGGCTATCGTGAGTTTCACCATGTGTTTTTCCGGCGCCAGGCCGATTCGTAGCATTCCGCCGTCCGGCATGGCATGCACGGCGTTCATCACGAGATTGATGAAGACCTGGCTCATCTGATCCGGATCGGCCAGCGCCCTCGGACAGTCGTCGGCCAATGCGAGCTCCACCTGGATCTGATTTCGTGCGAGACGTTCCTGAAACAACTCCATGCCGGCTTCTATCGTTTCTCGAAGGTCCAGGGGGCACTGCTCCGGGACTTTGCGTCGCGCGAACGTCAGCAACTGGTTCATCACCTTCGTAATCCGCTCAACCTGCATGACAATAGTTTGAAGCCCTTTTTTCACTGGCTCATCCGTCACACGGTCCATCAGATATTCGGCACGGCCGAGAATGACGTTCATCGGTGTCCCGATTTCGTGGGCCATGCCGGAGGCTAGCGTACCCAGTTCGGCGATCCGCTCGGTCTTCCGCAATTGTTCCTGCAGTCGTTTCCGCTCACTGATGTCTCGGAGCATAGCCAAGATAGCCGGACCTTCTTCATCCACGAACCTCGCCGCGCTGACCTCCACATCGATGGATGTTCCATCCAGTCTGACGATTTTCTCCTCGACCACCGGAACGAGCGAGCTGCCTTCCAGTAACTGATGAACCCGCTCTTGCACGGTGGCATGATAATCAGGATGAAACAGATCTAGGGGAGACTTTCTGAGTAGCTCGTCGGCCTTCACTACTCCGAATAGTTTGATCGCTTGATCGTTCGCAAAAATGACGCGGTCCTCACGATTCACCAGGATCGCATAGGGCGAGACGGCTATGAGGCGCCTGTACCGTTCTTCGCTCTGCCGTAGCAAGTGTTCGGCACGCTTGCGTTCTGTCACATCGGTGACAAACCCTTCGAGGTAGCTGAGGGTGCCATCCGGTGCGTAAATCCCTTCTCCCCGCTCCCAGACCCATTTGACTTCGCCCGATTTGGTTAAGATTCGGTAAGTTATTTCGAAGGGGTGATGGTGCTCTACGGCAATCTGGACCTCTTGCCACACATGCTCTCTGTCATCCGGATGCGTTGTCTCACCGTATGAGATGCTGCGTTGAACGAGATAGTCATCAGCGGTATACCCCGTCAAATCGAACACTCCCTCACTGAGATACTCAAGTGTCCAGTCGCGATCATTTTTGCAGCGATATGCGAAGCCCGGAAGATTGGCTATCAGCGTAAGAAGTTTCCGCTGGCTCTCTCGGAGGTCTTCTTCAACCCGCTTGCGCTCACTGATGTCTCTGAGAATGACGGTATAGTAGGTCTTCCTCTCCACTGTGATATGCGAGATCGCGGCTTCAATCGGAAACTCCTCTCCGTTCGAGCGGAACCCCATCACGGTACCGAGTTTGCCCATCTTCCGGCTCGTGACACCGGCTTGCCCGAACGCGTGGACATGATGACGATGGGCGTCTCGGAAGCGTGTCGGTAAGAATCGATCAAGCGGCTGCCCAGTGGCCTCTCGAACGGAGCAGCCGAACATCTCCTCGGCCGCGCGGTTAAATAACCGGACTCTCTGATCTTCGTCCACGGTGATGATCGCATCCATTGCGGATTCAATGATGCTTTCCAGCGTGAGCCGGCTGACCAGGAGCTGCTCTTCAGCTACTTCACGACCGACCACGGCACGCACCGCCTCCCTATCCGCATGGTCGCGGGCCTCTTGCGCCTCCATCATCAGACCTTCGGCATGGGCCTGTTCAACCAGCGAAGACATCAACTCGTGCTGGGTTCGCTTATACCGAATCAGACCGATGGCGATGACCCAGATGACCATCGTACCCAAGGTACGGTTAAACAGTGCATAGGGAATTGGGAGACCGGGTGGTTTCAGCAGAACGTCAGCCCACGTGAGTACCGTGGCCACAGCAGCGACGTAGAGCGGATCTTTTGTTCGGAAAGATGGATACGTCAGCAGCAATGGAACGAGATACAGAATCGACACCGCCACGCCGACCGGCGTCAACAGGTCTAGAACAAAAATTCCTACCGTAAGGAGGGGGGTTATCCAAAACACAGTGCGCATGGCAAGACGGTCAACATCCTTCATGTGATCGATCTCAGCCTAGAGCGGAAGTGTCAGTTCACGATCTTGTCGTGATGATCAGAACGTGGGAATTATTCCTCTGGATGAGGCTTACCCTCGATCTCGGCGAGCTTACGATACAGGGTCTTGCGATCGATGCCAAGGGCATGAGCGGCCTGGTATTTGTTGCCGCCGGTCTTTTCGAGGATCTTCTTAATGTACTCTTTTTCAAGCTCATGCAAGGACAACGCCTGCTCAGCCGCTTCGTCCAGCACACGCCGATCGCCTCGCGCTCCCTGCACCGCTGCCGGCAGATCATCCGGTGAAATTCTTTCACTGCGACTGAGCGTCACGGCCCGTTCAATCACATTCTCCAGTTCACGCACGTTCCCGGGCCAGACATAATCCATCAACATCGCCAAAGTGGCCTCGCTGACACCCTTGACCTCCTTCCCTCGGGCCTCGCCGCACTTCTTAAGAAAGGCCTCGACCAGGAGTGGAATATCTTCGCGTCGTTCCCGTAACGGCGGCAACTTCAGCTCAATGACGTTGAGCCGGTAGTACAAATCTTCTCGAAAGCGCTTATTTTTAACCTCCTCAGTGAGGTTCAGATTCGTGGCCGCGATGATGCGCACATCCACCGAAATCGGCCTGTTCGCTCCCACGCGCCGGATTTCCTTTTCCTGAATCGCGCGAAGAATTTTGGCCTGAAGCATGAGTGGCAGCTCACTGATCTCGTCGAGAAACAGCGTGCCTTTCTGCGCTTCTTCAAACAGCCCCCGCTTATCCATCTTCGCATCGGTAAAGGCGCCTCGCATATGCCCGAACAGTTCGCTCTCCAAGAGTTGCTCTGGAATCGCCGCACAGTTCACTGGAATAAAGGGAGCGTCCTTTCTGTCACTGTTGTAGTGAATGGCTTTGGCAACCAACTCTTTGCCTGTTCCACTTTCTCCCGTGATCAGGACGTTGGTCGGACTATCAGCCACCCGGCGAATCAAATCGAATACCGCCTGGATCGCCTTGCTCTTACCTAAGATGTGATGAAAACTGTATTCCTTGTGGACCTCTTTCCTGAGCCGTCTGACCTCCCGCCGAAGCGCCGCTTCTCTGATCACCCGTTCGACGACGCGGATCAGCTCATCTTTCTTGACCGGCTTGGTGAGGTAGTCGCTCGCCCCGTGTTTCATCGCTTCGACCGCCGTCTCCACCGACCCAAAGGCGGTCATGAGAATCACGTTGATATCTGGATGGTTTCGTTTGATCTGGGTTAGCAATTCAAGCCCCTGCATCCCTTTCATACGAAGATCCGTGAGGACGACCGCATGGTCTTCTTCGGCCAATCGTTTCAGAGCTTCCTCTCCACTTCCAGCCATCGTGACCTGATGACCCCGATCTTTCAGCATGTCATAGGCCAATTCCCGCATATCTGCATCATCATCGACGACGAGAATCGCGCCCCATTCTTCGGTCATGACATTCTCCCCTTAAGCAAGGCACAGGGCTTCGACTGCCCCATAATGCGCCAGCGAACCAGACTGCCTGGCGCATTATGCATCAGTTTGTCTCTGTTTGGTGCGTCGAACCAGTAGGTTTGCAAAGGCAGGACCACAAAAGAGGAGGACAAGTGACGGAGCGATGAGAGTAACTGAATGAACCGACCGAGACTCCAACCCCGAATAAATTCTGGATCAGTTCAAGTTGAGGAGATGGAGCTGGAGATCGTCCTGATGAATGGTGATGCCGGCCATGCGCTTCGCACAGGCGTTGGGGATCGCCACCATTCGACCGTCGATGGACTGCTCGTGGTTGTCCAGCTGAACCTTCTCTTCCAGCGTAATACTGAAAGCCAGCCGCGAGGTTATCCACGCCCTTCACCTATACCTTGACGATGGGGTCTTCGGAATGCTCGACGGCCAACGCTTTCAACCATTCAACGGCCGATCTGGTGAGCCGGCTGGTACTCGAACCCAGGGCCCTCGCCTTAAAAGTTCGAAAAGACGAATAATATCAATGGCTTGATTTTGCGAAGTTTTCCCAGTTTTATCTTTATAAGCAATGACTTAAGTGGTTTCTACTGATTCGATTGATTCTGAGGAATTCGGTCTGTTTTACAGATTTTTAGCACAAATTTAGCACACCGTTTTCTGTCCCTCTGATCAACACGGGACTCTGTAGATAGCAGGTTAAGTTGTCCGGTTTTTGTAGCACATGATCTGTCCGGTATTCGTTCTCCCAGA